>JAKLLO010000021.1 GCA_023150095.1 Zoogloea sp. | reverse complement strand
CCGGCCAAGGCTGAAGCACCGAAGGCCGTGAAGAAGGCCCACAAGGCCGCGAAGACTGCCAAGCACGCCGCGAAGAAGGCCGAAGCCGCACCGGCTGCCGCCGCTGCCGCCACCCCCGCTGCCGCGCCTGCTGCCGGCGCCAAGTAAGCCAGCCAGGTCGCCCAGCCTCGCGGGGCGTGTTCCGGGAAACCGGGGCACGCCCCGCAGTGCGTTTACCGCCCACCAGCGACGCAAGGCGCCAGATCCATTCAAGCTGCCCGCAAGGCATACATGAGAATTGTTCTCGTTTACTTTCTGTCGCAGCACGCATATATTGCGAATCATTCTCAACAAACAAGAGAGTGATCCGATGGAACCCCGCCTCGCATCCGCCCCGCCGGCCAGCCTGTGGGCCGGCGCCCTCAGCGCCGTGCTGAGCTACGACGAAACCGGCTGCCCCCACGCCTCCCGCCGCGCCGCCGATCTCCTCGCCCGCCTCGCCGATTTTCCCGACACCGACCGCGACCTGCGCGACCTCTGCGAGCGCGCCAGCCAGCGTCTCGACCGCAGCCCGGAGAAGCCCCATGTGCCGCAACGCTGAACGCCTGCCACCCGGCGCCGCCGTGTTCGCCGAGCCGCCCGCGCCGCTCAAGCCCGACACGCCCCGCGCCCGCCCACGCCTGTGGACCCTCGACCCCCAGCACCACTGCCCGATCATCGGCACCTGCCTGCCGCTGGCCGACCTGCAGCGCATCGCAAAGCGCTGCCACTTCGCCGCCCGCCCGGACGACGACTTCGCGCTGCACGTCGAGGCCGTGAGCCACGCCCGCAGCCGCAACCCGGCCTCCGAAGCCATCCAGCGCCACCTCGACGCCCGCTACCGACTCGCCATCGCACGCTTCGCGCGCTTCAAGACGGATGCCGAACTGCGCGACGAATGGCACGCCAGCTTGGCCCGCGGCGACGTGGCCGGGCCCCTTTGGGCGCTGTGCACCCACCGCATGGCGTCCGCCGAAACCCTGCAGGCGGCGTACCAGCGCGTGCACATGCTGTCCCACCAGGTGGGCGCAGGGCTGGCGGCCGACACCCGCCGGCTCGCCCAGCTGGAGAAGGAAAACACCGAACTGCGCACCGGCCTCAAGCGCGAGCTCACCGCCCTGCGTCGCCAGCTCGCCGCCGCCGAATCGGCCCTCGGGGAGCGGGACGCCGCCCGCACCGAGGCTGCCGAGCTGAAGAAGCGCCTGCACCGCTTCGAGTCCGGCCAGGTGATGGTCGATCTGGGCCGCCGACTAATGAGCCTGCAGGGCGCCACCGAAGACCTCGCCACCGCCACCCGGCGCATCTACACGCTGGAAAGCACCCTCAGGGATGCCCATCAGGAGAGCATCCGCATCGCGGCCGAGCGTGACACCGCGCTCTCGGAGCGCAACGCCCTCGAAGCCATCCTGCAGGCCAGCCTGCCCGCGACCGACGAAGCCGAAACCCTGTGCACCCGCGCCGGCAGTGACGACTGCGCCGGCTGCCCCCAGGCCACCACCGAGCGCTGCATCCTCTACGTGGGCGGCCGCGCCGCGCTGATCGCCCAGTACCGGGAGCTCGCCGGGCGGCTCGGCATCCGGCTGATCCACCACGACGGCGGGCTGGAGGAATCCCTGTCGCGACTGCCGGACCTGATCAATGGCGCCGACGCGGTGCTGTGCCCCACCGACCACATCAGCCACAACGCCTACTACCATGTGAAAAGCCACTGCAAGCGCATCGGCCGGCCGTGCCTGTTCTACAAGGGCGGCGGCGTATCCAGCTTTGCGGCGGCCGTGGCGCGGGTCAATCGGGGCGAATACAGCGTGGCCAGGCAGGACGAGGCCTGAGCCCCTCAGGCCACCGGCTGCAACCGCCCGGCCCGCGAGAGGGGGATGAAGCTCAGCGCCTGCGCACCCAGCAACAGCACGAAGGCCACCACCAGCGCGGTGGCGGCGCTCATCCCGCTGCTACGCAGCCCATCCACCAGCCCGCCCAGCCCCCACTGCACGCCAAACGCGCCCACGAAGGCCACCAGGTTGATGCAGGTCGTCACCCGGCCGGCGAGGCGCAGCGGAAAGTAGCCCGCCAGCACGCCGTACATCTGCGCGCCGGTAGCCGACACCACGCCCAGCAGGCACCACAGCACCAGGGTCGGGCCCACCTGCGCGATGATCAGCGCCTCCACCACCATGCTCGCAAAGAGCCCGATCTGCATCAGGCGCAGGGGCGGCACACCGCGGGCCGCCAGGGGAATCGCCCAGGTGCCGATCGAAAGCTGACCGGCCAGCATCCCCACGTTGAGCCACAGCAGGTGATCCGCCGCCAGCGCCCGGCTGTAGCCGTTCACCTCCATCAGCCAGGGCACTGCCCACAGCCCCTGGAGCGCCATGAAACCGCCGGTGAAGAACGCCGACTGGGCCGCAAAGCCGCGGAAGGGCACCGCCGCCAACACCTCGCCCACCCCGCGCAGAGCCTGCTGGAGATCGCCTTTCTCGTGGCCATCGTCCTTTTCCGGCATCGCGAAGAAGATCGTGGCCGCCACCAGCACGGCCAGCACCGCCACCACCCAGAACGCCCCACGCCAGCCGATGAAGGGCAACACTGCCTCGAGGGGTGCCGAAGCCGTCACCGCCCCGAGGGCGCCGCTGGACATCACGTAGCCGGTCATCGACGCCAGCTTCTCCCGGGGGAACCACAGGGTGAAACCCTTCAACCCCGCCATCAGGCAGGCCGACACGCCAAACCCGATCAGGCCCCGCGCCCCCGCCAGCACCGGCAGGCTGTCGCCCAGCGCGAACAGCGCTGCACCCAGCCCGGTGAGCAGCAGCAGCAGCGCCTCGACCCGCCGCGGGCCGTAGCGGTCGAGGGCGATCCCCACCGGAATCTGGGCGAGCGCGAACGCAAAGAAGTAAGTGCTGGTCAACAGCCCCAGATCGGCCGCGCCGAGCCCGAGCTCGCGGGTCAGATCGGGCGAGATCACCGCGTTCACGGTGCGCATCAGGTACGAGAGGTAATACCCCGCCGCGAACGGCAGAAAAACCCGGGTGACGAGGGAGGCCCGCGAGGGCGAGGACAGCGACATGGACAACAACCGGCAGTTTGGGCAAGCCCGCAGCTTACCGGCCCGGCCCGCCGGCGTCTCTGCCGATGCGGGAAAGCCCCAGGTCGCCTCCTGTACCCCGAGGAACCCGGCGTGTAGTCGATTTGACTAAAGTTTGCAATTGCGCCGCCGTAAGCACGCCAGCAGACCCAAGGAGTGATCCATGACAGCCAGCATTCTTCTCGTCGATGACAGCCGCGCCTCCCGCATGTTGTGCAGTTCAGTCATCCGGAGCCTGCGCCCCGGGGTGCACATCCTCGAGGCCGGCGACGGCAACGAGGCACTGGCCCTGCTCGCCAGCCAGGCCCCGCAACTCGTCGTGATCGACATGAACATGCCGGGCATGTCGGGGCTTGAACTGGCCGAGAAGCTGCGGTCCAGCCATCCCGAGATCCGGCTCGCCCTGCTCACCGCCAACGTCCAGGAGGTCATCCAGCGCCGGGCCGCCGAGCTGGGCGTGCATTTCTTCCGCAAGCCGATCACCGAACCGGTGGTTGCCAGCATTCTCGGCCTGCTGGACTGACGCGATGCGCAACTTCTCCGATCTCGAGATGGATGCCCTGGCGGAAGCCTTCAACCTGTCACTCGGGGAAGCCGCCGCCACCTTCGCGGCCATCGTCCACGAGGAGATCGAACTGTCGGTGCCCGTGGTCGAGTTCATGTCCCGCGACGACCTCACCGACCGCCTGCAGGGCGGCAAGGCCGACCACGACCCGGCCCGCCTGTGCCGCATCAACCAGAGCTTCACCGGCAGCGACGGCCTTGTGACCGACGCGCTGCTGCTCTTTCCTGAGCACGGCAGCCTCGAAATCGTCCGCCGCATGCTGGGCGACGACACGCCGATCCAGCACATCACCGAACTCGAACAGGACGCCCTCGCCGAGATCGGCAACATCATCATCAACAGCTGCATGAGCAGCCTCGCCAACCTGTTCGGCACCGAGCTGATCGGCTCCCTGCCCCGTGTCCAGTGCAGCGACGCCGCCCATCTGCTCGACGACAAGGCCCCGGACAACCTGATCCTCGTTGCCCGGATCGGCATGGTGATGTCCGCCCACAACCTGTCGGGCTTCGTACTGTTCCTGATGGACGTGCCGTCGGTGGACCAGTTCATGGCTCGCGTTGCCGAGCTGTTCAGGCTGCCCACCCCGGCGCTCCAATGAACGATAACCGCCTCCTGGCCGACAGCGTCGACATCGGGCTGATCCTCCTCGACCACGAAGGACGCATCCGCCTGTGGAACCGCTGGATCGCCCAGCGCGCCACCCGCGCCGCGCCCGAGGCGGAAGGCATGACGCTCAGCGAAGCCTTCGGCAAGCACATCGACCCGCGGCTCACCCTGGTCGTGCGCGAAGCCATCGATTTCGGCTGGACCGCCCGCCTCTCCCACGCCCTGCACCCGATGCCGCTGCCGCTTTACCCGCCGGGCAGCGACCACAGCCAGCGCATGATGCAGGCCATCGACGTCACCCCCACCAACGACGGCGCGCGGCGCATGTGCCTGCTGCAGGTGCGCGACGTGACCGAGGCGGTGCACCGCGAGGCGCTTCTCAAGCAGCAGGCCCACCAGCTGCGCAACGACCTGCTGCGCCTGTCCCGCGCCCAGGAAGAACTCCAGCGCAGCGAGATGCGCTTCCGCGAGCTGGCCCGCCAGGCTCCCGCCGGCCTCTTCGAGGCCGACGCCGAAGCCCGCTGCACCTTTCTCAACGAACGTGGCGAGCAGCTCCTGGGCCGCGAGCTCGCCCAGGTGGCCGGCAGCCCGTGGCCGGATCTGCTCCCCGCCGCCGAACAGGACCGCATCCACGACCGCTGGCTGCTGGCGGTCAAGTCGGCAACCCGCTTCTCGGAAGAATTCCGCTACATCCACCCCAGCGGCCGGCCCCTGTGGCTGCGCGCCGAAGCCGGCGCCCTGCGCGACCAGCACGGCCAGATCCGCGGCTTCATCGGCACCATCGTGGACATCACCGAATTCCACGAGCGGGCCAGCCGCAACGAATTCCGCGCCAACCACGACAGCCTCACCGGCCAGCTCAACCGCGACCACTTCGAGCGCCACCTGCGGGCGGCGATCTCCGGCGCGCGGGAGGTCACCGAGCGCATCGCCCTGCTGTTCATCGACCTGGACGATTTCAAGGCAATCAACGACACCCACGGCCACCAGGCCGGCGACACGGTGCTGAAGGTGGTGGCCTATCGGGTGCGGCGGGTGGTGCGCGCCGAAGACCGGGTCGCCCGTTACGGCGGTGACGAGTTTGCGGTGCTGTTGTACGAGGCTGGCGATGATTGCTCGCTGGCGGCCATCGTCGCCAAGATCACTCAGGCCGTGGCGCTGCCGATCAACCTCGGCCACTGCCACGTGCGCATCAGCTGCTCGATCGGCCTGGCGGTGTATCCGGACGACGCGCAGGACCCGAACGGCCTGCTCAACCAGGCCGATCAGCGCATGTACGACGGCAAGCGCGGACGACCCGCCCGCGCCAGCCTGCCTCCCCCCACCGCCTGAAGCGCGGCGGTCAGCCCGTGACGGCCGCGCTCGGCGGCAGCCCGCAGGCCGCGCGGTATTCCGCCGCCAGCCGGTCGCACAGCGCGCGCACCGGCGGCGCGTCGTGGATCGTCGCCACGCCGTGGCCGGCGCTCCACACATCGCGCCAGGCCTTGGCCTCGTCCGACAGGGCCTTCAGCTTGCCCTTGCCCACGCCCTGCACCAGCTCCTCGCGCTTGTGGCCCAGCCGTTCCAGGCTCGGCCACAGGAAGTTGGCGTTGGTGCCGGAGATCGCGTCGGTGTAGACCACGTCGCCCGCCGCGCTGTCGATGAGCATCTGCTTGTAGGCGTCCTGGGCGTTGGATTCGGCGGTGGCGATGAAGCGCGTGCCCATGTAGGCGAAATCGGCGCCCAGCACCTCGGCCGCGCGCACCGTCTGCCCATCCGAGATCGAGCCCCCCAGCACCAGCGTGCCATCCCAGAACTCGCGGATCTCCCGCACCAGGCTGAAGCCGCTCTGGGTGCCCGCGTGGCCGCCCGCGCCGGCGCCTACCGCGATGATCCCGTCCACGCCGGCGGCGATGGCCTTCTTCGCGTGGTAGGCGTGGATCACGTCGGAGAACACCAGCCCGCCGTATTCATGCACCGCCTTCACCACCTCGCCCGGGTGGCCCAGGCTGGTGATGACGAAGGGCACCTTGTGGCGGCAGATGAGTTCCAGATCCGGCGCCACCCGCGGATTGGAGGCGTGGAGGATCAGATTGACGCCGTAGGGCGACACCACCGCCGACGGATCGGCAGCCTTCGCCGCGGCCAGCGCGCCGGAGATCTCCCCCAGCCAGGCATCAAACTGTTCGGAAGTGCGCGCGTTGAGCGCCGGAAAGGTGCCCGCGACCCCGGCCTTGCAGGTCTCGATGACCAGCGACGGGCCGGACACCAGGAACATCGGCGCGGCGATGGCGGGCAGGCGCAGGGCGCCGCGAAAAACGGACGGAATGCTCATGAAGTCTCCTCGGTATTCTTGTGGGTGCAGCAGGGATCAAATCTAGCACCGTACGGAGGAGTATGGAAACCGGCCTAGTTCCCGGGCTCCGGCGCGGGTGCGGGGGCTGGCGCTGCGACCGGAGCCGCGGCAGGCGCCGGCTGAGCTACCGGCGGCGTAGCGGGCGCTGACGCAGCAGCGGCAGCCGCCGGACGCGGCGGCGCCGGTTTTGCCACCGGCCTGGGCGGAGGCGGCGCGGGCTGGGCAAGTGCTACCGGCTTCACCGGCGCCAGCGGCGCAGCAGACGGATCAACCTGCCATTCGGGCTTCCCCAGGGCGCCCCGGGCCCGCACCGGCACCGCTGCGCCGCGCAGACTGCCCAACAGCGGCATATCCACCGGCGCCACTGCCAGCAAGCTCAACCGGGCAAGGGCGTCGACGCCCGGGCCAGCCAGATCGATGCTGCCACCCCCGGTGATCGCCAGGGTCGGGCTGCGGGCCTGCAGATCGTTGCTGCGGGCGTGACCGCCGGCCACCTCGAAACCAACCGTGAGCTCGCCCACCGGCGTGCTCTCGGCGTCCCGGTACGGGCGTCTGGCGGGCTGGCGGGCCTGGATCGCGCCGCGCCATTCCTTCAGCGCCGCCGTGGCGTCGATGCCGCGCAGCACGCCGCCGCGCAGGCGCAGGCGGGCCTGGCCAACCAGGCTCTGGCGCACGTCGGCCAGGGTCTGGCCGGCGCCGCTCACGTCGATGAACAGGTTGAGCGCGCCGCTGGCCGGCTCGCGGCCGGTCATGTCGCGCAACAGCGGCGCCAGGTTGGCGCCCTGCACATAGCTGCGCCACTGGAGCCTGTTGCCCTCCGCCAGGCTGGCCGTGCCTTCCAGCGTGCCGCCGTAGAGATTGCCGGTATAGGCCGTGGTCGCGAGCTTGCCGCCGTGGAGCGCCAGCGGCAGCCGCAGGCGTTCGAGGCGCAGGCCACCGAGCTTGAGGCTGGCGATCTTCAGCACGCCGTCCGCGTCCAGCCCCGCCAGGGCCGCGGCGTCGATGCGGGTGGCGCCGTCGATGGGACCCAGATGCCGATCGGCGTCGAAGCGGTCGGCATCGAGGTCGAAGCCCAGGTTCGGCACAGAGAGCTTCGGCAGGCTCCAGCTGCCCTGCAGATGGCTTTCGTCGAAGCGCAGATCGAGCTTGCCGCCGCCATTGTCGCGGCCGAAGTCGAGCTTGCCGCCAAGCTGGGCGACGATCTTGAGCGGCGTGGCGCCGGACTTGCCGGCGGTAAGGCCCAGCTCGCCGGCCAGCGCCGGGATGTCCAGCACCCGCGAGTCGGCCTGCCAGCTGGCGGCGCCGCCCAGGCTGCCGGCGAGCCGGCCCGCCGGGGTCTTCCAGTCGATGTCGGCGCTGAGCTTTTCCACCGCCAGCAGGTTGCCCTTGCCGACGAGGCCCGCAATCCGGGCGCGCAGCTGTCCGCCGTAGCCCTTGCCATCCATCCGCAGCGCGGCTTCGGCGGTGGCGGCCTCGGGGCCGGCGGCGCCCAGCACCACCCGCGGCGCGGTGACACGCAGCTCCAGCGCGCGCCCGTCGGATTTGTCCTTGCCGACGAAGCTCAGGCCGCTCGCCTCGGGCGCACCGTCGGTGGGCAGCAGCAGTTCGGCGAGCGCCAGATCCACATCGACGCCAGCCCGGTCGGCCAACGCGCCGCGGACGGCCAGGTGGGCGCTACGGGCCTGGTGGCCGGCGTCGCCATCGAGGCGGTAGCCGGTCTGCAGCTCGATGCGCACATCGGTGAGGGGCGTGGCCTGGGTGAGTCTGGCGGAAAGTTCGAGCCGGCCGTCGGCCTTGCGCCCGAGCCGGCTGGTGCCGAGGTTGATGTCGGACAGCGCGAAGTTGCGCCCGCTAGCTTCGTCGATCCAGTTGAGCACGCCGCCGGTCACCGCCAGCCGGTCCACGTTGAACTCCAGCGGCGCCTCGGCGGGCAGCGGGGTGAGGAGATCGGCCGCCGACAGCTTGCCATCCTTGCCCCGGCGCAGGGCGAGCCGCAGCCCGTCGGCCTCGACCCGATCCACCACCACCTGCCGGGCCAGCAGCGGCAACAGCCGCACGCCGAGCGTGCCGCGCTCGATGCCCAGGCATTCGCCGTCGCCGTTGCGCCCGGAGAGCGACATGGCCGGCAGGCGCAGCTCGAGCCGCGGGAACATGGCGAGCTCCACCGCGCCGTCGAAGCGCAGGGTGCGCTGATGGCGTTGCTTGGTGAAGTGGCTCAGGTCGGTCGCCAGGCGGGCGCCGTCAAAGGTGGCGTAGAGATACAGCGCACCGGTGGCGACGGCCGTGCTGGCGCCACCGAGGGCGAAGGCCAGGTACTTGAGGTATTTGAAACGCATTTCCGGAGAAATCACGACTCCCGTGGCCTCGATCTTACCCCAAGGCCCCCGCTCAGCCCGTAACGAGCGGAGCGGTGGAGTTGCGCAGCGGCAGGCGCAGTTCGAAGGTGCTGCCCTTGCCGAGCTCGCTCTCGACGTTCACCGAGCCGCCGTGGCGTTCGGCCACGGTCTTCACGATGAGCAGGCCGAGGCCGACGCCAGTGGGCTTGTCGCGCCCTTCGTCGACGATGCGCGAGAAGCGCTTGAACAGCCGCGGCAGCGCGTCCGACGGCATGCCTTCGCCCTGGTCTCTGACCCGGATCACCCAGTCCGGCCCCTCGGCCGACAGGCGCACCGCCACCGTGCTGTTGGCAGCGCCATACTTGATGGCGTTGGTCAGCAGGTTGATGACCGCCCGGCGCAGCAGCGAGAAGTCGCCCCGCACGATGGCTTCTTCGGTCTCGGCGTCGCGGGTATCCACCTCGACCCGGATGCCCCGGGCGTGGGCCTGGGGCCACACTTCGTCGGCGGCCGAATCAACCAGACCGGCGAGATCCAGCTCGACGAAGTCCTTCGGGTCGGAACCCTCGGCGCGCACCAGGCGGAACAGGCCGTCGGCCAGATCGAGCGCCGAACGGGCATAGCGGGCGATGCGCGGAATCTGGATGGCCCAGTCGACCCTCTCGCCCTGGTGGCCGTCGATCAGCGTGAGGATGGACGCCAGCGGGGCGCGCAGGTCGTGGGACAGGAAGTGCATGGTGTCCTCGCGGCTGCGCTGGGCTTCGTGCATCGCGGTGACGTCGGCCAGGCCGATCACTCGCCCGGGCCGACCGCTGGATTCGGTCACCAGATCGGCCACCGACACCAGCAGGTAGCGCTTCTTGTCGGGGGTCAGCTCGAACTGGCGGATGCCCGAGAAGCCGGACAGGTCGGGCAGGCCGTCACGCATCGGCACATACACCGGCCACGGCAGCTCGCGCAGGGCGGCCAGCAGGGCGTCGCTGCGGAAGGCGCGCAGCAGGTAGCGGGCGCGTTCGTTGTGGAGGATCACCCGGTCAAGCTGGTCGATCACCACCACGCCGATGGGCAGGTGCTCCAGGGTGTCGGCGATGAAGCGGCGCACGTCCCGCTGGTGCTGGGCCACCTGGCGGACGATGCGGATGCGCTGCTCCAGCGGATCGGCGGCGGCGGTGCCGGAATCGTCGGGCAGCAGGCCAAGGGGCGAGCCTTCGCGCTCGAGGGCGATCAGCTCGGCATCCAGATAGCGCTGGGCGGCCTCGAGGCGTCGCCAGCTCCACAGTGGATAGGCCAGCATGCAGCCGAGCACCGCCGACGCCGGGCCGAACCACCAGCCACCGAGCGTCACCCCCAGTGCTGCCAGCAGCAGCGCGGCGGCGGCGAGCGCAAAGGAGGTCATCAGGCCGATGCGGGCGTCCGCGTAGAGCAGCACCAGCATCAGCCCGCCCACCATCAGCCCGGCCACCAGCCCCGCGACCCACGCCGGCAGCGGAGTGATGACGCCGTTGCCACGCAGGGCGTCGAAGACGTTGGCCTGGAACTCGATGCCGGGCATCGAGCGGGACAGCCCGGAGGTGGGCGTCGGCACCGCCTCGGCCATGCCCGCCGCGGTGGCGCCCACCAGCAGCAGCTTGCCGCGCAGGGCGGCGGCGGGCACTTCGCCGCTCAGCACCGCACGGTACGAATAATGGATGTAGCTCCCCGGCGCGCCGGAGAAACGGATGCGCAGCCAGCTGGCGCGCTGCCACTGCTGGGCATCCGCGCCTTCACGGGCGGCCGGCTGCGAATACAGGCCGCGCACCGTCGGATCGATGACCCGCAGCAGTGACAGGGCCAGCTGGGGATGCCGGGGCGTACCGAAGCCTTCCCACAGGTACACGCTGCGGGCGATGCCGTCAGGATCGAACTCGAGCTGATCGTGGCCGAGGGCGGCTGCGGCCTCGACAAACATCGGCAGCGGCAGCACCTCGCCGCTCAAGACCGAGCCGGTCGTGGCCTGGCTGAGGGGCAGCACGACCCGGCCAAAGTTGTGCATGGCCCGGGCGAGCGCCTCGTCGGCGCCCGGGTCGTCACGGCTCGGGGCGTCCAGGAGGACGTCCAGCATCATCGCCGCGGCGCCGACTTCCCGGGCCCGGTCGATCAGCGCCGCATGCACGCGCCGCGACCAGGGCCAGCGCCCCAGGCTGGCAAGGCTGGCGTCGTCGATGGAGATGATCACCACCTCGTCGCTCGGCGGCGCCACCCAGCTGGTGAGCACGCCGTCGTAGATCGTCTGGTCGATGCGCCACAGCCAGCCCTCCACCGCCGACACCACGGCCAGCGTCACGCACAGAAGGGTGACCGCAACCCACTCGACGGTGGGGCGGCGCAGGGATCCGCCGACGCTTCTCACGGGCTGGGGACTGCGGGCGAGGAAAGTGACCACCAGGGCAGCAGATAGAAGGTTCGGAGCGTCTGGACGCCCGACCACGGGCTGGTCGTGCCATCCGCGTGGGTGCCGCGCAGACGCAGGTAGTAGGTGCCGGAGGTCGGCGCCGCCACGGTGAAGGCCGCCTCGCCGATGCGCTGGTCGGCGACCAGATCGGTGAACGCGGCATCCCGCGCCAGCTGCACCTCGTAGATCTGGCTTTCACCGCCGGGCCAGGCAAAGCGCAGGCGCTGGTTGTAGGTGGTCAGGCTGACCGGGCCGGGTGCGGCGCGGACGATGAACACGTGGGGCTCACCCCACGGGCCCTGATGGCCGTCGGCGGCCACGCTGGCCACCCGCCAGTCGTAACGACCGGGCGCCAGTTGCGGGGCGAACTCAAGGCCATCCACTTCGCGCTCGAGCAGCGGCATGGCGAAACGGCCATCGGTGGTCAGCTGGAGGCGATAGCGCGTCGCGTCGCGCTCGGCCCGCCAGGCCAGCCTGCCGTCGGTGGCCGCCAGCACGGCCGGCGCCAGCGGACGGGCCCGGACTTCAAACGTACGGGACGCGTCGAGGCCTTCGAGGCCCGCATCGTCGATCGCCCGCACCCGCAGCCAGTAGGCGCCATCCGGCAGGCCGCTGAAGCGGGCCGGCGGCGCGGCAAACACGCCGTCCATCACCACGTCGGCAAACGCCTGGTCGCGGGCCACCTGGGCCCGGTAGCCGGTGGCCTTGTCGACGCTGGCAAACGGCAGGCTCACGCCGACCTGCTCGAACCTCGCGGGGATGCCGTCGAGCCCTGGCGCAGGCAGCAGCGGGCGCACCGGCGGCAAGGCCTGGCCCGCCTTGGCGACGAGGCCGAAACCCTTCGGCAGGGCCTTGGGCGCACCGTTGCCGACAGGACTGAACTGCACTTCACCGCCGGTGACTTCGGCCTGGGCGGCGTGTGCCTCGGCATTGGCGCCGACACGGAATTCGGTGCCGCGGACAGCCACCGAGCCACTCGGGGTCCGGATCTGATAACGCGCCGCGGGCCCACGCTGGGCCTCGACTCTGGTCTCGACCCGCCCACGTTCGAGGAACACCTCGGCGTTCTGGCCGCCAAAGCCATGCACCCCGTTCAGCTTGTCGAGGCGCGCCACGCTCTGGGGCTGGACGGTCAGGCGGGATTCGTCGGGCATCTCGAGGGTCACGAAGGCGCCCTCGCCGGTGCGCAGGAAGGCGCCCGCAGGCACCTTCGCGTCGAGCCCGAGGGCCCGACCATCCATCGTCACATTTCCCTGCAGGGCGATCACCCGCGCCATCCGCGGCTCGATCCGCAGCCACGCTTCGGGAATCCGCAGCTTCGCGCCGACGGGCACACGCAGGGAATCCAGCACGCGGTTATGCAGCTGGAGGTTCTTCCAGCCAAACGGTGCGGCGAGAAACTGTCGTTCCAGACCGATCAGCGTATCGCCCGAGCGCGTGGTGTAGATGAGTTCCCGCTCGGCGGCGACAGCGCCACAGGATGCCAGGGCACCCACGGCCAGGCCCAGAAAACGTAGAGGATGACAAACCACGGACGGTGTCTTTCGGTCGAGTTTGGCTCGATATATTAGTTGGCGGACAACGGCAGGGTGCAAAACTTCGCAAACTCGTCCTGAACTGTGTCACGCCGTGCTAAAGACACGAACTTCAGGGGCATTCTGCCTTTTATGATGGGAAAGGATGCCTTTGCCCTGCTGGCAGGGTACCGGTTTCGTCAAACCAATAACCATCATTTTCAACCGATACAAGGAGCAGTTATGAGTTTTCTTCAGGAATTCAAAGAATTTGCAATGAAAGGCAATGTGGTCGACCTCGCCGTCGGTGTGATCATCGGCGGGGCCTTCCAGAAGATTGTCGATTCCCTCGTCAAGGATCTGCTGATGCCTGTCCTCGGCAAGCTGCTGGGTGGCGTCGACTTCAAGCACTTGTACATCAACCTGGGTGACAAGACTTTCGAAACCATGGAAGCGGCCGAAAAGGCCGGCGCCCCGCTGTTCAAGTACGGCGTGTTCATCAATTCGATCATCGACTTCCTGATCGTGGCGATGGCCATCTTCGTGGCCATCAAGGCGATGAACAAGCTCAAGCGTGACGAGCCCGCTCCGGTCGAAGAAGCCCCGGCCGATCCGGAAGACGTGAAGCTGCTGCGGGAAATCCGTGACGCGCTGAAGAAGTAAGCGCGCGGAAAACGGGGTTCCCGGACGGGAACCCCGTGAAAGCATCAGGCCGGCGAAAGCACTGCCGTGCCAAGAGAAGGCGACTCGGACGGATCGATACGCTCCAGCCGGTAACCGAAGTTGTAGGTCGGAGTCAGACGGAAGCCGTTTTCCGGACGCAGGTTGAGCTTGCTGCGGACACGGCTGATGTGGGTATCGACCGTCCGGGTCGCCAGGTCGGGGTTACGGCCCCAGACGGCTTCCAGCAGGTGACCGCGGGACAGCAGACGGCCCAGGTTGCGGAACAGGAAGGCCGCCAGCTCGAACTCCTTGTCGGTCATCTCGATGGGCACGCCATCGACGGTCAGCAGCTTGCGGGCCAGATCGAAGTTGTACGGCGCCACCACCAGACTCTGGTTGTTGGTGCGCGGCTGGGAGCGGCGCATCACCGCCTCGATCCGCGACAGCAGTTCGATCCGGCGCGGCGGCTTGATCAGATAATCGTCGGCCCCGGCGCTGAACGCATTGGCGATGTCCTCCTCCGCATCGCGGGAGGTGATGAAGATCGCCGGCGTATCATTGCCGCGCTCCACGCGCAGCCAGCGCAGCACCTGCTCACCGGTCAGGTCGGGCAGCACCCAGTCCACCAGGAACAGATCAAAACTTTCACGGCTCGCTACGCGCATCAATTCGCGAGCCAATCCGAAACCATGCACATCGTGCCCGGCTTCCCTCAGCCAGCCCGTCAGGACTTCCATCTGGGCCGGATCATCTTCGAGAATAGCGAATCGCACGCTGGTCTACCTTTTTCGAGAAATTAAGCACGCCCATCCACAACCACGCGCCAGACTCCCTCGGCAGCAATTAACGCAAACGGAGTTCATGCGTAGTCACCCACATAAGGATTGCTTTCGCGCTCCTCGCCAAAATCCGACATCGGACCATGGCCAGGAATGAAAGCCACATCCTTGCCCAGCGGCCAGAGCTTGTGACGGATGGAATTCACGAGCGTGGCGTGATTTCCCCGGGGGAAATCGGTACGGCCGATGGAACCGGCAAAAAGCACATCACCCACCACCGCCAGGCGTGCAGCGGTGCTGAAGAAAACCACGTGCCCGGGTGTATGACCCGGACAATGCAGCACATCCAGGGTTTCCTCGCCAATACGGACGGTGTCCCCGTCCACCAGCCAGCGATCAGGCGTGAACACCTCGACCTGCGGAAAACCAAACATCTTGCTCTGCTGAGCCAATGCATCGATCCAGAAGCTGTCTTCACGCTCCGGACCTTCGATCGGCACATTGAGGCGACGGGCCAGTTCGGCCGTCCCGCCAGCATGATCGATATGGCCGTGGGTAAGAAGGATCTTCTCCACCGTCAGGCCGAGTTCGTCGATTGCCGCCGTGATGCGGTCCACATCACCCCCAGGATCCACCACTGCCGCACGGTGCGAGACATCACACCACAGCAGTGAGCAATTCTGTTCAAACGGAGTGACGGGGACGATCTTGTATCGAAGCATGTTTATTTTCTGGAATCGGAAAGAAGGCGAGAAGGTGTATGCCTAGGTATCTGAACTCCACCGTTCTGTCCCGGCTTTCTGGATGTCCTGCATGCGTCAAAGTTTATCATGCACCAAAACGGCGACCATTCACCTTCTCGCCTCCCCCGCCCAGAATGAGCGCACCTGACACGCTTGTTTTCATTCGAGGTCGATTTGACGGAATGCAAATGTCAGAAAGTCTTGCGCGGATACAACGGCGAAATACATTTGGAAAAACCCGGGAAATGCTCGCCAGTAAAGGCGATCCCGGATTTCACCCCAAGAAGTGAATTGCACCCCTAATTGACAGGGGAATATGCGCGGTGAAAAAACGTGAGCCCGGCGCCATGCACCGGAGAGGCGGAAAAATGCTTCAGCGGGGCGGCGGAGTGGTTCCGCGGGGATCGGTCAGCGCGATGTAGCGGATGCGATCCTGCTCGTAGCGGGTGCGGATGGCTTCGACCTCGCGCTTCTTCGCCTCGATCACCGACCCCTGGGCGGCCAGTTCGCTGTCGGATTCACGCAGCGCCGCGGCGAGGGGCGAGGGCATCGGACGCTTGGCGTAGAACTCGGCCTCGCGATTGAGGCTTTCACGCTTCTTGAGCAGCTGGGCCTGCCGGGCCTCGGCACGCTTGAGCTCCTGGTCGACGCCTTCCAGCGCGCGGTCGCGCCGGGTTTCGATGTCGGCCACGCTGGAGTAGGTCTCCAGCAGCGACTGGTTGCGCCGCTGCTCGGCCCGCAGCCGGGCCTGCTCGGCGCGGCGGGCCCGCTCTTCGGACTCGCGCCGGGCCAGCTGCTCGGGCGTCAGGGGCGGCTCGACGAGACGCCGCACCGTGCCCTGGGGACTCATCTCCCGATAGCCCTTGCCGTAGCACTGCATCGGCAGCACATCGCCGCACACCTGATGGCCGTTGTCCATGCAGCAGAACACCGTCCCTTTCGTGGGCGTCTGCGCCCACGCGGGCAGCGCGGTCCAGAGGGCAAGGAGAAGGGCGCGTCGATGCATCGGATCAGGCTTCCGCGGCCACACCATAGGTTTCCCGGTAGCGCTGGACGGCTGCCAGGTTGGCTGCAAGAGCGGGGCTGTCATGGAGATAGCCGATGAGATCCTGCAGGGTCGCCACCGCCAGCACCGGGATGCCGTAGGTGTCGCGGACTTCCTGCACCGCCGACAGGACGCCGGTGCCACGCTCCATGCGGTCGAGGGCGATCACCACCGCCGACGGCGTGGCGCCGTGGGCGCGGATGATCTCGACGGATTCGCGCACCGAGGTGCCCGCGGAGATCACGTCATCGAGGATCGCCACCCGGCCGGCCAGGGGCGCACCCACCAGGGTACCGCCTTCGCCGTGGTCCTTGGCTTCCTTGCGGTTGAAACAGAAAGGCAGGCTGTGGCCGCGCTCGGCGAGCCGCATGGCCGTGCCGGCCACCAGCGGGATGCCCTTGTAGGCCGGCCCGAAGAGCATGTCGCAGGGCAGGTCGGCCGCCACCAGGGTGCGCGCGTAGAAATCGCACAGCTGACCGAAGGAGGCGCCGTCGTTGAACAGGCCCGCGTTGAAAAAGTAGGGCGACAGCCGCCCCGCCTTGGTGACGAACTCCCCAAATCGCAGAACACCCTTGTCGCAGGCGAGCTGAATGAAATCGCGGCTAAAATTCACGTCGTTTCCAAAAATCGGACCAAGTTACACAAAATGTTACGCGTCGTGACCGTCAACCTCAACGGCATCCGCTCGGCCAGCGTGAAAGGGTTCCTGCCCTGGCTGGCACTTCAGAACGCGGATGTCGTGTGCCTGCAGGAACTCAAGGCACAGATCGGCGACCTGACGCCGGAAATGATCAACCCCGGTTCGCTGAACGGTTATTTTCATTGCGCTGCAAAAAAAGGCTACAGCGGCGTGGGAATTTACACCCGAAAGCAACCGGACCGCATCATCGAAGGCATCGACAATGAAGAATTCGACGCCGAAGGGCGCTATCTTCAGGCCGATTTCGGCTCGCTGTCCGTCGTTTCCCTATATTTGCCATCGGGTTCCAGTTCTGACGAGCGGCAAATTGCAAAATTCCGTTTCATGGACCTGTTCATCCATCGCATGGCCGATTTGCGCGCCAGCGGGCGGCACGTCATCGTCTGTGGCGACTGGAACATCGCCCACCAGGCCATCGACCTGAAGAACTGGCGCTCCAACCAGAAAAACTCCGGCTTCCTGCCCGAAGAGCGCGCCTGGCTCGGCCGCCTGTTCGACGAACAGGGCTGGGTCGACACCTACCGCCGGCTCCATCCCGACGCCACCGACGCCTGCTACACGTGGTGGTCGAATCGCGGCCAGGCCTGGGCAAAGAACGTCGGCTGGCGGCTCGACTACCAGATCGCCACCCCCGAACTCGGCCAGCGCGCCCGGCACGCTGCGGTATATAAAGACCAGCGCTTCAGCGATCACGCGCCGCTCACCGTTGATTACGACCACCCGTTCGGTGAATGACAAAAGGCTGACCCTTTTCGGCAAACCCGGCACTGATATTCAATAGAATTAATTTATAAATCATTGAATAATGCTTCATGCGTGGCGCCGCATCGCAAACCGACGCCCCTACCGCCGCCAGCACCATCCCCGTTTGCCTTCGGGAACGATTGGGATTAGCCTTGGTCAGGAATACATGGCCGCCAGACACAGCAAGCAGGGCGGCCCGTCCGCCTTCCCTTGCCTCAATCAGAAAAACCAGGAGAACACCATGAGCGAAGCACAAGTCACCAAGGAAAAACTCGTTACCGATTTCAAGGCCGTCGTCGCCGACACCGAAGAGCTCCTCAAGCTCACCGCCGGCCAGGCCGGTGACAAGGTGGCGGACGTGCGCGCCCGTCTCGGCGAGCGCCTCACCTCTGCCAAATACAAGTTCCAGGACCTCGAAGCCGCCGTCGTCGAGAAGACCAAGGCCGCCGCCCGCGCCACCGACGACTACGTCCACGACAACCCCTGGAAGGCCGTCGGCGTGGCAGCCGGCGTCGGCTTCCTGCTGGGCCTGCTGGTCAACCGCCGCTAAGCGCGACATCGCATGAGCGATCCCGCGCCCACGCGCCTCGGCGAATCCCTCAAGGGGTTCGCCGATTCCGGGCTGGCCACGATCCAGACCCGGCTCGAACTCTTCTCCGTCGAACTGAAGGAAGAAAAGCTACGGGCCGGCAGCTTCCTGTTCGACACCGTGCTCGCCGCGCTGTTCGTCGGCTTCGGCTTCGTCTTCCTGATGGCCTTCCTCACGGTGCTGTTCTGGGACAGCCACCGCCTGCTGGCGCTGGGCCTCGCCACCACCGGGCTGTTCATCGCCGGGGTATGGGCCGCCACCCGCGCCGCCACCCGCCTGCGTGCCGGGTCGAAGCTGTTCAGCGCGAGCCTGGCCGAGATCGCCCACGACCGGGAAGCCCTGCGCCGCAAAGAATGAGCCCCGAACTCGTCGAACTGGCCCTGCACAAGCAGCGCCTGCAGATCCGCAGTGCCGACCAGCGGGCCGCGCTGATTCATCACGCCCAGGGTTTCACGCCGGTCTTCCGTGGCATCGACAAGGTCGTCGATGGCGTCCTGTGGGCCCGCAACAACGCGCCCATCCTGTCGGGCATCGGCATCTTCGTGCTGGTCGCCCGGCCCAGGGCGGCCCTGCGCTGGCTCCGCCGGGGCTGGCTGGGCTGGCAGCTCGTCCGCCGGGCACGCAACCTCGTTTCCTGAGATCCACCCCATGAAGCCCGTCGACCTCGACGAAATCCGCCGTGTCCGCGACGAAGCCGACTGCCTGTGCGACGCCACCGAAGTGGACGCTGCCCTGTCGCGCCTCGCCTCCGACATCACCGCCCGCCTGCACGACCGCAATCCGCTGGTCTACGCCGTGATGAACGGCGGCCTGGTGCTGGCTGGCCGGCTGCTGCCGCGCCTGCCGTTTCCCCTCGAAGTGGGCTACCTCCACGCCACCCGCTACGGCCACGCGCTGCAGGGCACGCTCCTCGACTGGCTGGTGAGCCCCACCCACGACCTGCGCGAGCGCACCGTGCTGGTGCTCGACGACATCCTCGACGAGGGCCACACCCTCGCCGCGATCATCGATTTCCTCAAGGCCGAAGGCGCGCAGGAAGTCTTCTCGGCGGTGCTGGTCCACAAGAACCACGAACGCAAGGCCTGGCCGGCGATGCGCGCCGATTTCACCGGGCTCGAGGTGGCCGACCGTTTCCTGTTCGGCAGCGGCATGGACTACAAGGGCTACTGGCGCAACGCCCCCGGCATCTACGCCCTCAAGGGGCACTGAGCCGCGCCCCGCGGCGTCAATCCGCCGGCGGTGCGGCGAGCGCCTGCATCACCTGCTTCCAGGCGTTCTCCGCGTCCTTCCCCAGGTGGGAGAACGTCTTCTCCAGCATCTCCACCTGTGTCCCCGTGAGCGCCGCCTCGAGTTGGCCGCCCTTGTCGGTGAGCCGCAGCCGGCGCACCCGCTTGTCGCTCTCGTCGGCGCCACTGCCCACCAGCCCCGCCTCCAGCAACTGGCGCAGCGGCCCGTTGAGCGCCTGCTTGCTCACCCCCAGCACGCCCTGCAGCGCAGTCACGGTGATGCCCGGCTGGCGCGCCACGAAATACAGCACCCGGTGATGCACGCGGCCCAGATCCCAGGCTCCCAGCAGACGATCCGGGGGCGCGGTGAAGGCCCGATAACCAAAGAAGAACAGCTCGATGGCCTCGCGCAGCTCGGCCTGGCGATTTAGGTCAACCATATTGACATTTCTCGGCGATGCGATCAGGATTAATAGGTCAATACACTTGACCAATTCTACCCCGCACAACCAGGAGAAAGCCATGCCTTCCCGTACCGCCGACCGTCTTCCGCTCTCCCTCTCCGCCCGCGTGCACGACCTGCACCCGTCGCCGATCCGGGAGATTCTGGAAGTCGTAGGGCGGCCCGGCATGATCTCCTTCGCCGGCGGGCTGCCCGCCGCCGAAACCTTCCCCGACTTCGGCCTCGCCGCGCCGGATTCGGCCCTGCAATACGGCCCGTCCGAGGGCGACCCGGCGCTGCGTGAGCGCATCGCGCTGGAGCTCGCCGCCCTCGGCCTCGACGCCACGCCCGACCGCGTGCTGGTGCTCTCCGGCTCCCAGCAGGGCATCGACCTGGTGGGCAAGCTGTTCGTCGATGCCGGCACCCCGGTGGCCGTCGAATCGCCCACCTATCTTGCCGCGCTGCAGGTGTTCCGCTTCTTCGGCGCACGCTTCCTGCCCTTCGCGCCCGAAACGGTGAGCGCCGGCTTCTTCCGCGACCACCGCCCGGCCCTGGCCTACGCCATCCCCACCTTCCAGAACCCCACCGGCCGCTGCTACACCGCCGCCGAGCGGGCGGCGCTGGCCGAAGCGTGCATGGCATCCGGCGTGCCGATGTTCGAGGACGACCCGTACCGGGATCTGGTCTTCGACGCCTGCGACCGGCGCCCGGTGTGTGCCGGCATCGAAGGCAGCCCGTGGATCTACCAGGGTTCGTTCTCGAAAAGCCTCGCGCCGGGGTTGCGGCTGGGCTTTCTGGCGGCGTCGCCGGAGCTGTTCACCCCGCTGGTACGCCTCAAGCAGGCGGCCGACCTGCACAGCAACCGGCTCAGCCAGTGGCTGGTGCTGCAGCAGCTCGAAGCCGCCGGGCGCCCGGCCCGCCTTGCCCGCCTGGCCGATTTCTACCGGGCCAAGCGCGACGCCTTCGACGCCGCCCTGCGCCGCCACTTCGGCGCCCTGGCCGACTGGCAGACGCCCGCTGGCGGGCTGTTCTTCTGGCTGCAGCTCAAGCGCCCGGTGGACACCCGCCTGCTGCTGCCGGCGGCCATCGAGCGCGGCGTTGCCTTCATGCCGGGCGAAGCCTTCTACGCCAGCAACGCCGCCCTCGGCACCCTGCGCCTCAACTTCAGCCACGCCGCCGAGGACGAGATGGACACCGGCCTCGCCAAGCTCGCCGAGCTGGTGGCCGCCGCCCCTTAAGCCAGCTCAGGCATCCGGGCCGGTCATCGCCTCGGCCCGGACCCACGCGTCGAACTCCTCGCCGGTCACGCCACCCAGCGCCAGCGCCGCCTCGCGCAGGGTGAGGCCGGCGTGGTGGGCGTGCTTGGCGATGGCCGCGGCGCGGTCGTAGCCGATATGCGGGCTGAGCGCCGTCACCAGCATCAGCGAGCGCGCCACCAGCTCGGCCACCCGCGGCCGATTCACCTCGATGCCCCGGGCGCAGTGGGCGTCGAAGCTCGTCATCGCGTCGGCCAGCAGGCGCACGCTGGCCAGGAAGTTGTGGGCGATCAGCGGCTTGAAGACGTTGAGCTCGAAGTTGCCCGACGCCCCGCCGACCGTGATCGCCACGTCGTTGCCAAACACCTGGGCGCACACCATCGTCAGCGCCTCGCACTGGGTCGGGTTCACCTTGCCCGGCATGATGGAGCTGCCCGGCTCGTTCTCCGGAATCGCCAGTTCGCCCAGCCCCGAGCGCGGCCCGGAGGCCAGCCAGCGCACGTCGTTGGCGATCTTCATCAGCGCGGCGGCCAGGGTCTTGAGCGCACCGTGGGCGGCCACCAGCTCGTCGTGGGCGGCCAGCGCGGCAAATTTGTTGGACGCGCTGTGCAGCGGCAGGCCGAGGCGCGCCGTCAGCTCCGCGGCCACCCGCTCGCCAAACCCCGCCGGCGCGTTGAGCCCGGTGCCGACCGCCGTGCCACCGATGGCGAGCCCGCCCAGCGCCGGCAGGCTCGCCTCGATGGCCGCCGCAGCGTGATCCAGCTGCGCCACCCAGCCCGACATCTCCTGCCCGATGGTGAGCGGCGTGGCGTCCTGCAGATGGGTGCGGCCGATCTTCACGATATCGGCGAACGCCACCGCCTTGGCCATCAGCGTCGTCGCCAGGGCCCGCAGCGCCGGCAGCAGCGAGCCGCGCAGGGTGGCCACCGCCGCCACGTACATCGCGGTGGGAAACACGTCGTTGGACGACTGGCCGAGATTGACGTGGTCGTTGGGATGCACGCGCCGCCCCATGCCGCGCACGCCGCCGAGGATCTCGGACGCGCGGTTGGCGAGCACCTCGTTCATGTTCATGTTGGTCTGGGTGCCCGAGCCGGTCTGCCACACCGACAGCGGAAAGGCGTCCGGATGATCGCCGGCGAGCACCTCGTCGGCGGCGGCGATGATGGCCGCGGCCGTGTCGGCCGGCAGCAGGCCGAGCTCGCCATTGACCCGGGCGCAGGCGCGCTTGACCTCAGCCAGCGCGCCGATCAGCGGCGCCGGCATGCGCTCGGTGGAGATGGCGAAGTGCTGCAGGGAGCGCTGGGTCTGAGCGCCCCACAGGGCGCTGGCGGGCACCTCGATGGGCCCGAAGGCGTCGGATTCGGTGCGGGTGGCGTGGGTCATGACGATCTCCCCAACGGGTGACTCATGCCCTTGTGGCACGGCGCGGGCGGCTTTGGTTCCGCAGCCGCGCCGGGAAAATCCGCCTAGGCGCCCAGCAGCGCCGCCGCGGCCGCCGGGTTCGACGGGAAGTAGAAATGCACGTAGGACGCGGTGATCCGCCCGTGGCGGTAGATCGCCTCGCCCTCGCGGCCGGCCAGCGAGGTGGCGCGGACCAGCGGCGCCAGCGGCGTGTCGCTGACCGAATAGTGGAAGGTGTGGCCGGTGATGCGCCCCTCGGGCAGCTCGGCCACCTGGGTGCCCAGCGCGGCGAGGCGCGCCTGCATGCGGGTGTGGCCGGGCAGCAGGCCGGCGCCCGGGTGGGTCACACCTTCCTTGTCGGTGAGGCTTTCGAAGAGGCTCATCATGCCGCCGCATTCGGCCAGCAGCGGCTTGCCGGCCGCCACGTGGGCGTGCAGATCGGCCTGCCAGCGGGCGTTGGCGGCAAGCTGCGCAGCGTGAAGCTCCGGGTAGCCGCCGGGCAGCCACAGGGCGTCGCAGGCGGGCAGGGCGTCGCCGGCCAGCGGCGAGAAGAACTCGACCCGCGCGCCGAGGGCGTGCAGCAGATCGACGTTGGCCGGGTAGATGAAGCCGTAGGCTGCGTCGCGGGCGATCGCCACGGTGCGGCCGGCCAGCAGCGGCGCCACCGGCGGCGGCTCGGCGGCCGGAAAGCTCACCGGCGGCGGCAGATCGGCCGCGCCGGTACGGGCCAGATGGTCGGCCAGGCGATCGAGGCGTTCGTCCAGGTCGGCGATCTCGGCAGCCTGCAGAATGCCCAGGTGGCGCTCGGGCAGCGCGGCATCGGCGTCGCGGGGGATCGCGCCATACCAGGCGATCTCGCCCGGCAGGCAGTCGCGCAGCAGCTTGGCGTGGCCTTCGCCGCCCACGTGGTTGGCGAGCACGCCCGAGAAGGGCAGATCCGGCTGCCAGGTGGCGAGGCCGTGGGCCACCGCGGCGAAGGTCTGGGCCATCGCCTTGGCGTCGATCACCGCCATCACCGGAATGCCGAAGCGGCGGGCGATGTCGGCGCCCGAGGGCTTGCCGTCGAAGAGGCCCATCACGCCCTCGACGAGGATCAGGTCCACTTCCTGCGCGGCGGCGTGCAGGCGCCACGCGGCGTCGGCCTCGCCGCACATGCCCAGGTCGAGGTTATAGACCGGTGCGCCGGTGGCGACGGTGTGGATCTGCGGATCGAGAAAATCGGGCCCGCACTTGAACACCCGCACCTTGCGCCCCTGGCGCACGTGCAGGCGGGCGAGGGCCGCGGTGACGGTGGTCTTGCCCTGGCCAGAAGACGGCGCGGCGACGAACAGCGCGGGGCAGCGGGCCGCCGTCATTCGTCGCGCTCCGGGTGGAACCACGCCAGCCTCGGCTGCAGCGACACCACGTCGCCGACGATGGTGAGCGCCGGCGGGGTGATGCCGGCCGCCTTCACCGCGCCCGGCAGGGTCGCCAGATCGGCGGTGACCACGCGCTGGGCCTTGGTGGTGCCACGCCGCACGACCGCCGCCGGGGTGGTGGCGGGCAGGCCGTGGGCCACCAGCTTGTCGCAGATCGTCGCCAGCTGGGTGATACCCATGTAGAACACCAGGGTCTGCTTGCCGCGGGCGAGCATGTCCCAGTCGAGGTCCACCGTGCCGTCCTTCAGGTGGCCGGTGACGAACACGCAGGCCTGGGCGAAATCCCGGTGGGTGAGCGGGATGCCGGCGTAGGCGCCGATGCCCGCCGCGGCGGTGATGCCGGGGATGACCTCGAAGGACACGCCGGCCTTCACCAGTTCCTCCACCTCTTCGCCACCGCGCCCGAAGATGAACGGGTCGCCGCCCTTCAGGCGCACCACGCGCTTGCCCTGGCGGGCCAGATCCACCAGCAGCAGGTTGATGTCGCCTTGCGGCAGGGCGTGGTTGGAGGCCTTCTTGCCCACGTAGATGCGCTCGACCGCCGCCGGCACGCAGGCCAGCACCTCCGCGCTCACCAGGTTGTCGTAGACCAGCACGTCGGCCTCCAGCAGCAGGCGGGCGGCGCGCAGGGTGAGGAGTTCCGGATCGCCCGGCCCGGAGCCGACGAGATAGACCCAGCCCGGCCTGGCCGGACGATGGCTGGCGGGAAAGGCGGTTTGCACTGCGTTATCAGGCACGGCGGCGCTCCTGGCGGACTCGACGGTTCAGTTTAGCGGCTTGCGCCACAGGGCGAGGCGGATCGGCGCGGCGGGCGCAAAGCGCAACCGGCCGGCCACGGTCTCACCGCGGGCGAGGCTCAGCTCCTGCCAGGCTTCGGCGGGCACCTCTCCGGCAAAGGCGAGCAGATCGGCGCGGGCGTGGTCGTCCTCGGCGGTGGCCACCAGCCGGCCGCCCGGGGAAAGGCGCGCCCAGGCAGCCGCCAGCCAGTCCGACAGGCCGACACCACCGCGCACGAACACCGCCTCGGGCATCGGCCATTCGCGGCAGCGCAGGGGCGAGGCGGACGGGATCGCGGCGAGGTTTTCGCCCACCCCCGCGCGGGCCATCGCCACGCCCAGCAGGCTGGGCTCAACGCCCACCGCGCGGACGCGGGCCGTCGGCACCGCCCGGGCCCATTCCAGCGCCAGGCTGGCTTCGCCGTCGGAGATCGCCCAGCCCTGCTCCCACGCCGCCGGCTGCAGCCAGGCCAGCGCCAGCAGGCGCGCGGCCAGCGGCAGGGCGACCGGGGCGTCGTCACCCAGCGCAGCGTCGGTGAGGCCGGGCAGCTCGGCAAACACGCCGGCCGACGGGCCGGTGGCCACGATCAGCACCGCGTGAGCGTCGAAGTGCTCGCGCAGCTCGGCCAGCTCGGAAGCCAGCCACGCCCGCGAGCGCAGGCCATCGGCGGTGAACTCGCACACCCACACCCGGGCGCCGGCAAAGCCGCTATCCACCAGCAGCCGGGCCACCGCGCCAGGGGCGGCGGCATCGGCCACCGGCACTGCCAGCAGGCGATGGGCGCGCAGCTGGCCGCGCAGGGCCGCCATCGGCGCACGCCGCAGATCCACCAGCGAAACGATCTCGCCCGACAGGCCCAGCGACGCGCAGGCTGCCTGAACACGGCCGACACCGGCCAGCAGGCGCACGTTGCCGGGGCCCAGCTCGGCCAGCAGCTCGAGGCCGGGGCCGTCGCCGGCGCCGTCGCCCACCACCGCCAGCACGCTGCCAGCGTGGCCGATACGGCGCAGGTCGAGGTGGATGGAATCGGCGCCGCACAGCTCCTGGGGCACCTCCAGCGCGAGGCCGGCGAGGCGGTCCAGCGCTTCGGCGGTGCCGAGGATCACCCGGGCGCCGCGCAGGGCGTCGAGGGCGGCGGCGGAGAGCACCGGCGGCTGCTCCAGGCCCAGGCTCACCACGGTGAGAGGCAGCGGCTCGGCGGGTTCGGGTTCCGGCGCGACATCCGCTTCCGGGGCCACGTCGACCACGGCTTCGCCGTCGGCAAGGATGGGTTCGACGGGCGCGGTGTCGTCCACAAGGGCGAGTTCGGGCAGTTCGGCCTGGGCGTCGCTCTCGTCGGCCGTACCGCTGGCGCTGCGCTCACCCTTGCCGCGGCGACGCTTGCGCCGGCGGCGGGGGCCGGTGGGCGATTCGGCGTCGGCGTCCGGGGTGGCTTCGTCGGCCGCGGCGTCGGGTTCGGCTTCCGCGACGGGGGCTTCGTCGGTGGCGGGCTCTGTGGTCTCGACGGCCACGTCGACGGGTGCTTCGGCCACGGCTTCGGGCTCGGCGGCGACGGGCGACGCCTCGACCGGCGCGGCGACAGGCTCGACCACCGCTTCGGCGGCAAACAGATCGGCGATCACCTCGGCCACCGGGGCTTCCGCCTCCGGCTTGGCCTTGGGCTTGCGGGGGGCGCGCTTGGCGCGGGCGGGTTTGGCGGGGCCTTCGACGGCGGGCGCGGCGCCATCGGCCGGCGCGGCCTCTGCCTTCTTGCGGCTGCGGGCCGGCGCCCTGGCACGACCGGCAGGCTTGGCGGCTTCGTCGTCGGCAGGCGCCGGCGTGATGATTTGTTCGTCGTTCATGGAGGACGACCGCGCCCGTGCGCGACCGGAAAAACGGGGGTCGCAGGATAGCACGAAGCCTTTTCCCGCCACGCCCGGCTTCCGCGCCCACGATGGGCAGCGTCCTTACCCGGAAGCCTGGATATGCCGTGGGTTCTGCGCTTAAATTTTTTCAGCGGCGTGCCGATGAACCTCGACCGCGCGACCGCAATCCGGCGACACGCGATCCACCAAGGGAGACATCATGAAAAAAACGCTGACCACCCGCTTCCTCACCCTCGGCCTGGCCGTCCTGGCCGCCAGCGGCGTCGCCTTCGCGGCCGACGACCACGGCGGCCCGGTGGTGCCCAAGCCTTACACCACCGGTGCCACGCTGACCAAGTCGGTCCAGGCCAGCATCACGCCGGACAAGGCCATCGACATCCTGAAGTCCGGCAACGCCCGTTTTGCCAGCAACAAACCGCTGCGCCGCAACCTCAAGGCGCAGGTGCAGACCACCGCGCTGGGCCAGTTCCCGTTTGCCAGCGTGGTCGGCTGCATCGACTCCCGCGCCGCACCGGAGCTGGTGTTCGACCAGGGCATCGGCGACCTCTTCGTGGCCCGGGTGGCCGGCAACACCGTCAATCCGGACATCCTGGGCAGCCTCGAATACGCCGCCAAGGTGGCCGGTTCGCGGGTGATCGTGGTGCTGGGCCACACCAGCTGCGGCGCGATCAAGGGCGCCTGCGACGACGTGAAGCTGGGCAACCTCACCACGCTGCTCGAGAAGTTCAAGCCGGCGGTGGCCGCCGCCTCGACGCCGGGCGAGCACAACTCCCACAACCACGCCTTCGTGGATGACGTGACCGAGCTCAACGTGAAGCAGGTGGTGGCACGCATCCGGACCGAGAGCCCGGTGCTGAAGACGCTGGAGGACGAGGGCAAGATCCGCATCGTCGGCGCGCTGTACGACACCAGCAACGGCAAGGTGACGTGGTACTGATCCACCTTTAAACCCGCACCATGAGAGGCCCGCGCAAGCGGGCCTCGTCGCATCCGGCAGCCGCATCGGCCGCGCCATGCCGATTGCGCTTGCCCCCGTGCCCATCGTGTCCTTACATGAAGGATGACAAAGCACTCAGGCCGGCTCCGCGCCCCACCAGACGCCATGACGCCCCGTCGCCGCAATGCCGCCGCTGGGCTTGTCGCCCTGGGCGCCGTGCTGTGCGGCTGCACCACGGTGCATGTCAGCGCCGGGCCAGACGCGATCCGTGTCGAGCGTCACTTCGGCGTGCTGCAGGTCAGGGTGGTCGACCCCAGCCATGCCTACGTGGCCGAAGTCTCCGGGCTCGGCCTGGTCGACACGCCCGTGGGTTTCACCGCCGGCTACGCCCGCCATGCCTGGGTGCGTGGCCACGCCGACGATTGCCGGGTCGTGCTGTGGATCGAAAGCGCGGCAGACCTGAAGGGTGTGGACAAGCTGCTGACGCAGCACCCCGACCTGTGCGCCGTGCCACCGCCAACCCGCCGAGAAGGAGCGTCACCATGAAGACCCGAGTCGCCTCCGCACTCCTGCTGCCGCTCCTGCTGGGTGCCTGCGCAAGCAACAGGGAGAACCTGCTGTTCGTCGAGACCTACGATCTGGGCATCGGCCTGCATCCAACGCCCACCACCGGGATGGTCCAGTTCAACATCGGCTTCAAGGCCACCGATCTGGCCGTCGTGCCCGTCGCCGGCGTGGAAAGCGACGGCAGGGTCAATCAGCGCCGGGCCAAATCCCACGACGCCGCGGCGATCGAGCAGGACGCCGTGTCGGTGTTCGCCCAGTTCCGCAACAGCAGCAGCCCGGATACCAGCAACAACGCGAACGCCACGAATCACAGCGTCGGGATCGGGCGCTTCTTCTCGACGGGCGTCGCCGCGGTGAATCTGGCGCGCGCCTACGAATGCGGGATGCAGCCGGACGGAAAATGCCCGCCCGCCATCGCCCCGGCCAACGGCAAGGACGGGGAGAAAGACGAGAAAAAGGCGCCCCCGGCCAGCGCCGAAACCCCACCCGAGCCCACCATCCTCAAGCCCCTGATCTTCGGCCAGTACGACGCCTACGGCGTCGATATCAAGCCCTCGGTCGAAACCGGCGGCGGCGCAGGCATCGACTTCTCGCTGGGCTACTCGGGCAAGAACTTCGCGGTGATGCCGCTGTTCGCGGTCGAGCGCAAGACGCAGTACAAGGAGCTCGGCGGCGAAGGCGGCACCTACGACCGGGAAGCCTATTCGGTGCTCGGGCAGTTCAAGGCCGACCAGGCCACCACCTCGCCCAAGCTCAGGCTCGAGCGCTTCTTCGCCACCGGGCTGGCGGCCCAGTACCTGAGCCGCGGGCTGCAGGCCCGGATCATCGCCGACCTGCAGAGCGCCAACAGCAAGTAGGCGGCGGCTCCGGATGTGCCGAGGCCCGCTTTCGCGGGCCTCGGTGTGGTGCAGCAGACGTGAGCGACAGGCTTACAGCAGCACGCGCTCGATGCCGCCGCTGTTGGCCTTGGCCACGTAGTCGGACATCCAGTTGTCGCCGAGGATGTGCTTGGCCATCTCGACCACGATGTAGTCCGCATCCACGCCGCCGGCGTCGCCGCTGTAGCGGGACAGGCCCTGCAGGCAGCTCGGGCAGGAGGTGAGGATCTTCACCGGGGTGGCGGCGTCGGCCCCGCGCAGCTTCTCGGCGCCCTTCTCGATCTCTTCCTGCTTGCGGAAACGGACCTGGGTGGAAATGTCGGGACGCGACACCGCCAGGGTGCCGGATTCGCCGCAGCAGCGGTCGGACAGATCGACCCGCGTCCCCATCAGCTCGTTGGCCACCTTGATGCCGGAGTGCACCTTCATCGGGGTGTGGCAGGGCTCGTGGTACATGTAGCGGGCGCCGGTGATGCCGTCGAGCTTCAGGCCCTTTTCCATGAGGTATTCGTGGATGTCGAGCAGGCGGCAGCCGGGGAAGATCTTCTCGAACTGGTACTTCATCAGCTGGTCCATGCAGGTGCCGCAGGACACGATGACCGTCTTGATGTCGAGGTAGTTGAGCGTGTTGGCGACCCGGTGGAAGAGCACCCGGTTGTCGGTGGTGATCTGCTGGCCCTTGTCCTCTTCACCGGCGGAGGTCTGCGGGTAGCCGCAGCACAGGTAGCCCGGCGGCAGCACGGTGGTGGCGCCCACCTGGTAGAGCATCGCCTGGGTGGCGAGGCCGACCTGGCTGAACAGGCGTTCCGAGCCGCAGCCCGGGAAGTAGAACACCGCCTCGGATTCGTCGCGCTTGACCTGCGGGTTGCGGATCACCGGGACGATGGTGTCGTCCTCGATGTCCAGCAGCGCGCGGGACGTGCGCTTGGGCAGGCCGCCCGGCATCGGCTTGTTGATGAAGTGGATCACCTGGGCCTTGATGGGCGGCTTGCCGAGGGTTGCCGGCGGGTGCTGCACCTGGTCCTGGATCAGCCCGAGGCTCTTGCCGATGCGGTGGCCGAGGCGCTGGGCCTTGTAGCCGAGGCCGATCATCGAGCTGCGGATCAGCTTGATGGTGGCCGGGTCCTTCGCGGTCAGGAAGGCCATCGCCGCAGCCTTGCCGGGGTTGAAGGACTTCTTGCCCTGCTCGCGCAGCAGGTTGCGCATCTTGATCGACACGTCGCCGAAGTCGATGTCCACCGGGCAAGGCTTCTCGCACTTGTGGCACACCGTGCAGTGGTCGGCCACGTCCTCGAACTCGGCCCAGTGGGCCAGCGACACGCCGCGGCGAGTCTGCTCTTCGTAGAGGAAGGCCTCGATCAGCAGCGAGGTGCTGAGGATCTTGTTGCGCGGGCTGTAGAGCAGGTTGGCGCGGGGCACGTGGGTCGAGCACACCGGCTTGCACTTGCCGCAGCGCAGGCAGTTCTTGATGTCGTGGGAGATCTCGCCGATCGCCGTCTGCTCCATGATGAGCGACTCGTGGCCCATCAGGTTGAAGCTGGGGGTGTAGGCGTTGTCGAGGTTGCCCTTGAGCGGGCCGCCGCGCATCAACTTGCCGCGGTTGAAGCGGCCTTCCGGGTCGACCTTGGCCTTGTACTGCCAGAAGCCGGCCATCTCGGCGTCGGTGAGATAGTCGATCTTGGTGATGCCGATGCCGTGCTCGCCGGAGATCACGCCGTCCAGGCTGCGGGCCAGCTCCATGATGCGGTCCACGGCCTTGTTGGCCGTCTGCAGCATCTCGTAGTTGTCGGAGTTGACCGGGATGTTGGTGTGCACGTTGCCGTCACCGGCGTGCATGTGCAGGGCCACGAAGACGCGGCCGCGCAGCACCTGTTTGTGCAGCTTCTTGATGCCCTCGCGCACCGGCCCGAACAGCTGGCCGTCGAAGATCTTGTCGAGGCGGGGCTTGAGCTCGGTCTTCCAGCCGGTACGGACGGAGTAGTCCTGCAGACGGTGGAACAGGCGCGGGTTGGCGGCCCGGTTGGACAGCTCGGCGGCCTGGATGCCGTAATCGGCAAACTGCGGCTCGGCCTGGGCCAGGGGCAGGTCCAGGTTGTCCAGCAGCCACTGCCAGCGGCGACGCACCAGGGCCACGTAGTCCAGGGCGTCCTTGCGGCGCTCACCCATGAGCTCGTCCCGGGAGATGGTGGCGTCACCGGTATCCAGGGGCAGCTCGCCCTGCAGGTAGTCGGTGAGGGCATCGCACAGGGCCAGCTTGTTCTGGGTGGACAGCTCGATGTTGATGCGCTCGATGCCGTCGCAGTAGTCGCCCATGCGCGGCAGGGGGATCACCACGTCCTCGTTCACCTTGAAGGCGTTGGTGTGGCGCGAGATGGCGGCGGTGCGCGAGCGGTCGAGCCAGAACTTCTTGCGCTGCTCGGGGCTGACGGCGATGAAGCCCTCGGCACCCCGGGTGTTGGTCATGCGGATAACCTCGGAGGCGGCGGTCATCACCGCGGCCTCGTCGTGGCCGACGATGTCGCCGATCAGCACCATCTTGGGCCGGCCGTGGCGCTTAGCCTTGGTGGTGTAGCCCACCGCCTTCACGTAGCGCTCGTCCAGGTGCTCGAGGCCGGCCAGCAGCACGCCGGCGGCGTTGCCGGCACCGCCCGGCTTGAAGTAGTCGGTGATCTCGACGATGGCCGGCACGGCCTCACGCACCTGGCCGAAGAACTCCAGGCACACGGTGCGGGTGACCGGCGGCATCTTGTGCAGCACCCAGCGCGAGGCCACGATGAGGCCGTCGGTGCCTTCCTTCTGCACCCCGGGCACGCCGCCCAGGAACTTGTCGGTCACGTCCTTGCCCAGGCCGTCCTTGCGGCAGGAGGCGCCCGGCAGGGAGAGGACTTCTTCGGAGAGGAACTTGTAGCCTTTGGCGTCGAAACGCTTGAGGCGGAAGTGCACGGTTTCCTGTTCGTGGATCTTGCCGAAGTTGTGGTCGAGGCGTTCCACCTCGAGCCAGTTGCCGTCCGGCGTGACCATCTTCCACCAGGCCAGGTTGTCGAGCGCGGTGCCCCACAGCACGGCCTTCTTGCCGCCGGCGTTCATGGCGATGTTGCCGCCGATGCACGAGGCGCTGGCGGAGGTGGGGTCCACGGCAAACACGCGGCCGGCGGCCGAGGCGGCTTCGGAGACGCGCTCGGTGACCACCCCGGCGCCGGTGCGGATGGTGGCGTAGGGCGCGCCCATGGGGCCGTTCAGGCCGGGCAGCACCACATCTTCGACCGGGCCGATGGAAATCAGCTTTTCGGTGTTGATGACCACCGACTTGGCATCCAGCGGCACGGCGCCGCCGGTGTAGCCGGTGCCGCCCCCGCGCGGGATGATGGTCAGGCCGAGCTCGATGCAGCTCTTCACCAGCGGGGCCATCTCTTCCTCGGTATCGGGGTAGAGGACCACGAAGGGGTACTCGACGCGCCAGTCGGTGGCGTCGGTGACGTGGGACACCCGGGCGTGCCCGTCAAAACAGATGTTGTCCTTGCGGGTGTGACGGGCGAGCTCGCGCTGCACGCGCTTGCGCAGCTCGGCGGTATCGTCGAAGAGCTTGGCGAAGCGGTCGACGGCACCGTGGGCCGCCACCACCAGGCTGGCCACCTTGGCGCTGCGCTCGGGATCTTCGGCGCTGGCTTCCTCACGGCGCTTCTCGACCTCATGCAGGCGGTGGCGCAGGGCCCCGATCAGGGCACCCTGGCGATCCCGGTTGCCGAGCAGGTCGTCCTGCAGGTAGGGGTTGCGCTGGACCACCCATACGTCCCCCAGCACCTCGTAGAGCATCCGCGCGGATCGGCCGGTGACGCGCTCGGACCGCAGAGCGTCCAGGGTCTTCCACGCATCCTGGCCAAGCAGGCGGATGACGATCTCCCGGTCGGAGAACGAGGTGTAGTTGTAGGGAATTTCACGCAGGCGTTGGGTCATCGGGATACCTGGGTCTGTGCAGCGGAGAACGGAGTATTTTAGCGGACCACCCCGCCTTCTGTCGAAAAACAAAGCCTTACGGCTGATGGGGGATTGCCGGCGCTCTGCTGGAACAGGTGTGTGGACCCATCGCGGCAGGGTCGGTTCCGGCGTGGGGGCGACTTCAGTCGCCCACGGACTTCGATCAAGGGCGTGTCGGTGATCAACGCGGGGATGGGCGACTGAAGTCGCCCTCACAAGTCGGCCCCGCAGGAAAGATGACGCTTGCCCTTGGCTACCCCCGCAGGGCCGCCTGCACCGCAATCTCCACCCGCCAGCCGGGCTTGGCCAGGCGTACCACCTGCACACAGGCGCGGCTCGGCGCCGTGCCGGCGGGCACCCAGGCGTCCCACACGGCGTTGACCACGTCGTAGTCGGCCATGTCGGTGAGGTAGAGGGTGGCCATCAGCAGGCGCTCCTTGCCGCTGCCGGCCTGCTCCAGCAGAGTCTCGAGGCTGGCCAGCATGGCGCGGGTCTGCTCGGCAATGGCGGCCGTTTCATCGGGGGGCACTTCGACGCAATACACCACCCCGTTGTGGGTCGTGGAATCGGAATACCGCGGCGTGGTGCCAGCGCGCTGGATGGGGCTCATGGAAGACTCCGGAAAGGTAAAGGTGCGTATGTTGCAGCGCGGGCGCTCCGGCTGCTACCCTCCTGTGCTTCCCCCAGCCGAAACGCAGGTCCAGCCATGAGCGCGCAGCACCCCGACTACCTCCAGAAGATCCTCACTGCCCAGGTCTATGACGCGGCCATTGAAACGCCCCTCGACCCGGCTCCGAACCTGTCGGCGCGCATCCACAACAAGATCTGGTTCAAGCGCGAGGACATGCAGCCGGTATTCAGCTTCAAGCTGCGCGGCGCCTACAACAAGATGGCCAGCCTCAGCCCGGCGGCCCTCAAGCGCGGCGTGATCTGCGCGTCCGCCGGCAACCATGCCCAGGGCGTGGCCCTGTCGGCGAAAAAGCTCGGCGCCCGCGCCGTGATCGTCATGCCCACCACCACCCCGGCCATCAAGATCGACGCCGTCAAGCGCCACGGTGGCGAAGTGGTGCTGGCCGGCGAGAGCTATTCCGACGCCTACGGCCACGCCAAGGAGCTGGAGAAGACCGAAAAGCTCACCTTCGTCCACCCCTACGACGACGTCGAAGTGATCGCCGGCCAGGGCACCATCGGCATGGAGATCCTGCGCCAGCACCCCAAGGCCATCCACGCGGTGTTCTGCTGCGTGGGCGGCGGCGGCCTGCTGGCCGGCGTGGCGGCCTACATCAAGCGTGTCCGCCCCGAGATCAAGGTGATCGGCGTGGAAACCATCGACGCCGACGCCATGACCCAGTCCCTGGCGGCCGGCAAGCGCATCGAGCTGCCCACGGTAGGCCTGTTTGCCGACGGCGCCGCCGTGAAGCTGGTAGGCGAGGAGACCTTCCGCCTGTGCCAGGAATACGTGGATGAGATGATCCTGGTGGACAACGACGCCATCTGCGCCGCCATCAAGGACGTGTTCGAGGACACCCGCTCCATCCTCGAGCCCGCCGGCGCCCTGGCCGTGGCCGGTGCCAAGGAATACGCCAAGCGCCACGCCCTCAAGGACAAGACCCTGGTGGCCGTTGCCTCCGGCGCCAACATGAACTTCGACCGCCTGCGCTTCGTGGCCGAACGGGCCGAGGTGGGCGAACAGCGCGAGGCCGTGCTGGCCGTGACCATCCCCGAAAAGCCGGGCTCCTTCAAGAAGTTCTGCGATCTGCTCGGCAACCGCAACATCACCGAATTCAACTATCGCTACGCCGATGCAGCCAAGGCCCACATCTTCGTGGGCGTGGGCGTGCACAACCGGGCCGAAGGCGTGCGCATCACCGAGCTGCTGCAGCGCCACGACCTGCCCTGCCTGGACCTCACCGACGACGAGATGGCCAAGAGCCACATCCGCTACATGGTCGGCGGCCACGCCCCCCAGGCCGAGAACGAGGTGCTCTACCGCTTCGTCTTCCCCGAGCGCCCGGGCGCCCTGCTCAACTTCCTCGACACCCTGCGCTCCGACTGGAACATCAGCCTGTTCCACTACCGCAACCACGGCGCCGACTTCGGCCGGGTGCTGGTGGGCATGCAGGTGCCGCCCCATGACCGGGAAGCCTTCCAGGGTTTCCTGGCGCGGCTGGGGTACGAGTACGTGGAGGAGACGGGCAACCCGGCGTACCGGATGTTCCTGGGGTGAAACCCGCCCCCGCCCCCACCACGCCCGGTCCTCATTCGGCCAAGGGCGAGGTCGCCGGATCATTCCTGCTGGGGCTGGTCGAGTCCTTTTGTCACCTGGATGTCTTTCCTGCAGAGGAAACCGGGCTTTCCAGCGAGGAGATCCGCCCGGAGCGGTGGTATCCCCACGCCCTGCTGATCGACATCCTGCATCGGCTCGAACGGGTCGACCCTACGTCCAGGCATATCTTCTTCCGCGCCGGGATGCATTTCCTACGCATCTGGTATGAGCAGGGGCCGGGCAAGACCATGATCCACTCCACGCTCGACTGGCTGTATGCCAACAAGGAGAGTGGCGGCTATAACTCGGTCGTGCGCGGCGGCCCGCCGGAGGAGATCGGCTGGTGCCGTCTCCAGACAATGGACGAAGAGGCAGGCATCGCCGTTTATGAGAACGTGATGCCGCTGCACCCGGACTACATCAAAGGGGTGTTCTACGGGGGCTGCATGCTCTTCGACGATGTGGAGTTCGTGGACGTGGAGGCTAGCAGCGAGCCCTATGCCCTGAATCCGGCCTTGTCCAGAACCATGCTGACAATCCGGTTTCGCCTCAAGCCGAAAGGGTGCTGCGAGGGCCTGGAGGCCCGCCTCGATGCCCTGAGCCCTGGCGCCAACCTGACCTTGACGCCCGAGGAGACAGCCAGTCTGATCTGGCGTTACAAAGGGCTGAAGATCCGTAATCGGCACGAGACGGATTACCACAACAACATCAATGCCATCCTGGCAAGAACGCTGATCGAACGCAGGCAGGCCGAACAGGAACTGGCGGCCTACCGCGATCATCTGGAGGCCCTTGTCGAGGCCCGTACTGCCGAACTGGCCTCTGCCAAGGAAGCGGCCGAGGCAGCGAACGTTGCCAAGAGCGCCTTTCTCGCCAACATGTCCCATGAAATACGCACCCCGCTGCATCAGATCGGAGGCCTGGCACAGCTCCTCAGGCGCGATCCCCTGACCCCCAAACAGGGCAGCCATCTGGACAAGCTGGATTTTGCCGTGAAGCGCATGAGCGGCCTTGTCGAGTCGATCCTGGATCTGACCAGGATGGAGGCGGATACCCTGGAATCCGCGGAAAGGCCGATTTCCATCAACGAGGAGGTCAGGGATGTAGTGGCCTTGCTGAAGGGGAAGGCCGAAGCCAAGGGTTTGCAGCTGACGGCCGAAGCCGATGGTCTGCCGACCGGACTCCTTGGCGACCCCCGGCATCTCCGGACTGCCCTGCTGCATTACGCGGAGAATGCCATCCGTTTCACGGAGGCCGGCAGCGTGACGATCCGGGTGAAGGTGGTGAGCCAGGACACGACGGGCGCACAGCTGCATTTCGAGGTCGAAGACACAGGCATCGGCATCGCCCCGGAGGTGCTGCCCAGGCTATTCACACTCTTCGAGCAGGCCGACAACTCCTCGACCCGAAAATACGGTGGCGCCGGGCTCGGACTATTCACCACCCGCAGGATCGCACAACGCATGGGTGGTGACGCGGGCGGCCAGAGCACACCTGGCCAAGGCAGCACCTTCTGGTTCACGGCGAGGCTAAAGAAGCAGCGTTCCTGATCGTTTCTGGCAGCCCATGGAAGCCCTCCACGAAGCCATCGAAATCATCCTCCTGCTGGCCAGCGTGATTGGCGCGGTGGCGGCGTATTTCCGCTTTCGCGGGCACCGCTTCGGGCTGTCGGACATGCTGATCTTCGTGCCCCTGGCGGTGGCTGCGGATGTCGTCTGTTACCAGCTTTTCCAGGAAATGGCCGGGCCCCACGGCGAGTCGACGGCCTATGGGGCGCTGGAGTCCGGCGCGGCAAGCCGGGCGGAGTGTGATCGGCAGTCCACCGCGCAGGCGTTTCGCGAGGGGTGCTATGCGAAGCTGGGGCGGTGAAGGCACGCCCTCCCAATAGTGCTTCCAGCCCCGAAGCGAACTTCGGTTGCAAATACGGAGCCCCTCTTCCCGGGGGGATTTAGCCACGCCCACCCAAGCCCCCGCAGGCAGGAGCAACTGCAGCGTTCATCATCCCTGCTCACTTCCCCGCTGTTCCCCCACCGCCCCATCGGCGACAATTGAATCCTTCTAGAGGAGGGTCATGCCATGGGTTGGGAGCCGGATCGATACCTGCAGTTTTCCGATGAACGTCTGCGCCCGGCAGTGGATCTGCTCGGGCGGATTCCCCTGCGCACACCGGGGCGCATTGTTGACCTGGGCTGCGGCGCAGGCAATGTGACACGCCTGCTGGCCGAGCGCTGGCCGGAAGCGGACATCACCGGGCTGGACAGTTCCGCAGCCATGCTGGAACGGGCACGCAGTGTGTTGCCCGACGTCCGCTTCGACCAGGCCGGCGTCGAGCACTGGGAACCCGAAGAGGCCCTCGATCTACTCTTCTCCAATGCGGCCCTGCACTGGGTGGGCGATCATGAAAGCCTCTTCCCGCGCCTGGTGGATGCGCTGTTTCCGGGCGGGGTGCTGGCGGTGCAGATGCCCGGCAATTTCGAGGCACCGTCCCATCGGCTGATCCGGGAGCTGGCCGCAGCGCCGGAATGGGCGGGGCGGATCGGTGCGGCCCGAATGGGCGCGGTACTTGGCATGGCTGACTACCATCGTCTTTTGTCCCCCCTGTGCACACGCCTGAGCCTGTGGGAGACCACTTACTGGCAGAGCATGAGCGGGCCGTCACCGGTGCTCGACTGGCTGCGTGGCACCACCCTGGTCCCCTATCTCGCCTCTCTGGATGAGCCGGCACAGGCGGACTTTCTGGCCCAGCTCGGTGAGCGGCTGGCGGCAGCCTATCCACCGGACACCCACGGGACGACCCTCTTCCCCTTCCGGCGCATCTTCATCGTCGCGCAGCGATGAGCACCACGGCCCTGTTTGCCAAGGCGGCGGCTCTGGTGGCCGAGGCTGACGGCCTGGTCATTGCCGCCGGGGCGGGCATGGGGGTCGATTCGGGCCTGCCGGACTTTCGCGGCAACACGGGTTTCTGGCGAGCCTACCCGGCCCTGGCGGAGGCCCGCATCGCCTTCGAGGAGATCGCCAACCCGGACGCCTTCCGACATCATCCCCGGCTGGCCTGGGGCTTCTACGGCCATCGCCTCAACCTGTACCGACGCACCGTTCCCCATGCGGGCTTTGCCATTCTGCAACGCATCGGGGCGGGTCTGCCTCGGGGAGCATTCGTGTTCACCTCGAATGTGGACGGGCAGTTCCAGCGGGCGGGTTTTCCGGAGGAGGCCATCTGCGAGGTGCATGGCTCCCTGCATCACCTCCAGTGCATGGAGGCCTGCGGGCAACCCATCCACCCGGCAGACACCTACTTCCCGGAGGTGGATGAGCAGGCATGCCTGCTCACCAGCCCCCTGCCCCGCTGCACCCGATGCAGCGCCCTCCTCCGCCCCAACGTGCTGATGTTCGGCGACGGCGAGTGGCTCAGTCAGCGTACCGCCGCCCAGCGCAAACGGCTGGACGCATGGCTCAGCAGGGTGGAACGCCCGGTGGTCATCGAGATTGGCGCCGGCAGTCATGTGCCCACCGTCCGCTGGTTCAGTGAGACCCTGGGCGAACCGCTGGTGCGCATCAACCCAACCGAACCCGATATTCCAGGGCGAGGGGTCAGCCTGCCGATGGGCGGCCTGGCCGCTTTGGAAGGCATTCGTTCAGCCCTCGAACAGCGGGGGCTTTCTGCATGAGCGGCCCCTGCCCCAAGCGTGTTTCACGTGAAACAATACCGGCCAGTCTGACCTGCCTCACACAGCAGTCACTTTGACCTCCCGTCCCGGCGCCGAGCAATTTCCCTGATCAGAACGGAGTGTTTCACGTGAAACATACCTCCCCGATCCATCTGCCTCTGGGCAAGACCGCGGCGCTTGCACTGAAGCGGCGCCATTCAGCCCGACGTATCCAAAGCCACTTCCAGGCCATCGCCATCGAAGACACCTACGCTTTCAGCACCTTGTACAGCCTGGACGGCGACGCCATGGCCGCAGTGGCGGACGAGTTCATGATCCACGAAAGCCTGGTGCACATCCCTGCCCTCAGCCACCCCGCCCCCTCCCGGGCCCTGGTGCTGGGGGGTGGTGACGGCGCTTCCGCCCGGGAGCTGCTCAAGCATCCAGGCCTGGGCCACATCGTCGTGGCCGAGCTGGACCCGGACGTGGTGAGCACCGTCCGCACCCATCTACCCGCCCTGCCCAAAGGCGCCTTCGACGCCCCACAGGTCAGGCTGCGCATCGGCGATGCGGCCCTTACCCTGGAGGCTGCCCAGCAGGCGGGGGAACGTTTCGACGTGATCCTCTTTGACCTGACCGAGGCTGACGACCCGGCCTGCGCCCACCTGCACCAGCCGGATTTCCTCCAACTCTGCGCGGCCAGCCTGGCTCCCCGTGGGATAATCCACGTCCAGCTCGGCTCCCCCTTCTACCAAGCGGAAAAAGTGGCCAGCCTGTACCGCCGGCTGGGTAGCGTTTTTCCCGTGCTGCGGGTCAGCCTCATCCATGTTCCGCTGTATGGCGGCCCCTGGCTTCTGGCCTGCTGCAGCACAAGCGCCCTGCCCGAGCCGGACGAAGCCACGCTTGCCGAACGTATGAGCGCAAGGCGCATTGACGGTCTGCGCTACTACAATCCGGCGCTTCACCTTGCCAGCCGGGCCCTGCCCAATTACATCCGCGACCTGCTCGCCTGAGATCCATGCCCAGCCGCCCCCCTCGCCCCGCCGCATCACCTGCCCCCCAACTGGCCGAAGACGGCCTTGCCTACGCCCTGGTCACCACCGCCCAGCTCATCGCCGAGGTGGTCGCCGGAGGCACCCTGACCGAAGCCCTGGCAGCCCTGTGGAGCGCACGGCCGGCAACCCCTCCCGGCGTTCGCGGGGCCATCCTCGATCTCGCCTACGGCAGCCTGCGTGACTACGGCCGGCAGGATTTCATCCTCGGCAAGCTGCTCCAGAAGCCCCTCCCCGAACCCGTCCAGTCCCTGCTGCGGGTTGCCCTGCACCGCCTCGACAGCCGCGCCGATCCCGCCCACACCATCGTTGACCAGGCCGTCACCGGCGCCGCCACGCTGCTGGGCGGCAAGTTCAAGGGAGTGGTGAATGGCGTGCTGCGCAATGCCCTGCGCCAGACCGCCGATCTCAACCGGGCCGCCGACGCCGACATGGTGGCCGAATTCCGTCACCCCCCCTGGTGGATCCGCCGCCTGCGCAGCCAGTATCCGGATGACTGGCGCGCCATCCTGGCGGGTGGCAACACCCATCCACCGATGGCCCTGCGCATCAATCGCCGCCGGACAACACTGCGTGAAGTGCTGTCCGCGTTCGCCGCCGCCGAACTACCGGTTCGCGAGCTCAACAACGGCGCCCTGCTGCTCGACCGCCCGGTACCGGTGACGCGGGTGCCGGGCTTCGCCGAAGGCCTGCTCAGCGTTCAGGATGCCGGCGCCCAGCATGCCGCCCGCTACCTTGATCTGGCCGATGGCCAGCGGGTGCTCGACGCCTGCGCCGCCCCCGGTGGCAAGACCTCCCATATCCTCGAGAGCGCCGATGTGGCACTCACCGCCCTCGACAGCGACGCCTTCCGTGCCCGCCGCGTCAGCGAGAATCTGGCCCGCCTCGGCCTCTCGGCAGAGGTGAAGACCGCCGACTGCCGCGACCTGTCCCGCTGGTGGGACGGCCGCCCCTTCGACCGCATCCTTGCCGACGTCCCCTGCTCCGCCTCCGGGGTGGTCCGGCGCAATCCGGACATCAAGTGGTTGCGCCGCTCCGACGACATCGCCCGCTTCGCCGCCCAGCAGGCCGAGATCCTGGATGCCCTGTGGCAGGTCCTGGCCCCGGGTGGCAAAATGCTTTATGTCAC
>JAKLLO010000243.1 GCA_023150095.1 Zoogloea sp. | reverse complement strand
GTGCTGTCCATGCCGGCGGTGGCCAGCAAGAACTTCCTGATCACCATCGGCGACCGCTCGGTGGGCGGCATGACCGCCCGCGACCAGATGGTCGGCCCGTGGCAGGTGCCGGTGGCCGACGTGGCCGTCACCACCATGAGCTTCCACGGCTACCTGGGCGAAGCCTTCGCGATGGGCGAGCGCACCCCGGTCGCCACGCTGGATGCGCCGGCCTCCGGCCGCATGGCCATCGGCGAATCCATCACCAACATCGCCGCCGCCGACATCCGCTCGCTGGGCGACGTGAAGCTCTCCGCCAACTGGATGGCCGCTGCCGGCCACCGTGGCGAGGACGTCAAGCTCTACAAGACGGTCGAGGCCGTGTCGCAGTTCTGCCAGCAGGCTGGCATCGCGATTCCGGTGGGCAAGGATTCCCTGTCGATGCGCACCGCCTGGCAGGACGAAGGCGAGGCCAAGCAGGTGGTGTCGCCGCTGTCGCTGATCGTCACCGCGTTTGCGCCCGTGCAGGACGTGCGTCGCACCCTCACGCCGCAGCTGCAGTTCCCGGAAGGCGTCGAGACCGAGCTGCTCCTCATCGACCTCGGCAACAACGCCAACCGCCTTGGTGGCTCGGTGCTGGCCCAGGCCTACAACTCCGTCGCCGAGCACGCGCCGGATGTGGACGCCGCCCAGCTCAAGGCCTTCTTTGATCTCATCCAGCAGTGGCGGCAGGACGACCTGATCCTCGCCTACCACGACCGCGCCGACGGCGGCCTCTTCGCCACTCTGTGCGAGATGGCCTTCGCGTCCAAGTGCGGCCTGTCGGTGATGCTCGATACCGTCGCCTACGACCAGTTCATGAACGACGTGGATGGCCTCGACAAGCGCCCGGATTCCCTCAAGGGCCGCTTCAACGACATGCTGTTCAAGGCGCTGTTTGCCGAGGAGCTCGGCGCCGTCATCCAGATCCGCCGCGAAGACCGCAGCCGCTTCACCGAACCGCTGCGTGCCGCCGGCCTGTCGTACCACTTCGTGGGCGAGCCCAACGACCGCGACGAGCTGCGCTTCTGGCGCAACGCCAAGATCGTCTTCGCCGCGCCGCGCGCCGAGCTGCTGCAGACCTGGTCCGCCACCAGCTACCAGATCGCCCGCCTGCGCGACGACGCCGAGTGCGCCAAGGAAGAATTCGAGGCCCTGGCCGACAACGCCAACCCCGGCCTGTCGGTCAAGCTCAGCTTCGATCCGGCCGACGACATCGCTGCGCCGTTCATCGCCACCGGCGCCCGTCCGAAGGTCGCCATCCTGCGCGAGCAGGGCGTGAACTCCCAGGCCGAGATGGCTGCCGCCTTCGAGCGTGCCGGCTTTGCGCCCTTCGACGTGCATATGTCCGACCTCCAGGCTGGCCGCGTGCACCTGGCCGACTTCAAGGGCCTGGCGGCCTGTGGCGGTTTCTCGTACGGCGACGTGCTGGGGGCAGGGCAGGGCTGGGCCAAGTCGATCCTCTTCAACCCGGCGCTGCGTGCCCAGTTCGAGGCCTTCTTCAACCGCGCCGACACCTTCGCGCTGGGCGTGTGCAACGGCTGCCAGATGATGTCCAACCTGGCCGAGATCATCCCGGGCGCCGACTGCTGGCCGCGTTTCCAGCGCAACCGCAGCGAGCAGTTCGAGGCCCGCTTCGTGATGGTCGAGGTGCAGGAAAGCCCGTCCATCCTGCTGGCCGGCATGGCGGGCAGCAGGATGCCGATCGTGGTCTCCCACGGCGAAGGTCGCGCGGTGTTCCAGGGCGTGGACGACAAGGACAACGCCAGGGTCGCCCTGCGCTACGTGGATAACACCGGCGCCATCGCCAGCCGCTATCCGTTCAACCCGAACGGTTCGCCGGATGGCATCACCGGCCTCACCACGCCGGACGGCCGCTTCACCATCATGATGCCGCACCCCGAGCGGACCGCGCGCACCGTGCAGATGAGCTGGCACCCGGCCGATCTGGGCGAGGATTCGCCGTGGCTGCGGATGTTCCGCAACGCCCGCAAGTGGGTCGGCTGATCGACGGCTGGCTTGGCCGGTAGATGACACGAGGGGGCTTCGGCCCCCTCGATGTTTTCGTGCTCGGCCGGCTTGAACCGGCTGCAACAAAAAACCGGGCAGCGCCCGGTTTTTTGTTCGACTCGACTTACATCCCCTGGTAGATCGGGCCTTCGCCCCCTTGGGGCGTGACCCAGTTGATGTTCTGGGTCGGGTCCTTGATGTCGCAGGTCTTGCAGTGCACGCAGTTCTGGGCGTTGATCTGCAGCTGCGGATTGTCGCCTTCCGGGCTGCGGACGATTTCGTACACACCGGCCGGGCAGTAGCGCTGTTCGGGGGCATCGTACTTCGCCAGGTTGATGGCGATGGGCACTGAGGCGTCCTTCAGCTGCAGGTGGCAGGGCTCGTCTTCCTCGTGGTTGGTGTTGGAGAGGAAGACGGAAGACAGGCGGTCGAAGGTGAGCTTGCCGTCCGGCTTGGGATAGGAAATCGGGCTGCACTCGGCGGCCGGCTTGAGGGCCGTGTGATCCGCGTGGTTGTGGAGCGTCCAGGGCACCTTGCCGCCAAACAGCACCTGCTCGGCACCAAACAGCAGGGAGCCCAACCACAGGCCTTTCTTCATGTAGGGCTTGAAGTTGCGGGTCTTGTGGAGCTCGGCGTGGAGCCAGCTGGACTTGAAGGCTTCCGGGTAGGCCGCAAGTTCATCCTGGCTGCGCTCGGCGGCGAGGGCGTCGTAGGCGGCTTCGGCGGCGAGCATGCCGGACTTCATCGCGGCGTGGGTGCCCTTGATGCGCGCGGCATTGAGGAAGCCTGCGTCGTCACCGATCAGCGCGCCGCCCGGGAAGACCAGCTTGGGCTGGCTCTGCAGGCCGCCGGCTGCAATCGCGCGGGCGCCGTAGGCCAGGCGCTTGCCGCCTTCAAGGAACTTGCGGATTTCCGGATGCGTCTTGTAGCGCTGGAATTCCTCGAAGGGCGAGAGATACGGGTTGGAATAGTTGAGGCCGACCACGAAGCCGACCGCTACCAGGTTGTCTTCCAGGTGATAACAGAAGCCGCCGCCGTAAGTGGCGGTGTCCATCGGCCAGCCGGCGGTGTGCACCACCAGGCCCTGGACGTGCTGGGCCGTGGGGATCTCCCACAGCTCCTTGATGCCGATACCGTAGGTTTGCGGATCGACGCCGTCGCGCAGGTTGAAGCGGGCTTCGAGTTCCTTGCCCAGATGGCCGCGGCAGCCTTCGGCAAACAGCGTGTACCTGGCGCGCAGCTCCATGCCCGGCTGGAAGTTGGGGCCCTGCGTGCCGTCCTTCAGCACGCCCATGTCGCCGGTGATGACGCCGGCCACCGCGCCCTTGTCGTCGAACAGCAGTTGGGCGCCGGCAAAGCCCGGATAGACTTCGACGCCCATGGCTTCGGCCTGCTCGCCCAGCCACTTGGCCAGGTTGCCGAGACGGACGATGTAGTTGCCGTGGTTGTGGAAGGAATCGGGCAGGAGGCCGTTGGGCACTTGCCGGCCGCCGGTTTCCGAAAGGAAGATCACGCGGTCTTCGGTGACCGGCGTGTTGAGCGGAGCGCCGCGTTCCTTCCAGTCGGGGAAGAGCTCGTTGATGGCGCAGGGGTCGACCACCGCGCCGGAGAGGATGTGGGCGCCGATCTCGGCGGCCTTTTCGATCAGGCAGACGGTGAAGTCCTGACCTTTTTCTGCTGCAAGCTGCTTGAGCCGGATCGCAGCCGAGAGGCCAGCCGGGCCTCCGCCGACGATCAGGACGTCGAATTCCATGGAATCGCGTTCCATCGCTGTCACCTCCTGAGTTGTTCTGATTTGTTCTTTGTCCGCGCGCAGCCTACACCTTTTCCCGATGGCGCCGGCGAGGCCGCTGCAGGATCGGAGATGGCAGGCAACATACGCAAGCGTATGTTACATTGAGTCTGCGCACGCGGGGCATTTGTATAGCATCCCGCAGGGTGCTGCAATCAAAAAACAACCGTGGAGA
>JAKLLO010000242.1 GCA_023150095.1 Zoogloea sp. | reverse complement strand
TTCGGATTGTTGAGCGAGTGATGCACCTGCCGCACCACCCGCAGCCGGTTGGCCGCGTAGGCCTGCTGGATCGCCGGGTTGAGGCCCAGCGCCGGCCTGAACTGCACCAGCGAGAGCGGCTTCTTCAGCCCCACCAGCTCCACCCCGCGCCGCAGCACCTCCAGCGTGCCGTGCTCGTTGAGGCACTTGCGCACCCGCTCGGCCAGCACCTTGGGCAGCGCCGCGCCGTGGGTCTTGGCCAGCGCCTGCCAGCTCTCGGGCTGGGTCGCCTCCACCCAGGCCAGCAGGTCGGGCAGGAAGAGGGCGTTTGGGCGGTCGTAGTGGGCGGCGTCGCCCTCGGCGTACAGCCAGCCGTGACGGGCCAGGTGATCGCAGATGGCGGATTCGAAGTGGATTTCCTGGTGCAGGTTCATAGGATCAAGGCTTTCAGGCGCCCCAGGACAACGCCGACGCGCTCCGGCTCGGCCAACAGGCCCGGCAGCACGTTCGCGAAGTCCGGGCTCGCCAGCAAAGGACCAAATGCCGCAGCCACGGCCTGCCGGACGTCGGCAGGCGCGGCGGCCATCTCAGAGGCAAGCTCCTCGCGCCCATCTACGATGTTGAGCACATCCTCAAGGTCATGGCTGCTCAGGAAGTCGCCGCCACCTCGGTCGGCAAAGGCCTCCAGCTTGGTTGCGACAAAAGCCACGGCGCTCACTAGCCGAATCGTCACGCCATTGCCCAGGTCCACGGGCGCGGCGGTTTCGACTGCATAGGGATACCAACGGTTCGAGAAGCCCAGTACATCCGGCTGCACCGGCATCAGGTCGAAAAGCACACCCGATGCCTTGTGCACCCAGCGACAAATCACGTCGCTGCTGACGTCGCGCGCAAACCCACGGGTGGCCACCGATGCCTCGATTCGATGGAACAAGGCCCGGTTTGCATTTACCACCGCATCCACGTCGCGGGTGGCACGGACGCTGTCGGCCAGTGGGTCCGTCACCAACAGGCCGGCTACGGCGCCGCCGATGAACACCACCTGTTCCCGCAAGTCGCCCAGGGCCTCGGCGACTTGGCGAAGGTGGGGCAAGTTCGGGTCATTGGTTCGCATCGGCACTCTCCAGGCCGTGCTGGTTGAGCTCGGCTTCCATCAACTGGGCTGCCAGGGCACGCTCGCGCGCACGTCCGGTCCGCAAAGCGTCCAGTAGGGCCAGCAGGCGATGCAGCGCAGGGTCGGCGAGTGCGGCCTGAGGGGCGGTCTTGTAGAGCGGCGAGAGCTCCCCCGGGGCCACCATCATCCGGCCGGCGAGCGGTTCCATGCCGATTGACGTCGGAACCCCGCGTTTGACCGTTCCCTGAGTGGCCGGCCAGACGTAACGCACCCCGTGGAGGATGAATTCCAGCAGGTTCGGCCTGATCGGCGACCATTCGCCACGTGCCGGCGCGACCGCCAGGCCGGAGACCACGGCGCGCTTTACGCTCGCGTGGGTCTCCGACGCGCTCATGGCCAGGGCTTTCCCCAGCGCGGCATAGGTCCAGCGCTGTGACGGGTTCGCAGCCACTTTCAGCAGCACCAGCAGGTCTTGAGGTTTGAGGTCCATCGCTCGCAGTATTCGCAATTCGCGAATCACGAATACTCACCGACATTGATGCGATTGGCAAGCTGAAGATGGACTCAGGGCCGCGAGCGACGAACCCGTAGGAGCTGCGACATACAGCCAGGAGTCCGGGCGGCATTTCGGCGCATGGAAGGTGGATTCAATGACTGGCAGGTCGAAGAAGCCTCTCGCCTTGTCGTTGTAGGTCGCCTGGGCACGGACACGTTCGAGCGTGAGGTAGCGCTCGAAGGCAGGAGCCGGATGGAAAATCAGAGGCATGGGGGCACGATGGGTTGCGCGGCTTCGCGTCGAACGTCGATCTTGCCGGTGACGGCGGCGGAGATCAGGGCGGTGCGGCGCTCCTTGAGCAGATCGATGGCGCGGCTGACCTCGGCGGTGAGGGCGTCGAGGCGGGCGGTTTCGGCGGTGAGGAAGGCGGCTATATCGGTTTGCTCACCTATCGGTGGATCGGGCAGTAGCATCGAGGACCAAGCATCCATTCTTAAGGCTTTTGTACCGTGCCCTGCCTCATCCAGACGGCGCAATGACTCATTAGCGCTGCCTCTCAGAAGCCAAGCGAGAAAGCCTGTATCCAGCAGTCCGATAGCCTGTAGTCCTTTAAGGTCTTGGTTGATTGCCATTGGGACGGCGATTCGTGTAACTGGAAAAGTCCTTGCCAAAATCATTCCTCGCACTACGACCAAGACAGAGCCAGCCGGTAATGTCGATGCCGCACCACTTGATACCGCATGTTGCGTGATGTGGTCCTCGGTGTCTTGGAGTGTTTCTACTTTCAAGTCCTTTGCCGAAGCCCAAGGAACATCGCCGTTCCAGTAATCCAGGTTCTCTTTGCTCGGCGTACCTCCGCTGAAAAAGGCGACAAGATGCTTAAGGGGCCGAACATCCCAATGCGTCGGCACCTCCCCCAGCCACTTCACCCCCGAATCCTTCATCGGCGCATCTGGGTTCAGGCCCTTGGTTACGGCGTGGGTGATGGTGGCCTGGCGCTTTTCGGCGAGCAGCCGCAGGAGCTTCTCCTGTTCGGCAATCAGCACGTCGATCTTCCCGGTCTCGCGGTCAAGGAAGTTGGCGATTCCCGTTTGCTCACCCTTGGGGGGAACAGGCAATTGCATGGAGGACCAAGCATCCATTCTCAGTGCCTTGGTACCGTGCCCGGCCTCATCTAAGCGTTGCAGGGATTCATCAACGCTACCGCGCAGCAGCCATGCCAAGTAGGGTGCATCCAACGCCGCCCCCGGCTGAAGCCCCTTCAAATCCTGATTGATGGCCATTGGAACGGTAATCTGTGTCACAGGAAAAGTTCGGGCCAAAATCATTCCTCGAACCACAACCAAGACTGTTCCAGCGGGTAGTAAAGCTGCTGCGCCACTGTCGACAGCTACTTGAGTTATGTGGTCAGTCGTGTCGTGAAGCTTGTCGGTTTTTAAATCCTTGGCCGAGGCCCAAGGAATATTTCCTTCCCAGTAATCTGGTCTGTCTTTGCTTGGTGTGCCACCACTCGAAAACGCCACGAGATATTTCAGCGGACATACATACCAATGCGCCGGCACCTCCCCCAGCCACGCCACGCCACTGTCCTTGTACTCCGGATACCTCGGCAAGCTCATTCCGCCAGCCCTTCCAGCATCGCCATGATCCGCGCCGTGACGCCCTTCAGTTCCTCGTCGATCTCGTGCAGGCTGCGCGGGGGCTCGAAGACGTAGAAGTGGCGGTTGAAGGGGATCTCGTAGCCGACCTTTGATTTCTCCCGGTCGATCCAGGCGTCCGGTGCGTGGGGCAGGACTTCGCGCTGGAAGTAGGCATCGATGTCCTCGGTGAGCGGCACGTTCTCTGTGTCTCGCAGAGAGCTGTCGGGCTGGGGTTTGCCTTTCTGCTTGCCGCGTTCGCCGAGCACGATGTTGCCCGCCTCGTCGCGCAGCGGGCGCTCGACGGTGATCGTGGTGTAGCCGAACTCCTCGTTCCTGAAGACGCGGGATATGGGCACGCGCTTCACCTTGCCACCTTCGGGGGCTGCCGGCTCGGCGTCGCCGAAGAGCAGGATCTGGCGGGCGACTTCCTTGCCCGCGGCGTCGAGCACGATGGCCTGATCGGCTTCGTCAAAGTCGCCGAACAGCCGGGTGATGTCGGCGATGTGCTGCTCGGAGAGCTCCTTGCGCTTGCTGCCGAGGCTCTTCCTCATCTTCTGCCAGAAGCTGCTGGCGTCGATGAGTTGCACCCAGCCCTTGCGCTCGTCCGGCTTCTTGTTGGAGAGCACCCAGATGTAGGTGCTGATCCCGGTGTTGTAGAACATGTCGGTGGGCAGACCGATGATGGCTTCCACCAGGTCATTCTCGAGTACGTGGCGGCGGATCTCGGATTCGCCACTGCCGGCGCCGCCGGTGAAGAGCGGTGAGCCGTTGAGGACGATGCCGATACGGCTGCCGCCATCCACCGCCGGGCGCATCTTGCTGATGAGGTGCAGCAGGAACAGCATCGAGCCGTCGGACACCCGCGGCAGGCCGGGGCCGAAACGGCCGTCGAAGCCTTTTTCGGCGGCTTCCTTGCGCACCTCCTTCTCGACCTTCTTCCACTCCACGCCGAAGGGTGGGTTGGAGAGCATGTAGTCGAACCTGGTGTTGGCGTGGCCGTCATCCGACAGGGTGTTGCCCACCACGATGTTGTGCACGTCCTGCCCCTTGATGAGCATGTCGGCCTTGCAGATGGCGTAGGACTCGTCGTTGAGCTCCTGCCCGAACAGGGTGAGGCGGGCGGCGGGGTTGTGCTCGTGCAGGTATTCGCCGGCCGCCGAGAGCATGCCGCCCGTGCCGGCGGTGGGGTCGTACAGGGTGCGCACCACGGCGTTGCCGGCGGTGAGCACGTCGTCGTCCTCGATGAAGAGCAGGTTCACCATCAGGCGGATGACCTCCCGCGGGGTGAAGTGCTCCCCGGCGGTCTCGTTGGAGATTTCGGCGAACTTGCGGATCAGCTCCTCGAAGACCAGGCCCATCTGGGCGTTGTCCACGGCGTCGGGGTGCAGATCGATGTTGGCGAACTTCTCGGTGACGAGGTAGAGCAGCCCGGCCTTGGCGAGGCGTTCGACCTGGGTGAAGAAGTCGAAGCGCTCGAAGATGTCGCGGGCCGCAGGCGAGAAGCCCTGGATGTAGGCGTAGAGGTTCTGGCGGATGTGGTCCTGGTCGCCGAGCAGGGTGGAAAGATCAAGCGGCGAGGTGTTGTAGAAGTGGCGCTGACCGGCCGCGCGGAGCAGGAAGGGGTCGGGGTTGAGGCCGGCCTTGGTCTTGGCTTCCAGCTCGGCGAGCACGGCGGGCTTGGTGGCAGCCAGCACGCAGTCGAGGCGGCGCAACACCGTGAAGGGGAGGATGACCTTGCCGTATTCGGATTGTCTGTAGTCGCCGCGCAGCAGGTCGGCGACCGACCAGATGAAGGAGGAGAGGGCTTGGTGATTCATTGGCGTTGTCGATGAGCGGGGGGCATGAAGCGCGGCGCCGGGCCGGGCGCCGGGATTGTACTTCCCCGGCCCTCGAAGGGCGCAGGCGTCACGCACCGCTTTGCCGGCGGCGATGGCTTCTTCGTGCCGTACATCCCGGAAGAGCTGCTCGCCCGCGCGCCAACAAGGGCAAGGCCATTGAGCTGGTACTGGCCGGTGCGGCACTGATC
>JAKLLO010000020.1 GCA_023150095.1 Zoogloea sp. | reverse complement strand
GCGCGCCAGCGTGAAGTACGGCATCCCGGCCCGCGACATCCTCGTCGAGCTGGGCCGCCGCGGCATGGTTGGCGGCCAGGAAGACATGATCGAAGACACCGCCATTACCATGGCCAAGGCCCGCGGTCTGGCCGTCTGAGGTTCGTCCGAGCACCCGCGGGGCGCTCCGGCGCTCCGCACCATCGCAACAGCCACGGAGAAAGCCATGCCGTTTGCGCAGGTTCATCTTGTTGAAGGTCATTCGGCCGAGCAGAAGCGTGCGGTCATCACCAAAGTGACCCAGGCCCTGCAGGACGCCGTCGGCGCGCCCCGGCCCAACATCCGGGTGTGGATCCACGAACTGCCCAAGTGCGACTTCGGCATCGGCGGTGAGAGCGTCGAGACGCTCGAAGACACCGCGCTGCCGTTTGCGCAGCTGTTCCTCATCGAGGGGCGCACCGAAGAGCAGAAACGGGCCGTCATCGAAAACGTGACCCAGGCGCTCGAAGAAGCCGTCGGTGCAGCACGTCAGGTGATTCGCGTGTGGATTCAGGAAGTGCCCAAGACCAATTGGGGCATTGCCGGCAAGACCACCAAGGATCTTGGCCGCTGAACCCGGTTCCGCATCAAACCGCTCCCTGCTTGCCGGGAGCGGCGAAGTACCGCAGCAGAACAACTCGATCAGATAACCACAAGGAGGAGAAATATGAAGAAGTCACTCATCGCAGCACTCGTCGGCGGCCTGCTCATGGCCGGTGGCGTCGCCCAGGCCAAGGAAGGCGGCGACCAGTACCCGAACGGTGCCGAAAACTGGTACGCCGGCGCGCTGCCGCCGCCGGGCACCTATTTCATCAACTACTTCGGTTACTACGGCGGCACGCTGAAGGATGGCGGTGGCGACACCGTCAAGCATCCGGCCACCAACAACAAGGAAGCCCGCGTCAATGCGGTGTTCGACGCCCTGCGTCTGGTGCACGTCACCAACACCCCGATCCTGGGTGGCAACTGGGCCATGCACGCGATCCTCCCGATCGTGAACCAGAGCATCGGCAACCTGCCGGGCACCGTCGGTTCGGCCAGCAAGTTCGGCATCGGCGACATCACCATCGATCCGTTCGTGATCACCTGGCACCACAGCCCCGAGCTGCACACCGCCTTCGGTCTGGACATAAACCTGCCCACCGGCGCCTACGACAAGAACGACCCGCGCACCAGCATCGGCGCCAACTACTACAGCTTCGAGCCGATCTACGCGGTGACCTGGCTGCCCAAGGGTGGCTGGGAAGTCTCCGCCAAGCTGATGTACAACACCAAGACCAAGAACACCGATTCGGTCTTTCTGGGCCAGCCCGGCAAGTACCAGTCCGGCGACGAGTTCCACATGGATTACCTCGTCGGCAAGCATGTGGGTGAGTGGGCTTTCGGTATCAGCGGCTACTACCTCAAGCAGCTGACCAACGACAAGTTCAACGGCACCACCGTGCCGGAGATCCCCGGCATCATCTCCGCCGGCCGCAAGGGCCAGGTCTTCGCCTTCGGCCCCAGCGTGAAGTACACCACCAAGACCGGCACGATGTTCATCGGCCAGTGGCAGCATGAAACCATGGTCGAGAACCGCTTCCAGGGCGACAAGCTGTGGTTCAAGCTGATCACTCCGCTGTGATCATGAACTGAAGGATTCCCGGAAGGGCAGGGTGCTGCGCTTCCGGGTTTGCAGTGCGAAAAATTGAAAGCCAGTCGGTGCAAACCGGCTGGCTTTTTTTTGTGCAGCTTTTTGTGCCGGCTGTTTGTGCTGCGACCCGCCCTTGAGCCAAGGGCAACGCTCAGGGCGCGGTGTCGTCCACCGGCGGCAGTTCGATGCGGGTGGTGGGCGGGCGCTTGGCGTAGATCACCCGGTCGAGGATGTCGTAGAGCTCGTGAATCAGCTCGGTGCCGAAGGCCTGCTCGATGTTGTGGTACTGCTCGGCGATGAGCGGCGCCATCTGGTCGAAGATCTGCTGGCTCTTGGGGGTGAGACGCACCATCACCCGGCGCTGGTCTTCGGGCACGCGGCTGCGGGCGACAAGGCCCAGGTCTTCCATCCGTGACAGCACGCCGGTGAGGCTGGGACTGAGGATCTGGCACAGTTCGCACAGCTCGCGGGGTTCGAGCTGCTCGTGCTCCGACAGCGCGCGGATGATCCGCCACTGGGGTTCGGTCAGCCCGAAGTGGTTGATGATCGGCCGGAAGTGGCACAAAAGCTCCTCCCGCGCCCGCAGGAGCAGTTGAGGAATGTTGCGGTAGGGGATTTTCTGGACCACGTCTGGCGTCCTTGCTCGGATTACAACGAGATTTCACTACCCCGAATGATACCCGTTTGAAACCGGTTGACTCATTAATATATTAGCGATTAAATTACTAACATCTTAGTGAGTGATCGGTTCCGACCTTTCCGACGCCCACCTAAAAATCAATAAAGGAGGAGACAAATCATGCATGACCCCATGGGAATGCCCCATGAGCTGGTGGAGCACGACCCCGTCGAGCACTACCTCATCATGGCCGGCAAGGCGATGGCGATATCGGGCGGGGTGCTGTTCATGGCCCTGATCGGCATGTCGCTGGTGTCCATCGTCGGGCGCAAGCTCGGCTTCGGCTCCGTCAATGGCGACATCGAGCTGATGCAGGCTGGCACCGCCGTGGCGGCCACCGCCTTCCTGCCCTACTGCACGCTGCTGGGCGAGCACATCAAGGTGGATTTCTTCACCGAGAAGATGCGCGACAGCCTCAAGCGCCCCATCGACGGCGTGGCCGAGCTGCTGCTGGCGCTGATTGCCGCGGTGCTGGCCTGGCGCACGGTGCTGTCGGCGATCTCGGTGCACGAATCCGGCGAGGTCACCACGCTGGTGTCGCTGCCGGTGTGGATTCCCACCGCAGCGCTGGTGCCGGGGCTGGTGCTGATGTCGGTGTGCGCCGCGTACCGGGCGATGGTGTCCTTCCATCCGACCAAACCCATGCCGGGGAGGAAGTGAGATGAGCGGGACGACGATCGGCCTGATCGGCTTTGGCTGCTTGCTGGCGATGCTGGCGGTGCGGGTGCACATCGCGATGGCGATGTTCATCACCGGCACCGGCATCTACCTGGTGATGAACCAGGGCGAGAGCGGCGGGCTGCTGTACACCCTCAACAACCTGGTCTATGCCCGGGTTTCCAACTACGACCTGGCGGTGATTCCGCTGTTCATCCTGATGGGCCAGTTTGCCACCCACGGCGGGCTGTCGAAGGCGCTGTTCCGCGCTGCCGGCACCCTCATCGGCCACTGGCGCGGCGGGCTGGCGATGGCGTCCACGGCGGCCTGCGCGGCCTTCGGGGCGATCTGCGGTTCGTCCCTGGCCACGGCGGCGACGATGGGGCAGGTGGCCCTGCCGGAGCTGCGCGCCCACAACTACTCGGGCAAGCTCGCCACCGCCACGCTGGCGGCCAGCGGCACCCTGGGCATCCTCATTCCGCCGTCGGTGCCGCTGGTGATCTACGCGGTGCTCACCCAGGAATCCATCGGCAAGCTGTTCGTGGCCGCCGTGGTGCCGGGCATCATCGCCGCGCTGGGCTACCTGCTGGTGATCGCGTTCATCGTGCGCCGCGACCCGACCGCCGGGCCGGCCGGCGAGAAGGTGCCCTTCGCCGACATGATCCGCGCGCAGATCAACATCATCCCGGTGCTGCTGGTGTTTCTGGTGGTGATCGTCGGCATCTACGGCGGCTGGGCCAACCCCACCGAGGCGGCGTCGATCGGCGCGGCGGCCTGTGGCGTGATCGCGCTGGTGTCGGGCGGCATGGGCACCAAGGGCTTTTTCGAGAGCGTGTATGGCACGGCCCACGCTACGGGGATGATCTTCATGGTGCTGATCGGCGCCGACCTGCTCAACTCCAGCCTGGCCCTGTCGCAGATGCCCACCGAGCTGGCCAACTGGGTGCAGGGGAGCGGCCTGCCGCCGCTGCTGGTGCTGTTCGCGATCCTGGTGATCTACATCCTGCTCGGCTGCGTGATGGATTCGCTGGCGATGATCCTGCTGACGATTCCGATCTTCTATCCGATGGTGATGGGCCTGGATTTCTTCGGGATGCCGGTGGAAGACAAGTCGGTGTGGTTCGGCATCCTGGCGCTGATGGTGGTCGAGATCGGCCTGGTGCATCCGCCGGTCGGCATGAACCTCTACGTGATCAACAAGCTGGCCAAGGATGTGCCGATGACCGAGACCGCCTGGGGCGTGATGCCTTTCCTCGCGTCGGACTTCCTGCGGATCATCGCCCTGGTGTTCCTGCCGGGCGTGAGCCTGGGGCTGGTGCACTTCCTCGGCTGACACCCGAAACCGGAGCTCTACGATGACATCCCCAATCAACGGAACGGTGTACGGCGTGATCCTCAACGACGCCGCATCCCTCGCCAGGCTCGGCGACGCCCTCGAGGCCGCCCCCTACAAGGGCGCGCCCAAGGCCCCGGCGCTCTACATCAAGCCAGCCAACACCCTCGTCGGCAGCGGCGCGGTGGTCACGCTGCCGGCCGGCGCAGTGGCGGTGGAGGTGGGCGCGACCATCGGCCTCGTGATCGGCCATCCCGCCGCACGTCTGGCGCCAGAAACCGCCCTGGACGCCGTGGCCGGCATCGCTCTGGTCGCGGATCTGAGCCTGCCGCACACCAGCTACTACCGCCCGGCGATCCGAGAGAAGTGCTTCGACGGTGCCTGCCCGGTAGGTGCGGTGAGCAGCGCTGCGCTGGTCCGGCTGATCGGCACCCTGGAAATCACCACCGAGATCGACGGCGTGGTGGCGGAGACCCGCCGCTTCGACGACCTGCTGCGCGATCCGGCCCGGCTCTTGGCCGACGTGAGCGCCTTCATGACCCTCTCCCGCGGCGACATGCTGCTGGTGGGCGTGCGCTATCTGGCGCCCCAGGCCAAGGTTGGCAGCCACGTGCGCATCAGCGCGCCGGGGCTGGTGCCGGTCGAATTTTCCATCGCAGGAGACCGCTCATGAAGCACGGACGCATCGCCTGGCAGGGCGCGATTCATCAGGTGACGCCAGGCACCGACGGCCGCGTGCGCCTGGCCGACGGCCGGCAGGTGGAGGAGGGCGACTTCGTGTGGCTGCCGCCGGTGGCGGTGGGCACGGTGTTCGCGCTGGGCCTCAACTACGCCGACCACGCCAAGGAGCTCGCCTTCAAGGCGCCGGAGGTGCCGCTGGTCTTCCTGAAGGGCCCCAGCACCGTCATCGGCCACCGGGCCAACACCCGCCGGCCGGCCGACGCCACCTACATGCACTACGAGTGCGAGCTGGCGGTGGTGATCGGCAAGGCCGGCAAGGGCCTGTCGAAGGCCGACGCGATGGACATCGTCGCCGGCTATACCGTGGCCAACGACTACGCCATCCGCGACTACCTCGAAAACTACTACCGGCCCAACCTGCGGGTGAAGAACCGCGACGGCTGCACACCCCTGGGCCCGTGGCTGGTGGATCGCGACGACGTGCCAGACCCGATGGCGCTGGCGCTCACCACCCGCGTGAATGGCCAGATCACCCAGCAGGGCAGCACCGCCGACATGATCTTCGACATCGCCACGCTGATCGAATACCTGTCGTCGTTCATGACGCTCAAGCCTGGCGACGTGATCCTCACCGGCACGCCCGAGGGCCTGGCCGACGTGAAAGCCGGCGACACCGTCGAGACGGAGATCGAAGGCATCGGCTGCCTCGTCAATCACATCGTCGACGACCCAAGCTTCTTTGCCACCGCGGCACACCCGTAATCAAGGACGCCCCATGACCACGATCCAGCACCTCATCAACGGCCGCAAGGTCGACAGCGCCGAAACCTTCGAGACGATCAACCCCGCCACCGGCGAAGTGCTCGCCCAGGTGGCCAGCGCCGGGCAGGACGAAGTGAACGCCGCCGTCGCCGCCGCCAAGGCGGCCTTTCCCAGCTGGTCGGCTACGCCCGCCAAGGAGCGCAGCCGCCTGATGCGCAACCTGGGCGATCTCATCGCCAAGAATGTTCCCGAACTCGCCGAGATGGAAACCCGCGACTGCGGGCAGGTGATCGGCCAGACAAAGAAGGCGCTCATCCCGCGCGCCGCCGACAACTTCTACTACTTTGCCGAGCTGGCCCAGCACCAGCACGGCGAAACCTACGATTCCGACACCGGCCACCTCAACTACACCCTGTGGCAGCCGGTGGGCGTGTGCGCGCTGATCTCGCCGTGGAACGTGCCCTTCATGACCGCCACCTGGAAGACCGCGCCGTGCCTGGCGCTGGGCAACACGGCGGTGATGAAGATGTCCGAGCTGTCACCGATGACCGCCGCCAGGCTGGGCGAGCTGGTGCTGGAAGCGGGCATTCCGCCGGGCGTCTTCAACGTGGTGCATGGCTTCGGCCACACCGCCGGCGAGCCCCTGTGCGTGCATCCGGACGTGCGGGCGATCTCCTTCACCGGCAGCACCGTCACCGGCAACCGCATCGTCAAGGCGGCGGGGCTCAAGAAGTACTCGATGGAGCTCGGCGGCAAGTCGCCTTTCATCATCTTCGACGACGCCGACTACGAGCGTGCGCTGGACGCCGCGCTGTTCATGATCTTCTCGAACAACGGCGAACGCTGCACCGCCGGCAGCCGCATCCTGATCCAGGACCGCATCTACGACCGCTTCGTGGCCGACTTTGCCGCCCGCGCCGCGCGCCTGCAGGTGGGCGACCCCCTCGACCCCGACACCATCATCGGCCCGATGATCAGCAAGGGCCACTGCGAGAAGGTCAGCCGCTACATCGAGATCGGCAAGGAGGAGGGCGCCCGCGTCGTGTTTGGCGGCGGCACGCCGGACATCCCGGCCCACCTCGCCGGCGGCAACTGGGTCCAGCCGACGGTGTTTGCCGACGTGGATAACCGGATGAAGATCGCCCAGGACGAGATCTTCGGGCCGGTGCCGTGCCTGATCCGCTTCAAGACCGAAGAGGACGCCGTGCGCATCGCCAACGACACGCCCTACGGCCTGTCGTCGTATCTGTGGACCGAGAACACCGGCCGCATGCTGCGCATGGCCAAGGCCATCGAGGCCGGCATGACCTTCGTGAACAGCCAGAACGTCCGCGACCTGCGCCAGCCCTTTGGCGGCGTGAAGGCGTCGGGCACCGGCCGCGAGGGCAACCACTACAGCTACGAGGTGTTCTGCGAGGCCAAGAACGTGGCGGTCTCGTACGGCAAGCACCCCATCCCGCGCTGGGGCATCTGAGCCCCGAAGGAGGAGACAACACCATGGGCAAGCTCGCACTCGCCGCCAAGATCACCCACGTGCCGTCGATGTACCTGTCGGAACTCGACGGCCCCCACAAGGGCTGCCGCCAGGCCGCCATCGACGGCCACCGGGAGATCGCCCGGCGCTGCCGTGACCTGGGCGTGGACACCATCGTCGTGTTCGACACCCACTGGCTGGTGAATTCCGGCTACCACATCAACTGCGCGCCGCAGTTCGAGGGCATCTACACCAGCAACGAACTGCCGCACTTCATCCGGAACATGCCCTACGCCTACGCCGGCAACCCGGCGCTGGGGCAGGCGATGGCCGATGTCGCCACCGCCGGCGGCGTGCTCACCCGCGCCCACGACGCCACGACGCTCTCCCTCGAATACGGCACCCTGGTGCCGATGCGCTACATGAACGAGGACAAGCGCTTCAAGGTGGTGTCGATTTCGGCCCTGTGCACGGTGCACGACCTGGCCGACAGCGCGAAGCTCGGCGCCGCCGTGCGCGAGGCCATCGAGACCCGCTGCGACGGCACCGTGGCCATCCTCGCCAGCGGTTCGCTGTCCCACCGCTTCGCCCAGAACGGCGTGTCGGAGCAGTTTCTCCACAAGGTTTGGAACCCCTTCCTCGAGACCGTCGATCACCACGTGGTCGATCTGTGGCAGCGCGGCGACTGGCAGACCTTCTGCGGGATGCTCCCCGAGTACGCGGTCAAGTGCCACGGCGAAGGGATGATGCACGACACCGCGATGCTCCTCGGCGCGCTGGGCTGGGACGCCTACCAGGGCAAGGTCGAGGTCGTCACCCCGTACTTCGGCAGCTCCGGCACCGGCCAGATCAACGCCATCTTCCCCGTTTGAAAACACCCGCAACAGCGCCCGGACAGAGAGCCATTCCAACAAGATCAGGAGACACGTCCCATGGGTGAAATCGTTCTGGCCGTGAAGGCCACGCATGTTCCTTCGATGCTCATCTCGGAGCAGCCCGGCCCGGCCCACGGCTGCCGCCAGGCCGCCATCGACGCCGAGCGGGAGATCGGCCGCCGTGCCATCGAGCTGGGGGTGGACACCTTCATCGTGTTCGACACCCACTGGCTGGTGAACGCCGGCTACCACATCAACAACAACGCCCGCCACGCCGGCACCTACACCAGCCACGAGTTTCCCCACTTCATCCAGGATCTGCCCTACGACTTTCCGGGCAACCCGGAGCTCGGCCGGCTGATCGCCGACGAGGCCAGCGCCCTGGGCGTCAAGACCCGCGCCCACGAGGTCGCGTCGCTGGATCTCGAGTACGGCACGATCCTGCCCATGCGCTACATGAACCCGGAAGGGCGCATCAAGGTGGTGTCGATCGCCGGCTGGAGCACCTTCGGCAGCCTCGAAGAATCGCGCATCGTCGGCGAGGCCGTGGCCCGCGCGGTGGCCCGCAGCGACAGCCGCGTGGCGCTGGTGGCGAGCGGCTCGCTGTCGCACCAGATCTGGGAAAACCGCCTGGTGGAGCAGGGCTTCAACACCATCAGCCGCGAGTTCAACAAGCAGGTGGACCTGCGCGTGCTCGACCTGTGGCAGGCCGGCGAGTGGGCGACCTTCCTGCGGATGCTCCCCGAGTACGCCCAGTACTGCACCGGCGAAGGCCGCATGCACGACACCGCGATGCTCTTCGGCGCGCTGGGCTGGGACGGCTTCACGGGTGAGGCCGAGGTGGTCTGCCCGTACTTCGAAAGCTCCGGCACCGGCCAGACCGTCGTGCAGTTTCCGGTGGCCGGCATCCCCGCCGCCAGCCGGCCCCTCGGCATCGAGATGCCGGTTTCCTGAACCCACCCAAGCCACACCAAGGAGAGGCTGATGCCCCATCTGATCTACGAATACACCGACAACCTGGGCAGTGACGCCGACATTGCCGGCCTGCTGCGCAAGTCGAACCAGGTGCTCATCGACCAGGGCGGCGTGTTTCCCATCGGCGGCATCCGCTCCCGCGCCATCCGCCTCTCCGACTACTGCGTGGCCGACGGCAGCGCCGACGACGCCTTCGTGCATGCCACCCTCAAGGTGGGCGCCGGTCGGAGCGAAGCCGCCCTCCGCAAGGCGGGCGACGAACTCTTCGAGATGATCAAGGCCCACTTCGCGGACATCTTTGCCCGCCGCGGCCTGGCCCTGTCGATGGAGATCAGTGAGTTCAGCGAAGCCGGCACCTGGAAGCAAAACAATATCCACGCCCGTTATGGCAAGGCGTGAACCTATAACAGGGACAAATACCATGCTCGACCAAGCCACCATCGAAGCCGCCGCACTGCGCCTGCACCGGGCCGAAAAATCCGGCCAGCCGGTGCGCCAGATCTCCCTCGACCACCCGGAGATCACCATCCCCGACGCCTACGCCATCCAGAAGGCGTGGATCAAGCTCAAGCTCGCCGAGGGCCGCAAGATCGTCGGCCACAAGATCGGCCTCACCTCGCGGGCCATGCAGCAGTCGTCGCAGATCGACGAGCCGGATTTCGGCACGCTGCTCGACGACATGGTCTTCAAGGACGGCAGCGACATTCCGGTCAGCCGCTTCATCGACCCGATGGTCGAGGTGGAGCTGGCCTTCGTGCTCAAGGCGCGGCTGGAGGGCGAAAACGTCAACATGCTTGACGTATTATCCGCCACCGACTACGTGATCCCGGCCGTCGAGATCATCGACGCCCGCTGCCACCGCATCGACCCCGAAACCAGGCGCCCGCGCAAGGTGATGGACACCATCTCCGACAACGCCGCCAATGTGGGCATCATCATGGGCGGCCGGCCGATCCGGCCGATGGACGTGGATCTGCGCTGGGTGTCGGCGCTGCTCTACCGCAACGGCGTGATCGAGGAAACCGGCGTCGCCGCCGGTGTGCTCAACCACCCGGCCAACGGCATCGCCTGGCTCGCCAGAAAATTTGCGCCCCACGGCGTGGCGCTGGAGCCGGGGCAGGTGATCCTCGCCGGCTCCTTCACCCGGCCGGTCAAGGTGCACGCCGGCGACACCTTCCACGTGGACTACGGCCCGCTGGGCAACATCACCTGCCGCTTCGTCTGAAGGAAACCCCATGCAAATGCCCCGCAACGACTTCAAGCGCGCGCTGCAGGCGGGCGAGACCCAGATCGGGCTGTTCCTCGGCCTCGCCAACGGCTACGCCGCCGAGGTGGTCGCCACCGCCGGCTTCGACTGGCTGTTGATCGACGGCGAGCACGGCCCCAACGACCTGCGTTCCATCATCCAGCAGCTCCAGGCCCTGGCGCCGTACCCGGTGCGGCCGGTGGTGCGCACCGTCGACCACGACGTGGCGCGGATCAAGCAGCTCCTCGACGGCGGCGCCCAGACCCTGATGGTGCCGATGGTCGAGACCGCCGCCGAGGCCGAATCCCTCGTCCGCGCCATGCGCTATCCGCCCCACGGCATCCGCGGCGTGGGCACTGCGCTGGCCCGCGCCGCCCGCTGGAACGGCGTCGAGGGCTACTTCGCCCAGGCCGACGGCGAGATGTGCCTGATCGTGCAGATCGAATCCACCGCCGGCCTCGCCGGGCTCGACGACATCCTGAAGGTGGATGGCGTGGACGCGGTATTCATCGGCCCGTCCGATCTCGCCGCGTCCATGGGCCACCTGGGCAACCCCGGCCACCCGGACGTGAAAGCCGCGGTGGAAGACGCGATCACCCGGATCGCCGCCAGCGGCAAGGCTGCCGGCGTGTTCTCGGCCGACCCGGCCATTGCCGCGGCTTACCAGGCCATCGGCGCGCGCTTCCTGCTGGTGGGGGTCGATGCGCTGCTGCTGCGCAACGCCGCCGCCACGCTCGCCGCCCGCTTCAGGCAGGATTCCGCCGGCAAGTCTGGCGCCGCTTATTGACCCCCGCGGGCTGGCGGCCCGCCGCAGACCCGCGCAGAATCACGCCCCGTGAGCGTCCGGTTGCCCGCGCCAAGAACATGAGGAGACCTGTTTCATGCTGAACCTTCAAGACCCGACCCTGCTGCGCCAGGCCTGCTACATCGACGGCGCCTGGGTGGCGGCCGACAGCGGCGAGACCATTGCCGTCACCAACCCGGCCACCGGCGAAACCATCGCCAGCGTACCCCGCTGCGGTGCCGCCGAAACCGAGCGCGCCATCGCCGCCGCCGACCAGGCCCTCAAGACCTGGCGCAACACCACCGCCGCCGAGCGCAGCCGCATCCTGCGCCGCTGGTTCGACCTGCTGATGAGCAACCAGGATGATCTGGGCCGGCTGATGACCTTGGAGCAGGGCAAGCCGCTGGCCGAGGCCAAGGGCGAGATCGCCTACGCCGCGGCCTACGTGGAATGGTTTGCCGAGGAAGCCAAACGCGCCTACGGCGAGGTCGTCCCGTCGCCCTTCAAGGATCGCCAGATCGTCGTGACCAAGGAGCCGGTGGGCGTGTGCGCAGCCATCACCCCGTGGAACTTCCCGTCGGCGATGATCACCCGCAAGGTGGCGCCGGCCCTGGCCGCGGGCTGCACCATCGTCCTCAAGCCGGCCGAGCAGACGCCCCTGTCGGCCCTCGCCCTGGCCGAACTGGCCGAGCGCGCCGGCGTGCCGAAGGGCGTTTTCAGCGTCGTCACCGGCAAGGCCAGCGCCATCGGCGGCGTGATGACCGCCAGCCCCATCGTGCGCAAGCTCACCTTCACCGGCTCCACGCCGGTGGGCAAGCTGCTGATGGCCCAGTGCGCCGGCACCATCAAGAAGCTGTCGCTGGAGCTGGGCGGCAACGCGCCCTTCATCGTCTTCGACGACGCCGACGTGGACGCCGCGGTGGCCGGCGCCATCGCCTCCAAGTACCGCAACGCCGGCCAGACCTGCGTGTGCTCCAACCGCTTCCTGGTGCAGGACGGCATCTACGACACCTTCGCCGCCAGGCTGGCCGAGGCCGTCGCCGGCCTCAAGGTGGGCAACGGGCTGGAGGAGGGCGTCACCCAGGGCCCGCTGATCGACGACGCGGCCATCGCCAAGGTCGAGGAGCTCGTCGCCGACGCGCTGGGCAAGGGCGCCCGGGCGGTGTCCGGCGGGCGTCGCCATGCCCTCGGTCGCACCTGGTACGAGCCCACCGTGCTGGCCGACGTGACCCCCGCGATGGCGGTAGCGAAGGAGGAAATCTTCGGCCCGGTGGCGCCGCTGTTCCGCTTCAAGACCGAGGACGAGGCGATACACATGGCCAACGACACCGAGTTCGGCCTGGCGGCGTATTTCTACTCGAAGGACCACGCCCGGGTGTGGCGCGTGTCGCGCCAGCTGGAGTACGGCATGGTGGGCATCAACACCGGGCTGATCTCCACCGAGGTGGCGCCCTTTGGCGGCGTGAAGCTCTCGGGCATCGGCCGCGAAGGCTCCAGCCACGGCCTCGACGAGTACATGGAAACCAAGTACCTCGCCCTGGGCGGGCTGTGAGCAGGGTGCCCGGGTGAGCTTCAAAGCCACGACGATCAGCGAAGGCGGGCTGGTCCTGCTGCTGGGCGCGCTGGTGGCCTTCGGGCCGCTGGCGATCGACCTCTACCTGCCCGCGCTGCCGGCAATGGCCGCGGGGCTGGCCGCCTCGCCCGAGGCGGTGCAGCTGTCGGTCACGGTGTTCCTTGCCGGGTTTTCGTTCGGGATGCTGTTCTATGGCCCGATCTCCGACCGCTACGGCCGGCGCCGGGTGATGCTCGGCGGGATCGGCCTGTTCGTGGTGGCGAGCCTCGCCTGCATGCTGGCCGGTGCGGTGGAGCAGCTGATCGTCGCCCGGCTGTTCCAGGCCATCGGCGGCGGGTCGGCGTCGGTGCTGGCCCGGGCGGTGGCGCGGGATGTCTATTCGCCCACCGAGGCGATCCGCAAGCTGTCGCTGATGGCGATGGTCACCTCGGTGGCGCCCTTGCTCGCGCCGCTCATCGGTAGCGGCGTGCTGGCCCTGTGGGGCTGGCGGGCGACCTTTGCCGCGCTGCTGCTGTGGGGCGTGATGAGTCTGGCCGTGGTGTGGCGCAAGCTGCCCGAGACCCTGCCGGCCGACAAGCGCGGTCAGCTGCCCATCGGCCGCGCCTTCGCCGCCTACGGCACGATGCTGGTCACGCCGGCGGCGCTGGGGCTGGTGCTGGCCGGCGGCATGTCGTTCGCGGCAATGTTCGCCTACATCACCGGCGGGCCCCATTTTTTCATCGACCTGAACGGCTTTTCGCCCACCGGCTTCAGCCTCGTCTTTGCCGCCAACGCGGTGGGCATCTTTGCGGCCAACTACACCAACAGCCGGCTGGTGAAGCGCGTGGGGCCGGTGAAGATGCTCGGCGGCGGATCACTGGCCGGGCTCGCCGGTGCGCTGGCCCTGGTGGTGGCAATGGCGGCGGATTCTGTGCCCGGGGTGATCGCCAGCCTGTTTGTGGTGGTGAGCGTCACCGGGCTGCTGGGCGCCAACTGCGTGGGGCTGCTGATGTCGCGCTTCCCCCAGAACGCCGGCGCCGCGGCGGCCCTGTTTGGCGCCAGCCAGTTTGGCTTCGGGATGCTGGCGAGCTTCGGGGTGAGCCGCTTTCACGATGGCACTGGGCGGCCGATGGCCTGGGTGGTGATGCTTGCGTGCGCGCTGTCGGCGGCGGGTTACGGGCTGTATCGCCTCGCCACGCGCGGGCAGGGCGGGGCGTCGGGCTGAGGCCATCCATGCCGCCGACCGCCGCGCGCAACATTCCGGACATCTACATCAGCCGCACCTACGATGCGGGCGATCCGGATTGCGATGTTCACTGCGAGACCTTCAGCCGGATGGCCGAGATCTTCGGCCGCAACACCCCGGCCCACCGGCATTCGCGCTTCTATCAGGTGCATCTGCTCACCCGGGGCAAGATCCAGCTCCATCTGGACGACCAGGTTTACTGCGGCGACGCGCCGCTGGCCTTCCTCACGCCGCCGGCGGTGCCCCACGCGTTCTACTCTGAAGAAGACACCGACGGCCACGTGATCACCGTGCGCCAGGAGGTGGTGCGCGGCTGGCACGCCTCGACCGCCGGGCTGTGGCCCGAGGCCCAGCTGCGCGACCCGGCTTTCATGCTGCTGGGCAACACCGACGCGGCGCTCAAGCCCGAGATCGAGCGGCTGTTTGCGCTGGCTGCGCTGATGCGCGACGAGTTCGTGGCCCGCGGGCAAGGCCGCTCGGCGGTGCTCAACGCCCTCGGGCTGTGCTTCTTCGTGAGCTTCAACCGGCTGCTCCAGGCCGAGCTGCCGGCGTCGCCGCTCAAGATGAAGCGGGGCGAGGACGTGCGGATCTTCCTCGGCTTCTGCGATCTGGTCGAAGCGCACTTTCGCGAGCACATCACGCTCTCCGAGTACGCCCGCGAGCTGGCCGTCACCGAAGCCCGGCTCAACGACGTGTGCCGGCGCATCGCCAACCTGGCCTCGAAAGAGGTGGTCCACGACCGTCTGCTGCAGGAGGCGCGGCGCCTCCTGCGGTTTTCCTCGACGCCCGTCGGCGAGATCAGCGACCAGCTGGGCTTTGCCGATCCGGCGTATTTCTCGCGCTTCTTCGCCCAGCGCACGGGCAACTCGCCCAGCCAGTTCCGCCAGCAGCACCACAGCGGCACCGCCGGCTGAAAACCTCCGAAAAGTACAAGTCAAGCTCCAGAACATCCATTCACTAACATATTAATGTTTGGTGAAATGGCTGCCATGAACACGCCCCTCAGTCGGGCAACCAGCCAGGCGGTGGCGGCGTGTCGGAGGAGACAGACATGGCACGACACGCCTTCGACCTCACCCGCCGCTACGTGCGGGTGATCGAGGCCCGCGACGACGGGCTGGTGGCTTTCGAGTTCTCGGTGGGCGAGCCGGAGATGGCCGTCGAGCTGATGATGCCCCGGGCCGCCTTCGGCGAATTCTGCGCCGCCAATCAGGTGGTGTTTCTGGACGGGGAGGGCGCCGATCGGCCCGCCGGCCCCGCCACCGACTGGGCCTGGCGCCTGCACGACGCGACCCATCAGCGCTTCCGCTGATCCACCCCACACCTAAAACGAACCCGGCCGGGCAACCGCCCGCCGCCGGACGAACCCCCGAGGAGGAGACACACCATGCAGATCGACCTGCGCACGGTCACCATCACGCCCCTGCGGCAAACCTTCGGCCACCTGGCCCGGCGGATGGGCGCCGACAAGCCGGCTTCCCGCTACCTGGAAGCCACGATGGACCTGCAGCCCACCGAGAACTACCACTACCGCCCGACCTGGGCGCCGGAGCACGACATCTTCGACGCCACCCGCACGAAGATCACGATGCAGGACTGGTACGCCCTGAAGGACCCGCGCCAGTTTTACTACGGCACCTGGGTGCAGGCTCGCGGCCGGATGCAGGAGACCGCCGAAGGTGACTTCGACCTGGTGGATCAGCTCGGCCTTGCCGCCAGCTATCCCGCGGCCGGCCGCGATGCGGCGCTGAAGGTCTTCCTGCCCCTGCGCCACGTGGCCTGGGGCGCCAACATCAACGACAGCTATGTGGCCGCCTACAGCTACGGCATCGCCATCGCCCAGGCCACCTGTTACGCCAGCATGGACCAGCTCGGCATCGCCCAGTACGTCACCCGGCTCGGCATGGCCTTTGGCGATGTGGATGCGCTGGCCGAGGCCAAGGCCGCCTGGCTGGGCGCCGTCGAGTGGCAGGGCCTGCGGCGCTACGTGGAAGACCTGATGGTCGAGAAGGACTGGTTCCAGGTGCTGGTTGCCCAGGATTTCGTGCTCAACGGGCTGCTCTTCCCGCTGGTGTACGAGCGCTACAACGATCTCCTCAACGCCACCCACGGCCCGGTGTTCTCGATGCTCACCCGCTTCCAGCGCGAGTGGTACGCCGAGAACGTGAAGTGGATCGACGCCCAGTTGAAGGCCGCCGCCGCCGACAACCCGGCCAACAAGGCGCAGCTCGCCGAGTGGATCGCCGCCTGGCGCGACCGGGCTGCCGAAGCCCTGGCGCCGGTGGCCACCCTGGCCTTTGGTGATGACGGCGACTCCGTGCTCGCCGAGATCACCCGCCAGCTTGAAGCCCGCGCCGCCAAGGCCGGCATCACCCTTTAAGGAAGCGCCATGTCCAACGCATTCATCGCGTTCCAGAAGAACGAAGAAACCCGCTGCATCGTCGAGGCCATCCTCGACGACAACCCCGGCGCCATCGTCAGCGACCAGCCGGCCATGGTGAAGGTGGACGTGCCCGGCCGGCTGGTGATCCGCCGCGAGACGGTGGAAGAAAAGATGGGCCGCGACTTCGACCTGCAGGAGCTGCAGCTGCACCTCATCACCATCTCGGGCCACCTGGACGAAACCGACGACGAATTCACCCTGAGCTGGAACAGCTGATTCCGGCCCCCAAGGAGACAAACATGGACATGAAAGTCGCCAAGAAGCTCGGCCTCAAGGAGCGCTACACCCTGATGACCCGCGACCTCGCGTGGGACACGACCTACCAGCCGATGGACAAGGTCTTCCCGCAGGTGAGCTACGAGGGCATCAAGATCCACGACTGGGACAAGTGGGAAGACCCGTTCCGGCTGACGATGGACGCCTACTGGAAATACCAGTCCGAAAAGGAGCGCAAGCTCTACGCCATCCTCGACGCGTTCAACCAGAACAACGGGCACCTGTCGGTCACCGACGCCCGCTACATGAACGTGCTCAAGCTCTTCCTGGGCTCGACGCCGCCGCTCGAGCTGATGGCCGCGCGGGGCTTCTCGATGGTTGGCCGGCAGATGGTCGGCGCCGGCCCGCGGGTGGCCTGCCAGATGCAGGCGGTGGACGAATACCGCCACTTCCAGACCCAGATCCACTCCATCTCCAACTACAATAAGTACTACCACGGGATGGACGAGTTCGCGCACCAGCAGTCGCGCATGTGGTACCTGTCGGACGGCAAATCCTTCTTCGACGACGCCATCACCGCCGGGCCCTTCGAGTTCATGGTGGCGATCGGCTTTGCCTTCGAGTACGTGCTCACCAACATCCTGTTCGTGCCCTTCATCTCGGGTGCGGCCTACAACGGCGACATGGCAGCGATGACCGTCGGCTTCTCGGCCCAGTCGGACGAAGCCCGCCACATGACGCTGGGCCTCGAGTGCATCAAGTTCATGCTCGAGCAGGACCCGGACAACCTCCCCATCGTCCAGCGCTGGATCGACAAATGGACCTGGCGCGGCACCCGCAAGCTGGCTTCGGTGGGGATGATGATGGACTACATGCTGCCCAAGCGGATCATGAGCTTCAAGGAAGCCTGGGAGATCTACTTCGAGCAGAACGGCGCGGCACTGTTCAACGATCTGGCCCGCTATGGCATCACGGTGCCCAAGTGCTTCAACCAGACCATCGAGGAGAAGGAGCACGTCACCCACCAGTCGTGGATCGGCTTCTACATGAAGCCCGACGCCACGCCCTTCCACACCTGGATCCCCGAACCCGACGAGCTGGACTGGCTGTCCGCCAAGTATCCGGACACCTTCGACAAGTACTACCGCCCGGTGTACGAGTACTGGGCCGCCCAGGAGAAGGCCGGCAACCGCTTCAACAACCGCACCCAGCCGATGAACTGCCAGGTGTGCGTGTCCACCATCAAGTTCAACGAGCCGGGCGACCCGATGAACACCTGCTTCCGCGAAACCACTTACAAGGGCGAGAAGTTCCATTTCTGCTCGGACCACTGCAAGGAGATCTTCGAGCACGAGCCCGAGAAGTACGTCCAGACCTACATCTCGTCCAACCAGGCCCTGCAGGGCAACTGCGCACCGGAAGGCGTCGATGTGACCGCGCCGGACTTCAACCCCGGCGCCCACATCGCCGAATACTGGCGCCTCGACAAGCGGGCCACCGGCGACTTCAACGGCTCGGAAGACCAGAAGAACTTTGCCGCCTGGCGCCACCTGGCCACCAGAAACTGAGGAGACCGCGATGAGCCTGAAAACCCTGGCCCCCTACGATTTTCCGTCCCGCGACGCGCTGGCCAACTACCGCGGCAAGCAGCTCCTGTTCATCAACTGGGAGCGCCACCGGATGTTCTCCCGCCCCTTCGTGCTGGCGCTGCCGCCGGAGACGCCGTTCTCGGTGGTGACCGACAAATACATGACCGACTGCTTCAGCTACCACCCAGACTGGGCGCAGATCGACTGGCGCACGGTGGTCTGGCAGAACTCGAACACCGTGTTCTCGCCTGATCCGGCCAAGAGCCTCGCGGAGAACGGCATCGGCCACAAGGACCTGATCCGCTTCACTACGCCGGGCCTCGACGGCATCGCCGGCTCGGGCTACTGACCGATCCCGCCGGTCATCCCGACCCCATCGAGGATCGCGCGGCCCGCGCAGGTGGGCCGCCCGGTCCTCGATCTTTTGGAGAGAGATTTTCCCATGAGCTACGAACTCACCATCCAACCCCTCGGCCAGACCATCGAGGTGGAAGAAGGCCAGACCATCCTCGACGCCGCCCTGCGCGCCGGCGTCTATCTGCCCCACGCCTGCAGTCAGGGCTACTGCGCCACCTGCAAGATCCGCGTTCTGGACGGCGAGGTGGACCACGGCCGCGCGACCGGCTTTGCGCTGATGGATTCCGAACGCAGCGACGGCCTGTGCCTCGCCTGCTGCGCCACGCTCGAATCCGACACCGTCATCGAGGCCGACATCGAGATCGACGAGGATTCCCGCAACCTGCCGGTGCGCGACTTCACTGGCGTGGTGACGCGCATCGAAGACCTGACGCCGACGATCAAGGGCATCTGGCTCCGGCTGGAGGGCGGCGAGGTGCTGGATTTTCAGGCCGGCCAGTACATCAACCTCGAACTGCCCGACGGCATCGGGCATCGGGCCTTCTCGCTGGCCAATCCGCCGGGCACGGACGAGCTCGAGCTCAACATCCGGCGGGTGCCAGGCGGGCAGGGCACCACCTGGATTCACGAATCCCTCAAGGCTGGCGACACGCTCAAGCTCAGTGGGCCTTACGGGCGCTTCTTCGTCCATGCCTCGGCCGGCCTGCCGTCGATCTTCATGGCTGGCGGCTCGGGGCTGTCCAGCCCACGCTCGATGATCCTCGATCTCATCGCCACCGGCAGCGCGCAGCCGATCACCCTCATCTACGGCGCCCGCAACCGGCAGGAGCTGTATTACCACGATGAGTTCGCCGCGCTCGCCGCCCGCCATCCCGGCTTCACCTACGTGCCGGCGCTCTCCGACGAACCGGCCGACAGCGGCTGGACGGGCTTCCGGGGCTATGTGCATGAAGCGGCCAAAGCCTGCTTCGACAACGACTTCCGCGGCCACAAGGCCTACCTGTGTGGCCCGCCGGTGATGATCGAGGCGTGCATCACCGCGCTGATGCAGGGTCGGCTGTTCGAGCGGGACATCTACACCGAGAAGTTCTTCTCCGCCGCCGACGCCCAGCAGGCCCGCAGCCCGCTGTTCAAGCGGGTCTGATCCCGACCAAGCAAAAGAATCAAGGCGGGCTTGTATTGCTAACATCTTAGTGTTTTAATTGCTCGCATATTAGTAAATAACGGGCAGACGCCCTTCACAGGAGGAGACCTGAATGAACATCAAGAATCTGCTGGCGATGGCCGTGCTGGGCGCCGCGCTTCCCGCGGTGGCCCAAGAAGTCACGCTCAAGATCGCCCATTTCCTGCCGCCGGCGGTGCCCACCCAGCAAAAGGTGTTGATGCCCTGGTGCGAGGAGATGAAGAAGGAATCCGGCGGCCGCATCGCCTGTCAGTTCTTCCCGGCCATGCAGCTGGGCGGCACGCCGGGCCAGCTGGTGGATCAGGTGAAGAACGGCATCGCCGACGTGGTGTGGACGGCGCCGGGCTACTCCGCCGGTCGCTTCCCGGCCATCGAGGCCTTCGAGCTGCCCTTCATGGTGGCCGACGCGACCTCGGGCAGCCGCGCGGTGTGGAAGTACTACCAGCAGTTTGCCCAGCCGGAGTTCTCGGCCTACAAGGTGCTGGCTTTCCACGTGGATGGCGGCCAGGCGCTCAACACCGCCAGCAAGGAAGTGAAGGGCCTGGCCGACTGGAAGGGGCTCAAGGTGCGCAGCTCGACCCGCCTGGGTGCCAAGACCATCGCCGCCCTGGGAGGTGCGCCGGTGGCCATGCCGCCGGCCCAGGTGACCGAGGCGATCTCCAAGGGTGTGGTGGATGGCGCCCTCGGCGCGTGGGAAATGGTCGTACCGACCAAACTCTCCGAAGTGGCGAAGTTCCACGTCCAGCCGCCCGCCGGCCAGCCGTACCCGACCGCCACCGTGCTGACGGTACTGATGAACAAACAGAAGTACGACGCGCTGCCCGCCGACCTCAAGGCCATCGTGGACAAGCACTCCGGCGCGCCGCTGGTGGATCGGCTCGGCACCGTGTTCGACGACGAGAACAAGGCCGCCCACAAGAAGGTGCTGAGCCTGGGCAACAAGATCGCCGAGTACAGCCCGGCCGAGATGGACGCCCTGCGCAAGGCCTCGGCGACGGTACAGGACGAGTGGGTGAAGCAGGTGAAGGACAAGGGCCTCGACGGCGCGCGCCTGGCCGAAGGCGCCCGGGAGATCGCCGGCAAGCGTTGATCACGATCGACTCAAAAAAAGTCATCCGGATCGGGGAACAAGAGCGGATTGCCCCGGTCAATCGGATGCAAGGCAGGACGGCGGCGAGCGGGGTCAAACCCGTCTCGTCGCCGTCGGCGTTTGGGCCCGTGCTTCGCGGCGCTTTTTCGCGAGCTTTCCGCTACCCTGTCGCGCGCCCGGCCGCGACCGCGCCGGCCAGCAACATTCATCGATGACTTCATGACCTCCACCCCGACGCCCCAGGCCCCGGCCGGACGCCGCTGGCCCGCCTCCATGCGGTCGCTGGCCCATCGCAATTTCCGGCTCTACTTTCTCGGGCAGGCGATCTCCATCCTCGGTTCGTGGATCCAGCAGGTGTCGCTGTCATGGCTGGTGTACCGGATCACCGGTTCGGCGGCGCTGCTGGGCATCACCGCCTTCTGCGCGCTGATCCCGCAGCTGCTGGTCGGCCCGCTGGCCGGGGCGTGGATCGACAAGCAGGACAAGCGCCGCTGGCTGATCGGCGTCCAGTCGATGCTGGCGCTGCAGGCCTTCGTGCTGGCCACGCTCACCGCGCTCGACATGATTGGCCCGGCGCTCATCATCCTGATGTCGCTCCTGCTGGGGCTGCTCAACAGCTTCGATACGCCGCTGCGCCAGTCGCTGATCGGCAGCTTCGTCGGTCAGCGGGAGGATCTGCCCAACGCGCTGGCGCTCAACGCGATGCTGTTCAACGCCGGGCGTTTTGTTGGGCCGCCGCTGGCCGGGCTCCTGCTGGGGCTCACGTCCGAAGCCGCGTGCTTTGCGATCAACGGCTTCTCCTTCCTGGCGCTGATCGCCGGGCTCACGCTGATCGAAGGCATCGAGCCGCCGCGGGCCAAGGGTTCGATGGGGCAGGTGTTCCGCGAAGGGGTGACCTACGCCTGGCACACCTGGCAGATCCGGATGCTGATCGTCACGCTGATCGCCCTCAACCTCACTGCGTCCGCCTACGCGGTGCTGCTGCCGGTGTTTGCCCGTGATGTGTTTTCCGGCGGTGCGACGACCCTCGGCTGGCTGTGGGGTGCGGCCGGTTGCGGGGCGTTTGCGTCGACCATCGTGCTCGCCAACCACCGGCAGCTGCATGCGGTGATGCGGGCCGTGGTGGCCGGCGTCATCATCAGCGCGGCGTCGCTGATCGCCTTCTCGCTGGCGGGCTCGCTGCCCCTGGCGCTGGCGGCGATGGCCGGGCTGGGCTTCGGGATCTCGGTGTGCAACGTGGGCATCAACATGCTGATGCAGGGCATGGCGCCCGAAAAACTGCGGGGCAGGGTGGTGTCGTTCTTCACCTCGGCGCGCTTCGGTTTCGATGCGCTGGGCGGCCTGCTGGCCGGCTTCATCGCCGGGGCGATCGGCGCCGGCCACACCCTGCTGTGGGAAGGCGTGGTGCTGGCGGCCTTCGTCGTCTTCCTGCTCAGCCGCAGCCGGCGGCTGGTCAACCTGGCATCGGAAAGCCCGGCGGCTGATCCGAACACATGTTCTTCACCTTGGGCCGGTATACTTGCAGGTTCATGAATTTTGGAGCCACCCATGCGCTACGGAGAGTTTGACACCGCTTCCCTCATGTACATCACCAATCGCCCCGATCTCGTCTTCGAGCGTGGCGAAGGGGCGTGGCTGTACGACCACAACGGCAAGCGCTACCTCGATTTCATCCAGGGCTGGGCGGTCAACTGCCTCGGCCACTGTCCCGCCGAGATCACCGACGCGCTGGTGAAGCAGGCCAAGACCCTGCTCAACCCCAGCCCGGCCTTCTACAACGGCCCGATGGTCGAGCTCGCCGGCCTGCTCACCGCCAATTCGGTGTTCGACCGCGTGTTCTTTGCCAACACCGGCGCCGAAGCCAACGAAGGCGCGATCAAGCTCGCCCGCAAGTGGGGCAAGCTGCATCGTAACGGCGCCTACGAGATCATCACCTTCGACCACTCCTTCCACGGCCGCACGCTTGCCACCATGTCCGCCTCGGGCAAGGCCGGCTGGGACGTGATGTACGCGCCGCAGGTGCCGGGCTTCCCGAAGGCGGACCTCAACGACATCGCCTCCGTCGAGGCCCTCATCACCGACAAGACCGTCGCCGTGATGCTGGAGCCGGTACAGGGCGAAGGCGGCGTGATCCCCGCGTCGCCCGAGTTCATGCAGGCCCTGCGCAAGCTCACCCGCGAGCGCGGCATCCTGCTGATCGTCGACGAAGTGCAGGCCGGCATGGGCCGTACCGGCACGCTGTTCGCGTATGAGCAGTCGGGCATCGAGCCGGACATCATGACCCTCGGCAAGGGCATTGGCGGCGGCGTGCCGCTGGCTGCGCTGCTGGCCACCGAATCCGTCGCCTGCTTCGAGCCGGGCGAGCAGGGCGGCACCTACAACGGCAACCCGCTGATGGCGGCGGTGGGCGTGGCGGTGCTGCGCAAGCTGCTGTCCGCTGGCTTCATGGAATCGGTGCGGGCCCGCGGCGAGTACCTCAAGCAGCGCCTGCTCGAGCTCTCCGAGAAGCACGGCCTGAAGGGCGAGCGGGGCTGTGGCCTGCTGCGTGCGCTGATCCTCGACGACGACCGCGGCCCGGCCATCGTCAAGGCGGCACTCGAGATGGACCCGCAAGGCCTGCTGCTCAACGCCCCGCGTCCCAACCTGCTGCGCTTCATGCCGGCGCTGAACGTGAGCGAAGGCGAGATCGACCAGATGATCGAAGCCCTCGACGTGCTGCTGAAGAAGTAAGCCGCGCTGGCCGGTGATCCGGTCAGGCAATAAAAATGGCGCCGCAACCCGGCGCCATTTTTTATGCCGTGAGTGCGATGACGTCCTGGGCGATCAGCTCGCCCATGGCGGCGGCCGGCACCGGCCGCGAGAAGTGGAAGCCCTGGCCGACGCGGCAGCCGAGCTCGTTGAGGATCGCGCACTGCTCGGCCGATTCGATGCCTTCGGCGATGGTGAGCAGCGACATGTCCCGGGCGATGCTGATGATCGCGCGGATCAGGGTGATGTCGTCCGGGTTGCGGTGCAGCTCGGAAACGAAAGATCGGTCGATCTTCAGCACGTCGAAGCGGAAGTTGCGCAGGTACGACAGGCTCGCGTAGCCGGTGCCGAAGTCGTCGAGGGACAGCATGATGCCCAGCTCGACGAGGCCTTCGAGGGTGTGCCGGATGCGCTCGTCCTGATCCAGCAGCACGCTTTCGGTGACCTCGATCTCCAGCCGCGCGTTGCTCAGCCCGTGGCGGGCGAGGGTGTCGCGCACGTAGTCGACGAAATCCGGCTGGCGCAGTTGGGGCACCGCGACGTTCACCGCCAGGCGGATCGGCGCGGTGCCTTTGGCGTCCCATTCGGCCAGCTGGCTGCAGGCTTCGTCGAGCACCCAGGCGCCGATCGGAACGATCAGGCCGGTGTCCTCGGCGATGGGGATGAAGCGGTCCGGCGGGATCAGCGCCTCGCCCTGGGGTTGCCAGCGCAGCAGCACCTCGCAGCCGACGATGCGCAGGGTGGCCAGATCGACCTGGGGTTGGTAGTGCAGCACCAACTCCTTGCGGGCGAGTGCGTGGCGCAGGCCGTTTTCGATGTGCAGGCGGTTGGTGGCCCACTGGTTGAAGTCGGCGGTGAAGAACTGGAAGTTGTTCCGGCCCACATCCTTGGCGTGGTACATCGCCGCGTCGGCGTTCTTGATGAGGGTCTCGGCGTCGGTGCCGTTGTCGGGGAAGAGCGACACGCCGATGCTCGGGGTGATGTGGAAGTCCTGGTTGCGCACGAGGTAAGGCTCGCCCAGCGCCTCGCAGATCTTGCGGATCACGGGTAAAGCGTTGGCCGGCTGGTCGAGGGCCGGAAGCACCACCGCGAACTCGTCGCCGCCCATGCGGCTGACGGTGTCGCTCTGGCGCACCAGGCGGCGCAGGCGGGCGGCCACTTCCTGCAGGATCTCGTCGCCGGTGGCATGGCCGAGGGAGTCATTCACCGTCTTGAAGCGGTCCATGTCGATCACCAGTACCGCGACGCGCTTCTTCTCGCGCTCGGCAATGGCGATGGCCTGGGTCAGGCGGTCGTTGAGCAGGGCGCGGTTGGGCAGGCGGGTGAGGAGATCGAACTCCACCAGCTGGCGGATGCGGTCTTCGGCCTCCTTGCGCTCGGACACGTCGAGGAAGGTGCCGATGTAGTGCAGCACCTCGCCCTTGCCGTTGCGCACCGTGGAGATCGTGAGCTGCTCGGGAAACACCGTGCCGTCGCGTTTGCGGTTCCAGATCTCGCCGCTCCAGGTGCCGGTGGCGCGGATCGTCTTCCACATCTCCCGATAGAACGCCTTGTCGTGGCGGCTGGAGGCGAGCAAGGTGGGGCGATGGCCGATGACCTCGTCGGCGCTAAAGCCGGTGATCTCGCTGAACGACGGATTGACGGCGAGGATGCGGGTTTCGGGGTCGGTGATGATGATGCCTTCCCGGCTCGTCTCGAAGACCCGGGCCGACAGGTGCAGCGCCTCGGCCTGGCGTTCGAGGGTCTGGGCGTGGGCGTCGATCCGCTTGGTGTAGGCCCGCAGCTGCCGGCTGATCCATCGCGAGAAGAAGAAGGAGGCGACGATCGCCAGCAGCAGCGCCATGCCCGCCGCCAGCGCCACGAAGGGTAGCCGGCTCGACACGGACTGGATGATGGCGGTGCGCTCGGCGGCAATCGCCGGCTCCATTTCCTGCTCGAACAGGGATGCCACCACCACAATTTTCCATGGCGGGTACACCGTGACGAGGGAGGTGCGGTTGCCGATCTCGTCAAGACTGCTTTCCTTGTCAGGATCGATCCGGCTCCAGAGGTATTCAGCCACTCCGCCGCCCTTTGCGCCAAGGGCGATGAGTTCACCGCGGATGCGCTTCATCTCGTCGGTCCCGACGCTCATGTAGTGCTGGCCCTCATGTTCGGGCCACTGCGTCTGCAGGAGGATCTTTCCGTCGAGCCCAAACACGGCAAAGTGGCCGGTGTCGCCGAACTTCCAGGCGCGCAGGCGCTCGAGCCCCTCCCGCATGCGCATCTCGTGCCAGCGCTGGAGATAATCGCCCGTCCCGATGATCCAGTCGTAGGGCGCAAAATGCGCCACGTAGGCGAGCTTGTCGGACATCGCCTTGGGTGAACCCGGCGAGTACCAGCGGTAGGACGAATAGCCCGAGCCATCGCCTTCCTTCACCGCGTCGATCAGGCCGCGCATGATGTAGTGACCGGAGTCGTCCCGGTTATCCCACAGGGACGATCCCTCCCGCTCCGGCGCGATGGGCAGCAGGACGCAGCGCCCCTTCATGTCGTCAATGAAGAAGTAGCCGCCACCGTCGAAAAAACGCTGGGGCCGCAGGGCCTCGATGATCAGCCGCTTGACCTCGGCCTCGGGCCGGCGGCCGTGCTCCCGGTCGTAGATCGCCTGGGCGGTCTGCATGGCCATCGACACGCGCTCCTTGAGCGCGGCCTTGAGCGTGCTTTCGGTCAGGGAGTGGGCAAAATCCAGGTAGCCGATGGCCGCAGACATCTCGGTGGCGAGGCGCTCCTGCTTCTTGGTGGCGAAACTGTCTTCGAGTCGACTGAAGAAACGCTGATGCTCGGCCACGCCGATGAGCAGGAAGCTCACGCCGAGAGCGAGTGCCATCACGATCACGACGATCAGCGTGCCCGCAAGATGCAGGCGATGCAGATTTTGATCGGTGACGCGGATTCTCATGAACGCTCTGTATGGGGGGGCTGACGGTTATTGTTGGTCGAGGACAGGGATAACAAACCGGGCCTCGCAATCTCTTTTATCGGCCCGAGTGGCCGTGGCTAAAGAGAGCGGGTGTGGAATATTCGGCACTCCGCATCGCGTTGTTGCCCGCAGCACCGCACATCCCGAAAGGAATCGAGACCGATGGCCCCGTGTCGGGCAGGCATTCGATCCTGAGCCTTGGTGCGGCAGCGTTCGCCGAGGCCGGTGTCGAGGCAGGCTGCTTCTCGGCCGATTTCGAGGCGCGGCCAGGTCTTGCGCCCAACCCCGGCACGATGGAATGGCGGGCCACCCAGCCCGAAGCCCGGGCCCGCCTGCCGCAAGGCGCAGCAGCCACCGGAGGTGGTCATGGCAAGATTTGTGGATTGGGTCTGTGCCCTGCGGGGCGCCCGGTGTTCGTCGCGCATCCGGCGGCTTTCGACTTTCCGTTCGTGCTTGACTACCTTGATGAACATGTTGGTAAAAACCTGTTCGGTTGTGCCGTTATAAACGTCAGAACCTACTCGATGGCCCTGCTGCGCCGGCCGTGTCTTGCCAGCGGCAAATCCGCGATGCCCCGCGCCGGGATAGATCCCTCGCCCCATACCCACATTGCACTGGACGATGCGGTGGAGCAGGGCAGGCTGTCCTGCACATGGCTCCGGGCATCTCGTAGCTGAAGGGCGCGGAGTTCCGGCTTGTGCGCCCCAACCTTGTCCGGAAGTTCATATGCCTCTCACCTACCGCATCGAGCGTCGCCGTCTTTTTCTGCCGATCATCGCCCTGATGGTGTTTCCCGTCCTCCTCGTCTGGGGGGCGGTGCTCTACAAGACCAAGACCGAGGAGGAGATGGTCATCAAGGCCGTCTACACCGAAAACCTCAACCTGGCCCGGGCCTTCGAGGAGCACACGATCCGGACGATCAAGAGCGTCGATCAGGCGGTGTTGTTCCTGAAGTTCCAGTACGAGCGCTACGGAGACAAGGTGAACATCGCCGAGTACGTGCGCGAGGGGATGATCATCAGCAACATCTTCAACCAGCTGGGGGTGATCGACGAGAACGGCATCTACATCCTGAGCAATCTGCCCAACCACAAGCAGATGGATCTGTCCGACCGGGAGCACTTCCGGGTGCACAAGGAGAAGGACACCAACCAGCTCTACATCAGCAAGCCCATCCTGGGGCGCGCGTCCGGGAAGTGGTCAATCCAGATGACCCGCCGCATCAACAAGCCGGACGGCAGTTTTGGCGGCGTGGTGGTGATCTCGGTCGATCCGTTCTATTTCTCGGATTTTTACCGGGGCGTTGATCTGGGGCAGGGGGGCGTGGTTTCGCTGGTCGGGTTCGACGGCATCACCCGGGCCCGTCGGGCCGGCGAGAACATGACTGTCGGCCAGAACGTCACCCAGAGCGCGCTGTTCCACGCGATCCGCCAGAAACCGATCGGCAGCCTCCACACGACCAGCGTGTCCGATGGCGTGAATCGTTTCTACAGCTACCGGACGCTCAGCGAATATCCGCTGATCGTCGCCGTCGGAGTGACCGAGGAAACCGCACTCTCGGAGTTCCGGGGCCGCCGGCACGGCTATCAGGTCTATGCCTTCGCCACGACGCTGATCGTGCTGCTGTTCGGCTGCATTGCGATGCGCCTGCTGGATCGGCAATACCGCATCACCGCCCAGCTGCGCGAAAGCCAGATCAAGGCCGAATCCGCCAACCGGATGAAGTCCGAGTTCCTGGCGTCCATGTCCCACGAACTGCGCACGCCGCTCAACGGCATCATGGGTTACGCCGAGCTGCTGCGCGAAACCACCAGCGGCGAGAACCAGGAGTTCGCGGGGGTGATCCTCGACAGCAGCGAACATCTGCTCGATCTGGTGAACTCCATCCTCGATCTGGCGAAGATCGAATCCGGCAAGATGGAGCTGGTGATGCGCCCCGAGCCCCTGCGCGCGCTGATCGACAAGATCGTCCGCAACTACCAGCCGCCCGCGGCCAAGAAGGGCATCGAGCTGGCCGTGACGCTGGCCGATGATCTGCCCGATGATTTTGTGTGCGACGCGACGCGGGTGGTGCAGGTGCTCAACAACCTGCTGAGCAACGCGATCAAGTTCACCGACCACGGACGGGTGGAGGTCCGCGTCTCGCGGGTGGAGGATCAGCTGGAATTTGTCGTGGCAGACAGCGGCTGCGGGATTGCGCCGGACATGCTGTCCCATGTGTTCGAGCGCTTCAGCCAGGCCGACAACTTCCTGACCCGGCGCCATCAGGGCACCGGGCTGGGCGTGGCGCTGGTGAAGGAGCTGGTGGATCTGATGGGCGGCTCGGTGAGCGTGCAATCCGAGCTCGACAAGGGCACGTCCTTCATCGTCCGCCTGCCGCTGACCGCCTGAGCGCCAGCAAAAAGGGGGGCACCAGCCCCCCGTTTTACTTCGACTTGCCGGCTTTCCGGCTTACTCGCCGCGCAGGCCGTTCGATTGGGACCGGCCCGGCGCCGGCTTGCCCTTCTTGGCGCGCTTGCCCAGCCACGGCTCCCAGTCCTTCGGCGAGACGGCAAACTCCACCGCCTTGCCGCCGCGGGTGGCCGCCAGCAGGGTGAGCCCGTTGGTGGCGACGCAGGTGGCCGCCAGGCTCTCGCCCTCGTCCAGCGCCATGATGATCACGCCACGCCCGCCGCCGGAGAGCTCCTTCATCTGATCGAGCGGGAACACCAGCAGCTTGCCGCCGGACGACAGCGCCGCCAGATGCTGGTTGTCGGCGCCATCGAAGAGCACCGGCGCGAGCAGCTTGCCGCCCGCATCCACCGTCACGAACTGCTTGCCGGCCCGCTTGGTGGCGGTCATGTCGCCAAGCCGGCACAAGAAGCCGTAGCCATCCACGCTCGCCAGCAGCACCCGCTTGTCGGCCGGGCCGGCGAGCACGTGGGCGATCTTCGCGCCACTCGGCAGCTCGACGAAGGACGCCAGCGGCGCGCCGTTGCCGCGCCCGTCGGGCAGCGTCGACACCGCCACGGTGAGCGCGCGGCCGCCGTCGGTGATGGCGATCAGCGAATCCACGCTGCGGCACTCGAAGGCCGAACCCAGGCGGTCGCCGTCCTTGAAGGCCACGTTGGCCAGATCGACGCCGTGGCCGCTGCGGCAGCGCACCCAGCCCTTTTCGGAGACGATCACGGTGACCGGCTCATCCACCACGGTCTGCGTGACGCCAGCGCGGGCGGCTTCTTCCACCAGCGTGCGGCGGGCGTCGCCGAACTTGGCGGCGTCGGCCTTGATCTCCTTCACCACCAGCCGGCGCAGCTTGCCCTCGTCGCCCAGCAGGGCCTCGAGCTCGGTCTTCTCGCCACGCAGCTCAGCCAGTTCGCGCTCGATCTTGATGCCTTCGAGGCGGGCCAGCTGGCGCAGGCGGATTTCCAGGATGTCCTCGGCCTGCCGGTCGGAGAGATCGAAGCGGGCGATCAGCGCCAGCTTCGGATCGTCCGACTCGCGGATGATGCGGATCACCTCGTCGATGTTCAGGAAGACGATGTGCCGGCCTTCCAGGATGTGGATGCGGTCGTTCACCTGGCCCAGGCGGTGGGCGGTACGCCGGCGCACGGTGCCGATGCGGAAGCGGCCCCATTCATGAAGGATGTCGGCGAGGCTCTTCTGGGCCGGCCGGCCATCCAGGCCGATCATCACCAGGTTGATTGACGCCGATGTTTCGAGGCTGGTGTGGGACAGCAGCAGGTTGGCGAACTCGGCCACGTCCTGGTTGCGGCTCTTGGGCTCGAAGACCAGCCGCACCGGCGCATCCTTGCCCGATTCGTCGCGCACCCGGTCGAGCGCGCCGAGCATCAGCGCCTTGAGCTGGGCCTGATCCGGGTCGATGGATTTCTTGCCGGTCTTGGGCTGCGGGTTGGTGAGGGTCTCGATCTCGAACAGCACCTTCTGGGCGGAGACGCCCGGCGGCAGCTCGTTCACCACCAGCTGCCACTGGCCACGGGCCAGATCCTCGATCACCCAGCGGGCGCGCAGCTTGAGGCTGCCCCGGCCGGTTTCGTAGGCAGCGCGGATGTCGGCCGCCGGCGAGATGATCTGCCCGCCACCCGGGAAATCCGGCCCCTTGATGTGGGTCATCAGGTCGGCGACGGTGGCCTCGGGGTGCTCGATGGCGTGGATGGCGGCGTCGGCCACCTCGCGCAGGTTGTGGGACGGGATCTCGGTGGCCATGCCCACCGCAATGCCGGACGCGCCGTTGAGCAGCACGAAGGGCAGGCGGGCCGGCAGGAGCTGGGGCTCTTCAAAGGCGCCGTCGTAGTTGGGGCGGAAATCCACGGTGCCCCGGTCGATCTCGGAGAGCAGCAGCTCGGCAATGGGCGTGAGGCGGCATTCGGTGTAGCGCATCGCCGCGGCGGAGTCGCCGTCCCGCGAGCCGAAGTTGCCCTGACCATCCACCAGCGGGTAGCGCAGCGAGAAATCCTGGGCCACCCGGACCATCGCGTCATAGACGCTGGAGTCGCCGTGGGGGTGGTACTTACCGATCACGTCGCCAACCACCCGGGCCGACTTGACGTGCTTGGAACCCGGCGCAAGGCGCATCTCGTTCATCGAGAAGAGGATGCGGCGCTGCACCGGCTTGAGGCCGTCCTCCACCTGCGGCAGGGCGCGGGATTTGACCACGCTCATGGCGTAGGCCAGGTAGGCGCGCTCGGCGTAGAGGTCGAGGGGCAGGGCGTCGTCGCTGCCCAGCAGCGGGGTGACGGGCGGCGCGGGCGGCTCGCCACCGCCGGCGGGGGCGTCGGGCAGGGCGTCGAAGAGATCCGGGGTGTCGTTCATGGTGCGGTGCTTGCGGCTGGCGGCGCGGGGCCGCCTGGGTTGCTGGCGCCCGTCGGGCGCGACAAAGGCCGCAAAAATACCACAGGCACCGCCGATTCAAATCCCTGAAAAGCAGTCCGGACGCGCTTTTCGTGCGGGGGCTTAGACGGGCACAGCGGCCGGCGACAGCGCGGCGGCCAGCGCACCCACATCCAGCCAGCCCAGCGGGTAGCCGCCGGCAGGGGTTTCCACCTGCAATCCGTCGGTCTCAACCCGTGCCACGAAGATCGGATCACTGGCGATGGGGCACATGAACAGCTCCTTTTCGGGGCTGCGTCCGTCCCGCACCGCAAACATCGCCAGGGCCAGGGTGTGGGCCTCGATGGGCGTGAGGCGCACTTTCAGCGCGTCGCCGAGGCGCAGCACCAGCAGCCGGCCAAGGGCACGGTGTGTCGTGTCCGTGACGCTGAACGGGGGATTGTCGGTTTTGTGACCGCTCGCCGCCGTGCTCATGCCGGCTCCCGATGGGCGAGGAGGGCGGCCACCACCGACCCGCCGACGCCGTCCTCGGGGTCGAGCTCGGCCAGCTTGGCGAGCGCACGGGCGGAGCTTTCCTCATTGCCCCGGCGCAGCTCGATGAAGGCCAGCGCCTTCAAGAATTGCAGCAGGAAGCGCCCCGGAATCTCCGGCGCGGCAGCCCGCTGGGCGGGCGTCCAGCCTTGCCAGTCAAGGCTCATGGCGCACTGGGCCGCGGCCTGGGCGAGCCCGGCCATGGCAGTGTCGAAGGCGGAATCGAAATCCCGCAGCTTGTTCTGCAGCTTGAACAGGCAACGGTAGGACGGCAGCACGTCCGGCGCCACCTCGATGGCGGCGCGAAAGCACGCCCGGGCGCGGGCCGGGTCGCTGGCATGGGCAGCGACGCCCTGTTGCAGCAGGGCATTGACGTGTTCGGGCAGGTCGCCGAAGTCGACGAGATCTTCGGTGAGGCTTGTCTGGACCATGAAACTCTCCGGGGGATTGTGATTCCGGAGGGCTTTAGCAAGTATGGGGCCAGCATGCCGGCCCCAAGGGGCTCAGCGACAGGCGAGGCGGAAAGCGGCGGTGATGGCGGCTTGGTCGAGGCGCCGGCCGATGACGACGATGGTGGTCTCGCGGGCCTCGCCAGCGGCCCAATTCCGCCCGTAATCAAAGCCGGTGATGCGATGCACGCCCTGAAAGACCAGCCGGCGATCTTCGCCCCGCACCGCCAGCACGCCCTTGTAGCGCAGCATGTCGTTGCCGTGGCGAAGGAGCAGATCCTCCACGAAGCTGCCCATCAGCCCCAGGTCCACATCCCCAGCGTGGTGCAGCACCATGGATGCGATGTCGTCATCGTGGCGCACGAAGGCTCGCTGGCTGCCACCGCCGCGGGTGAGGCCGGCGGGAGTGGCGTCGGTCAGGAAGGCCGGAATCTGCTCCAGCACGTCGGAGAGCACGAAGGCATCCAGCGCAAACAACGCGGCCAGATCCGCCTCGGCCACCGGCACCGGCATCACCGGCGCCCGGGCGTTGATGCGCACGAGGCGCTCCTGCAGGGCGGCGAGGGCCTCGGCATCCACCCCGTCGGTCTTGGTGAGGAGCACCCGGTCGGCAAAACCGATCTGCGCGGCGGCGACGCGGTTCTCGTCGAGCTGCCGCCCGGCGTGGATCGCATCGACCACCGTGAGGATGCCGTCCAGCTCGTAGCGGTCGCGCACGTCGTCATCCACGAAGAACGCCTGGGCCACCGGCGCCGGGTCGGCGAGGCCGGTGGTCTCCAGCACCAGGTGGTCGAAATCCAGCGCGCCCCGGTCGCGCCGGTCGGCCAGGTCGGTCAGCGCCACCGCCAGCTCACCCCGCACGCTGCAGCAGATGCAGCCGTCGGTCAGCTCCACCACCTCGACCGCAGGCGAGCCGGCGATCAGCCCGCCGTCGATGCCCACCGCGCCGAACTCGTTCTCCAGCACCGCCACGCGGCGGCTGGGCTGGGTGGCGAGGTAACGGTTGAGCAGCGTCGTCTTGCCGGCGCCGAGGAAGCCGGTGAGGATCGTCGCGCGGATCGGCGGGCGGGGGAGGGCGAGGGGGTTGGTCATGGCTGCGGTACGCGGCAAACACGGAAACGGCTCGCAGCTTGCCACAGCCGGCGGCGGGTGGGCGGATCAATCCCGCGACTGGCGTGACATAGGCTGCCGGGTGGGCTTTCGCTGCGTCCGGCCGAAGCCGTCACGGGGCGTTCACGTGTCCTTAATTCCGGGGAGATAGATTGGTTGGGACATTTCACCCTTGCAAGCAGCGCTCTCCCACCTCTATCGGACCCTTCCCATGAAGATCAAACTCCTGATTCCCCTTCTTTCCCTCGCCTTTCTCCAGGCCTGCGGCGGCAGTGACGACGACAGCCAGCCGGCGTTCAAGACCCTCTCCGGTGGTGCGCCGCTGGTGATCGGCCACCGGGGGGCGTCGGGCAGCCTGCCGGAGCACACGCTGGAATCCTACAAGGCGGCCATCGAGCAGGGCGCCGACTTCATCGAACCCGATCTGGTGCTGACCAAGGACGGCGTGATGATCGCCCGCCACGAGCCGATGCTCGATGGCACCACCGATGTGGCGACCAAGTTTCCGGCGTCGCGCATGAGCACCCGCAACGTGGATGGCGTGCCCACCACGGCTTACTTTGCCAGCGACTTCACCCTGGCCGAGATCCGCACCCTGCGGGCGGTGCAGGCCCGCGCCAACCGTTCGCAGGCGTACAACGGGCTGTTCGGCATCCCCACCCTCGACGAGGTGATCGCCCTGGCCAAGTCGGAAGGCGCCCGTCTGGGCCGCACGGTGGGCATCTACCCGGAGATCAAGCACTCCACCTTCCACGCCGACGAGGTGCGCTTTGGCGCCAACGTGTTCGAGGAAAAGCTGCTGACCACCCTGCACACCGCCTACGGCAACGTGGCAACTGCGCCGGTGTTCATCCAGTCGTTCGAGGTGAGCAACCTGCAATATCTCAACACCAGGACCAACATCAAGCTTGTGCAGCTGATCGACGCCGACGACGTGAAGGACGACGGCAGCATGTCGCTGGTGGCCCCCTACCACAAGCCCTACGACTTCGTGGTGAAGAACGACGCCCGCAGTTTTGCCGATCTGCTCACCTCCACCGGGCTCGACTTCGTGAAGACCTACGCCGATGCGGTGGGGCCGTGGAAACCCTATCTGGTGAAGACGGTGAACGACGGCGTGGAGCGCACCGGCGACGCCACCCTGACCATCAACGACCGCCGGGTGGACGGCAGCACCGGGGTGATCGAGCTGGCCCACCAGAAGGGCCTGCTGGTGCACACCTGGACCTTCCGTGACGATGCCAGCGGCTACGGTTTCGCCGACCCGAAGGCCGAGATGCAGTACTACATGCGCCTGGGCATCGACGGGGTGTTCACCGATTTTCCCGCCACCGGCGTGGCCGCGCTCAACGGCATCCGCTGACCGTCACTCAAGCTTGAAGTCGGGCGCGGGGGCGACGCCTGCGCCCGAAGCCGTGTCGATGCCGGGCTCTCCGGGCGCGGAGGGCGCCCACCCGACGGCGGTGGCAGCGATGCCTCGTTCGTGGATCTGTCACCCGACTTTGCCTGCCGGCGAGCCGACTTCGGCTTCCCGGGAGGCGACCGAGGGGTCGCGCCGACCCGCCCCGAAGGTCGGGCACGTCCTTCAGCAACAGCGCCCCGGCCGCCCATCTCCGCCGCCATACCGCGCCTCCTGACGCTCCCGGAAGAACGCCTCGTAGGTCATCACCGGCTGGTCGGGGTGGGTCAGGCGCATGTGCTGCACGTAGGTGTCGTAATCCGGCACGCCCACCATCAGGCGGGCGGCCTGGCCGAGGTATTTGCCCATGCGGGCAAGATCGCCAAACATCTGCCGGATTCCCTCAGCTGCTGGCCGGCATGGGCTCGAACGGGGTTTCCACCGCCGTCGGCTTGCTGTTGCCCAGGGCGCGGAAGCACGCCGGGATGGCGTAGGCCAGGATGCTCACCACCAGCAGCATGAACAGGCCCGCCAGCGCCGCGTCCACGTAGTTGTTGGTGACGATCTGGTGCATCTGCTCCAGCGACTTGGCCGGGGCCAGCACTTCGCCGCGGGCGATGCCGGCTTCGTACTTGTGGGCGTTGGCCAGGAAGCCGATCTTCGGGTTGTCGTGGAAGACCTTCTGCCAGCCGGCGGTGAGGGTGCAGATCAGCAGCCACACGGTGGGCGCGGCGGTGACCCACGCAAAGCGCTGGCGCTTCATCTTGAACAGCACCACGGTGGCGAGGGTGAGCGCCACGCCGGCGAGCATCTGGTTGGCGATGCCGAACAGCGGCCACAGGGTGTTGATGCCGCCCAGCGGGTCGACCACGCCCTGGTACAGGAAGTAGCCCCACGCGGCCACGCACAGGGCGGTGGCGACGAGGCTGGCGAAGATGGAGTCCATCTTGCGCATCGACGGCACGAAGGTGCCCATCAGATCCTGCAGCATGAAGCGCCCGGCGCGGGTGCCGGCATCGACGGCGGTGAGGATGAACAGCGCCTCGAAGAGGATCGCGAAGTGGTACCAGAAGGCCATCATCGCCTTGCCGCCGAGGGCGTTGGAGAGGATGTGGGCCATGCCGACGGCCAGCGTAGGGGCGCCGCCGGCGCGGGAGATGATGGTCTTCTCGCCCACGTCCTGGGCGGTCTGGAGCAGCATCTCGGGCGTCACGACGAAGCCCCACTGGTTGATGACCTGGGCGGCGCTCTCGGCGGTCTTACCGATCACCGCAGCCGGGCTGTTCATCGCGAAGTACACGCCCGGCTCGATGACCGAGGCGGCCACCAGCGCCATGATCGCCACGAAGGACTCCATGAGCATGCCGCCGTAGCCGATGAAGCGGGCGTTCTTCTCGTTGTCCAGCAGCTTGGGCGTGGTGCCAGAGGAGATCAGCGCGTGGAAGCCCGACACCGCGCCGCAGGCGATGGTGATGAACAGGAAGGGGAGCAGGCTACCCGACCACACCGGGCCGGTGCCGTCGATGAACTTGGTGAGGGCTGGCATCTGCAGATTGGGGGCCACGATGGCGATGCCGATGGCGAGGCCGACGATGGTGCCGATCTTCAGGAAGGTCGACAGGTAATCCCGCGGCGCCAGCAGCAGCCACACCGGCAGCACCGAGGCGACGAAGCCGTAGCCGATCAGCAGCCAGGTGAGCTGCTTGCCGTCGAAGGTGAACAGCGGGCCCCAGGTGGGGCTGGCAGCGATGTCGCCGCCGTAGACGATCGAGGCCATCAGCAGCACGAAGCCGATGATCGACATCTCGCCGATGCGGCCCGGGCGGATGTAGCGGCTATACACGCCCATCAGCAGCGCGATGGGGATGGTGGCGGCCACGGTGAACATGCCCCACGGCGATTCGGCCAGGGCCTTCACGACGATCAGCGCCAGCACCGCGAGGATGATGACCATGATCATGAAGGTGCCGAACAGGGCGATCACGCCGGGTACGGCGCCGAGCTCGGATTTGACGAGATCGCCCAGGGAGCGGCCGTCGCGGCGGGTGGAGATGAACAGGACCATGAAATCCTGCACCGCGCCGGCAAACACCACCCCGGCGAGGATCCACAGCATGCCCGGCAGGTAGCCCATCTGGGCGGCGAGCACCGGGCCCACCAGCGGGCCGGCGCCGGCGATGGCGGCAAAGTGGTGGCCGAACAGCACGTACTTGTTGGTCGGTACGTAATCCAGCCCGTCGTTGTGACGCAGGGCCGGTGTCATGCGCTTGGGGTCGAGCTCCATCACCTTCTCGGCGATGAACAGGCTGTAGTAGCGGTAGGCAATGAGATAGCTGCATACCGCGGCAATGACCAGCCACAGGGCGTTGATGGTCTCTCCGCGGTTGAGCGCGACGATGGCGGTGGCGACGGCGCCCAGCAAGGCGACGGCACCCCAGCCCAGGTGACGCTGGATGGCGTTCATGGCTTTCCTCTTTTCTTGTTGGCGAAAGCGGAAAGGCCCGGCCGGCGGGAAAGATGAAGCAACAGTTCGGGGCGACGCTGCGCGGGGAGCTGCACTGGATCTGACGCGGGGACGGGACACTACCCGCTGAAGGCTTGAATCCGCGGCCCGACCGCGAACTCAACCTGGGCGGATTTTTCCATACGCCACCGTATGGTCAATCAGGGTTTTACACATGACCGCACCTGCGTTGACCGAAGTCAGAGGTTTCGTCACGTCCGCACTCGCCGGGCACGGCTCACGATGCGTGCCGATCGCCCGGCCATCGGTCGATACCGGGTGATCGGCATGCGATCTGGGGTGCTGGCTCCCCGAGTTCGACGTCTTTTACGTCGATCCCGGCTCTGGCTTCACCTCGGCTGCCTCAATATTGGGCGACGTCGCCTCAAAATGCATCGACGCCGGGTGCCGATCACCCCCTACCGCCATGAAGGATCAGGCCATCGAGCATTCCGGTTACCCGCCTTCGGCTGAAATCAAGGCGGCGGCGACTGAAAATTGGTCAAGGCCGGGTGGCTGAAAGCCGACGTCGCCTCAAAATGAGGCAACGTCGGCCACCGCCCAGCCGGGCTCCGATGAAAAAACGGCCGGGAGAGCCCGGCCGCAGGTGATGGAGTTGAAGCGGGATCAGACGTCGGCTTCGACCGAGTCGCCTTTCTCTTCCATCCAGGCCCGGCGGCCGGAGGCTTCGCCCTTGCCCATCAGCAGGGTGAACATGCGCTGGGTTTCCTCGAAGGCGCCACCGCGCACGTGCACCGGCAGTACGCGGCGGGTGGCCGGGTCCATGGTGGTTTCACGGAGCTGTTCGGGGTTCATCTCGCCCAGGCCCTTGAATCGGCCCACCTCGATGTGCTCGGGCTTGATGCCTTCGTGGCCGAGGCGATCGCGCAGCGACGCCAGCTCCTGGTCGTCCAGGGCGTACAGGCGGCGCGGCGGGCGCTTCTTGCCGGAGGCGGGCACGTCGAGCCGGTACAGGGGCGGCTGGGCCACGTAGATGTGGCCACGCTCGATGAGCTTGGGGAAGTGGCGGAAGAACAGCGTGAGCAGCAGGGTCTGGATGTGGGAGCCGTCCACGTCGGCATCCGACATGATGATGACCTTGCCGTAGCGCAGCTCGGAGAGATCGGGCTCGGAATCCTGGGTGTGGGCGTCGACGCCCAGGGCCACCGCGATGTCGTGGATTTCGGCGTTGGCGAAGAGACGCTCGCGGTCCACCTCCCACGCGTTCTGGACCTTGCCGCGCAGCGGGAGGATGGCCTGGGTGTCCTTGTCACGGGCCATCTTGGCGCTGCCACCGGCGGAGTCGCCCTCGACGAGGAAGAGCTCGTTGCGCTCGATGTCTTCGGATTCGCAATCCGACAGCTTGCCGGGCAGCACGGCCACGCCGGACGACTTGCGCTTCTCGACCTTCTGCGCCGCGCGGGCGCGGGCCTGGGCGGCCTTGATGGCGAGCTCGGCGAGCTTCTTGCCGTAATCCACGTGCTCGTTGAGCCACAGCTCGAAGGGGTCGCGCACCATCCGCGACACCAGCTGAACCGCGTCGCGGCTGTTGAGGCGCTCCTTGGTCTGGCCCTGGAAGCTGGGGTCGAGCACCCGCGCCGAGAGCAGGAAGGAGGCACGGCCGAAGGCGTCGTCGGCGGTGAGCTTGACGCCCTTGGGCAGCAGGGCATGGTGATCGATGAAGTTCTTGATGGCGGTGAAGATGCCATCCCGCAGGCCGGCCTCGTGGGTGCCGCCGGCCGGGGTGGGGATGAGGTTGACGTAGGATTCGCGCACCGGTGCACCTTCCAGCGTCCAGGCCACGGCCCAGGAGGCGCCTTCGCCGGCCGCAAACGTCTCGTCGCCCTTGGGGGCGAACTTCTCGCCGGAGAACAGCGGGATCAGCGGCTCGTCGCTGAGGGCTTCGCCCAGGTAGCCGCGCATGCCTTCCTCGAAGAGCCAGGTGCGGGTGTCGCCACCTTCGATGGCGAGGCTCACTTCGAGGCCCGGCATCAGCACGGCCTTGGAGCGCAGCAGGCGCTCGAGCTCGGCGCGGGGCAGGTCGGGCGCGTCGAAATACTTGCCGTCGGGCCAGGCGCGCACGGTGGTGCCGCTCTGCTTCTTCGGGGCGTCGCCCAGACGGGCCAGGGGCTCAATCACGTCGCCGCCCGAGAACACCAGCCGATGCCGGCCACCGTCGCGCACCACCTCGACTTCCAGCCGATGCGACAGGGCGTTGGTGACCGACACGCCCACGCCGTGCAGACCGCCCGAGAAGCGGTAGGCCGAGTCGTCGTCGGTCTTGTTGAACTTGCCACCGGCGTGGAGGCGGGTGAACACCACCTCGACCGTCGACACGCCCTCGACCGGGTGGATCTCGACCGGAATGCCGCGGCCGTCGTCGGAAACGCTCACCGAGCCATCCAGGTGCAGGGTCACGCCGATCTTCTTGCAGAAGCCGGCCATGGCCTCGTCGGCGGCGTTGTCGATGACTTCCTGGATCACGTGCAGCGGGTTTTCGGTGCGGGTATACATGCCCGGCCGCTGCTTGACGGGCTCGAGGCCCTTGAGAACGGTGATCGATTCGGCGGTGTAGGTTTTCTGGGTCATGCTTGAGGCGTGCATCCGGTGGGGTTTTCGAAGCGGTGCGGACTATACCGTGGGCGGCGGCTTCGGGCGAGACTCCCGGCGATCAGTCGCGGATGCTCACCCGCCCGGCGTTGTCGGCGGTCTGTCGGGCGATGCGGGCGAGGAGCGCGTTGGCGGCGCGGGCGCCGGGGCTGTCGCCCACCGCGGTGCGCCACGCCAGACGCACCGTGGAGGCATCCCCGGGGAGGGTGAAGATCGCCATCGACAGGGGGCACTGGGCCACGTTGAGGGGGTTCTCCTTCGCCATCTGCCAGGCGATGCGGGCGCTGCAGAAGTGGAGCACCTCGGCCTGGGCGTAGACGGGCTTGTCTTCGCCCAACGCGGGGCCGGTGCGGGACAGCATGTCACCAAAGACGCTCGGCGGGGAAGGAATCAGCCCTTCGGCCTCGATGGCATCCACCAGCGCCTCGCGGGCGTCGGCATAGCGGCTGGGGGTGATGCGCGCTTCGACGATGCCGTCGGCAAAGGCTGCCGTGCAGGTGAAAAGGGCGAGTGCGGCAAAGAGGGGGCGCAGCATCGGCGGCTCCGGGGCAAGGGCGAAGATCGGACGATACAAAAAAAGATGGCGCCACGGGGGCGCCAGAAGGAGGGAGAACACAGCAAGAGACTGTTTCGATGGCGGGCCTGTGGCGGCCCGTCCATCCGATGTGTGTGGCCTAGAAGAACAGGATCGCGCCGGCGGACAGGGTGCGGTTCTTGGTTTCGCTGTCATCCACGGTGCTGGTGATCTTTTCCTGGTTCAGTTCGCCGACCAGGGTCACGAACTTGTTCAGGCTGTGATAGACGCCCAGGGTGTAAGCCTTGTTCTTGCGCTCGTTGCCAGCGCCCAGAGCACCGTCGTTGTCCTTGTTCTGGCCGAAGTTGATGCCGAACTTGGTCTTGTTGTACTGGTAGGTACCTTGCAGGAAGTAGCCCTTGGAGTCGGTCTTGTTGCCGAGGCCATCGGAGCCGCCGAAGAACTGGGCGCCCACGGTGGACAGGCCCAGGCCCTTGCCGGAGAAGGCGTAGGCGACAGCGCCGAAGTTGTTCATGCTGGCCTTGGCACCAACTTCGTAGCCGGTGGCGGTGAAGGACTTGTCCGGGTTGGTGCCGGTCCCGTCACACAGCGAGCCCTTGGAGCAGCTGGTGCTCTGGGTCACGAGACCGCCCCAGACCTTGCCCGGCGCCATGCCCTTCCAGTCGTAATCGACCTT
>JAKLLO010000241.1 GCA_023150095.1 Zoogloea sp. | reverse complement strand
AGCACGGCATCCGGCCGCGCCATCAGCACCTTGAGGCCCTGGGCGGTGACCGAGCTGTCGCTGCGCTGGAAGCGCTCGGTGGCCACCACCTTGATGCCCTTGCGGCCGGCGATCTCGGTGAACACCTTGGCCCAGTTCTCGCCGTAGGGGTCGGAGGTGCCGATGAAGCCCACCGTCTTGATGCCCGACCTGGCCATGTGGCCCACCAGCGCGTCGGCGATCAGCTGGTCGTTCTGGGTGGTCTTGAAGACCCACTTCTTCTGTTCGTTCATCGGCAGCACCACCGCCGCGGTGCCCACCGGCGCCAACAGCGGCACGCCGGCCTCGGCGGCAAACTGGATCACACCCATCGCGTTGGGGGAGCCGGACGGCCCGATGATGGCGTCCACGTTCTCCTCGCTGATCAGCTTCTTGATCGCCACCACCGAGGCGGTCGGGTCGCTGCCGTCATCCAGCGGGACGTATTGCACAGTGAGGTTGCCGACCTTGGTCGGCATCAGCGGCACGGAATTCTTCTGGGGAATCCCCACCATGGCCACCGGGCCGGTGGAAGACGACACGACCCCGATCTTGACCTGGGCCCACGCCGCCCCGGAAAACAGGGCACCGATGACTGCCGACGCTACCAGACGCTTGAATTTCATGATGTTCGATCTCCGTTGAAAGGTTGGAACTATCTGTTTCGACCCACCTGCCGCCCCGTGCAGGAAAAACACGATTCACAAATCAAATCACGTGAATCTTCACGTTTATATAGAAAAATAAGACCGCTTGCACTGCCACTTTCTGAAGAATTCCGCAGCATTCGTCCAGTTTCCGCAGCGCATCACGGGTTCAATTCAATAGCACTCTTCGTGCCATTCCCGCTCAATTGGCGGAATGCCGGACTTCTGGGGCTTCCGGGACACCTGCCAAATCACCCCTATGTAATTCCGCCATATTGCAGTGCAGCGCCCCGACGAATTGCACCAATTACGTGCCCCGACCGCGATTCAGCGCCCGAGGGACAGGGCGGTGACGCCCTGCATGCCGAAATCCGTATTGGCCACGTCGAACACCATCACCCGCACGGGGGCCGGCGGAATGGCCAGCACCTCGCCGACGACCGCCGTCAGGCGGCCGATCAGGGCCTCCTTCTGGGCGTCCGTGCGGCCGCGGATCAGGAAGGCGTGGATCGTCGGCCCGCCCGGCGAGAGCGGCCCGCCGGCCCTGGCCTCGGCTGCCAGGGTCGTGCCGCCCACACAGATGTGGGCCCGCGGCAGCTCGATCAGGAAGATCCGCACCGAGGCCTTCGGCGCGGCGATGCTGTTCACCACCGCGTCGGTCATGCGGACCAGCAGGGTTTCCTTCTGCGCCTCGGAATAGCCTTCGACCAGATAGACATTCAGATTGGGCATATTCTCAGCCTTTCCGGGTATTCATTTCAGGAATCACAAAAACAATTGGCGGGGCGGCATTCAGCCCACCTGGCGCAATTCCTCGCCGACCCGGTGGTAATTGCGGTTGAAATAGACGAGGCCCGGGCGCGGGTCGCTCTGGCGCATCTGCACCACCTCGCAATAAAAGATGCTGTGCGACCCGACCTCGTGAATCTGGCTGATTCGGCAATCGAAACTCACCAGCGCATCGTCGAGGGCCGGGCTGCCGGTTTCGAGGGCACGCCAGGCGGCACGCTGAAAGCGCTGTTCCATGCTCACCTCACGGTCGGCGAAGAGGCCCGACAGGCCCTGCTGATCGGCCCCGAGCAGGTTCACGCAGAGCACCCCGTTGGCGGTGAAGAAGCGGTGGGCGTAGGACGAGCGGTTCATGCACACCAGCAGCGTTGGCGGCTGGTCGGTGACGCTGCACACCGCGGTGGCGGTGAAGCCGGCCAGGCCTTCGCTGCCGCCGGTGGTGATCACGTTGACGGCGCCGCTGAGCATGGCCATGCCGTTACGGAATTCTTGGGTCTCGATCATCATGTCTCTCCTTGGGGATGATCCGGCTAGAGGTCCAGCACCAGGGTGTCGCTGAGGGCGCGGGAGCAGCACAGCAGGATCTGGTCGTTGTCGGCCTTCTCCTCGTCGGTCAAAAAGACATCCCGGTGGTCCGGGGTGCCGTCCAGCACGTTGCACAGGCAGGTGCCACAGACGCCCTGCTCGCAGGACACCTTGATCTTGATGCCGACCCCGGCCAGGGCTTCGACGATGCTCTGGTTCTCGGCCACATGCACCGTCTTGCCGGACTTCTTGAGAGCCACGTCGAAGGCCTTGCTGGCAGCGGCGGGCGCCTCGACCTGGAAGTACTCCTTGTGGATCTGCCCGGCCGGCAGGCCGAGGCGGCCCGCTTCGGCGATCACCCAGTCCATGAAGCCCGACGGGCCGCACACGTAGAGGTGAGTCCCCGCGTCGGCGGCGGTCAGCACCTCGACCAGGTTGAGGCGTTGTTCCACCGCGCCGTCGTCGAAATGGGTGTGCACCCGGGCGCTGAAGGGCGCCGCCGCCAGTTCGCCCAGGAAGGCGCAGGACGCCTGGCTGCGGCCACAGTAGTGCAGCGCGAAGTCGGCGGCGCGGGCCGCCAGGGCGTGGGCCATGGCGATCATCGGCGTCACCCCGATGCCGCCGCCCACCAGGATCGAGTGGCGCGCGCCGGCCTCCAGCGGAAAGAGGTTGCGCGGCACGCCGATCTCCACCACCGAGCCCTCGGTGAGGCGCTCGTGGGCGGCGATGGAGCCGCCGCGGGACTTCGGATCACGGAGGATGCCGAGGCGGTAGACCTGTCGATCGGCGGGGTCGCCGCACAGGGAATACTGGCGCACCAGCCCCTCGCCCAGGTGCAGGTCCACGTGGGCGCCGGCCTCGAAGGGGGGCAGCTCGCCGCCGTCGGCGGGCGCCAGGTCGAGGACGAGGACGCCCTGCCCCTGGAGCTCGCGGCGGCGGACCACCACCCGTAGCGTTTCTTCGAACATCTTGTGTGCTCCTCTCTGTCTTGGTGGGCGCCAGTCAGCGCATGAAGATGCCGCCGTTCACATCCCAGGCGGCGCCGGTGGCGAAGTCGGCCTCGGGCGAGGCCAGCTGCACCACCAGGCCGGCGACGAAGGCCGGGTTGCCGAGGCGCTTCACCGGGATCATCTCGATCAGCTTCTCAAGGCGCTCGGGCGGCACCGCGGCGCGCACCGAGGGCAGCTCCATCGGCCCCGGGGCGATGGCATTGACGGTGACGCCGGAAGCCGCCAGCTCGCGGGCGAAGATCTTGGTGAGGGTCAGGATGCCGCCCTTCGACGCCGCGTAATGGGCGCCGGACGCCGTGCCGCCGTTCTGCCCGGCCAGCGAGGCGACGTTGATGAGGCGGCCGTAGCCGGCCTCGCCCATCGCCGCGCCGAACACCTGGCAGCCGAGGAAGGTGCCGCGCAGGTTGATCGCCAGCACCTTGTCGAACTCTTCCGGGGTGATCTGCATCACCGGCGTGGTGGGCGTGATGGCGGCGTTGTTGACCGCCACGTGCAGCCCGCCCCAGCGCGCGCGCACGGCGGCCAGCGCGGCCTCGAAGGCCGGCTTGTGCATCACGTCGAGGGCCAGCGGCAGCACCGTGTCGCCGCTCGCGTCGAGCTGCTCGGCCGCGGCGCGGGCCATCTCCTCGGTGGCGTCGGTGAGGGCCAGCTTGTAGCCGGCCGCGTGCAGGCGCCGGGCGATGATGTTGCCGAGGCCCTGGGCGGCACCGGTCACGAGGGCGACTTGGTTCATGCCGCGCTCCTTACGGGATGTAGCCGATGCATTGCAGCGCATCGGACGAGTTGAGCAGGCGCACCACCTTCTGCTGGATGCGGAAGCTGTCGCCATCGCGCACCAGGGTGTAGGTGAGGTTGGCGGTGTAGTGCTTCTGGGTCTCCTTGCGGAACTCGCGCAGGTTCTGGGCGCAGCGCACGGTGACGGTGCTGCCGTCGTAGGCGAGGATGCGGAAGCGCGACACGCTGCGGATGGTGCGCGGCGCCGGCGAGGTGGAGATCGACTCGCCGCTGCCCAGGCGGGCCACCCGCAGCTTGCGCATC
>JAKLLO010000240.1 GCA_023150095.1 Zoogloea sp. | reverse complement strand
ATACCGCGCTGCGCTCGACAAGCACTTCGCCGGCTACGCCCGCCCGGCCTTCCTGCAGTGACATCCGCAGCGCCGGAGCAAGTATCGCCGTAGGGGCGACTTCAGTCGCCCATCCGCACATTGTTGATCACAGGCATGCCCTTGATCGAGGCCCGAGGGCGACTGAAGTCGCCCCTACGGCGCTACCTGCTCCGGCGCTGCGGATGTCACTGCAGGAAGGCCGGGCGGGCGTAGCCGGCGAAGTGCTTGTCGAGCGCGGCGCGGTATTCCGGGGTGTGGAAGGCGGCGGCGATGTCCTTGGCCCAGGGCTTGTCCTTGTCCTCGGTCTTGACGGCGACCACGTTGAGGTAGTGGTCCGGGGTCATTTCCAGCGCCACGGCTTCGGTGAGCTTGAGGCCGGACGAGATCGCGAAGTTGCCGTTGATGAGGGCGAACTCGGCGTCGTCGAGGGTGCGCGGCAGCTGGGCGGCTTCGATGGGGGTGAGCACCAGCTTGCGCGGGTTCTCGGCCACGTCCTTCTCGGTGATCTTGAGCGGATCGACGCCGGCCTTCACCTTGATGAGCTTGTTCTGTTCAAGAAAGACCAGCGCGCGGGCCAGGTTGCTCGGGTCGTTGGGCAGGGTGATGCGGTCTCCGTCCTTCACGTCGGCGAGGCTCTTGCGCTTCTTGGAGTAGAGCCCCAGCGGGGCGATGGGCGCCCTGGTGATGTCGGTGAGGTTGAGGCCCTTGTCGGCCGAGAATTTCTTCAGGTAGATGATGTGCTGGAACAGGTTGGCGTCCAGCGAGCCCTGGGCGAGGGCCAGGTTGGGCTGCACGTAGTCGTTGAACTCGACGAGCTTGACGGTGTAGCCCTTCTTCTCGAGCACCGGCTTGATGCCGAGCTTGAGCTGGTCGAAGTTGGAGCCGGCGGTGGCGCCGATGACGAGGGTCTTCTTCTCCTGGGCGTGGGCGGCGCCAAGGCCGAGCCCGGTGACGAGGCCGACGGTGGCGGCAAGCTGGGCGAGGCGCAGGGCGAAGTGGCGGCGGGTGCTGTGCATGGTGATGTTCTCCGGAACGATGGGATTTGAGGTGTTGTTGTTTTGGGGTTTAGCGCTTGTCCACCCGGCGGGCGAGCCACTGGCCGGCAAACTGGACGCTCTGGACGAGGGCGATGAGCAGGACGATGGTGATGACCATCACGTCGGTCTGGAACCGGTAGTAGCCGTAGCGAATCGCCAGGTCGCCGATGCCGCCGCCGCCCACCACGCCGGCCACCGCCGAGTAGGACAGGAAGCTCACCGCCAGCACCGTGACGGCCAGCACAAGCCCGGAGCGGGCCTCGACCAGCAGCACGTGGCGCACGATCTGCAGCGGCGAGGCACCCATGGCTTCGGCGGCTTCGATCACGCCGCGGGGCACGTCGCGCAGGGTCTGTTCGATGAGGCGGGCGAAGTAGAAAGTGGCGGCGATGGACAGCGGCACGCTGGCCGCCAGCGGCCCGATCGAGGTGCCGGCGATCACCCGGGTGAAGGGCGAGATCGCCACCAGCAGGATGATGAACGGGAAGCTGCGCACCACGTTGATCACGCCGTTGGTGACGAGGTTGAAGCCGCGGAAGCGCTCCAGCGACTGGCCACGGCTGGTGAGGAACACCAGAATGCCCAGCGCGCCGCCCAGCACGAGGGCCACCGACAGGCAGATGGCGAGCATCAGGAGGGTTTCGCCGGTGGCTTTGAGGATCTCGGGCTGCAGCTCGATCAGCGTGTCGAGGAGGTTTTCAGGCATGGGCGGCCTCTAGGGCGAAGTGGTGCGGGGCGGGCGCAGCCGCTTCGGTCTGCGCGGGGGACGGGCTGGCGGCCGGGCCGACCGCACCGAAATCGGCCAGCCAGCTGGCCAGCCGGGAGCCTTCGGGGATCGCGCCGTTGGCGATGTCGAGCTGCTCGACGATGCGGCCACCTTCCATCACCGACACCCGGTGGCACAGGCGGCGGACGACCTCCATCTCATGGCTGACGAGGAGGATCGTCACGCCAAACTGGCGGTTGGCGTCGGCCAGCACGTCGAGCAGATCCAGTGTGGTGCGCGGGTCGAGGGCCGAGGTGGGTTCGTCGGCAAGCAGCACGTGGGGCTCGGGGGCCAGGGCGCGGGCGATGGCGACGCGCTGCTTCTGGCCACCGGAAAGCCGCCCGGGGGAAACATCGGCCTTCTCGGCCAGCCCGACGAAATCCAGGCAGGTGGCGACGCGCTTTTTGATGTGCGCCGGGCTGGCGCCGGCGATGCGCATGGGCAGCGCGACGTTCTCGGCGACGGTCTGGTTATGCAGCAGGTTGAAGTGCTGGAAGATCATCCCGATGCGGTGGCGCGCCTCGCGCAGCTTGGCGGCAGGGAGCCGGGTGAGGTTCTGGCCGTGGACGATCACCTCGCCGGCGTCGGGGCGTTCGAGCAGATTCACCAGCCGCAGCAGCGTGGATTTGCCGGCGCCGGAGAAGCCGATGATTCCGTGGATCTCGCCCTGGGGAACCACCAGATCGGTGGTGCGAACGCCGACCTCGCCGCCACCGGGGTCAGTGAAGCGGCGGGAGACGCCCTTGAGCGCGATGGCGGGCGTGGATGCTGGGGTAGCGGACATGGTGCGGTGCAAAAGTGCTGGGAACGCAGCAACTTTATTCCCCGGGGTCTGGCACCTGAACCAATTAAATCTGCAGAGCTATGCAGATGATTCGTGCAGAGCTTTGCATGCCTGACGGCCGGGCGACGTGCGTCCACGGCGAGCGGCCCGGTGTCCTTGCGGACCCGGGCGCGGGCGGTTTGCGGCGGTTAGATGCCGGCGATCTGGCGGGTGCGGTGGCGGAGTCTGGCGAGTGCGCTGTGGCGGCCCCGGCGGCTGATCGAGCTGTTGTCGATGCTGCCGAGCGGCAGGTCTTCGCAGGCGGCCTGAAGACGCTGGAGCAGGGCGAGGCCCTGGGGCCACGGGCCGTGGCCGGAATCCACGTTGATGTGGCCGGCTGGCCCGATATCCACGAGCTGGCTGCCCCAGCAGTCGGCCCAGTAGGCGGCGGACGACAGCCGCACCCACGGGTCGTTGGTGCTGGCCACCACCAGGCTGGGGGCCGGCAGGGCGTGGCGGGGAATCCACTGGGCGAGGCTGTCCTGGTCGTGGTAGTCGGTTGCGTCCCGCAGGCCGGCGGGGGTGAAGCGGTCCGGATCGGCCGGGGCGACGAGCATGAGGCCGGCAACCCGGTCGGGGCGGTCGGCTGCCGCTACCACCGAGGCGAGACAGCCGAAGCTGTGGGCCACCACCCACACCGGCCCGGGCGAGCGGTCGATGGCATCCCGCACGGCGTTGGCCCAGCGGGCGAGGATCGGCCGCTCCCAGTCGATGTCGGCGACGCGGCGGGCGCCGGGCACCTGCGCCTCGATCCAGCTCTGCCAGTGCGCCGGCCCGCTCCCCTGAAAGCCGGGCACGATGAGGGTGGTGTGGGGCATGGCGTGTGGCCTCAGCGGACGGTGGTGATCTGGTCGAAGATGCCGCCGTCGGCGAAGTGAAGCTGCTGGGCCTTCGTCCAGCCGCCAAAGGTGTCGTCGATGGTGAACAGCTTGACCGGGGCAAACTGCTTTGCGTACTTCGCGGCGATCTTCGGGTCGCGGGGGCGGTAGTAGTTGTCGCCGGCGAGGGTCTGGCCTTCGGGGGAGTACAGGTATTCGAGATAGGCCGTGGCGAGCTTGCGGGTGCCGCGCTTGTCCACCACCTTGTCCACGATGCTCACGGGCGGTTCGGCGAGGATGGAGATGGACGGGGTGACGAGGTCGAACTTGTCAGGGCCGAGCTCCTTGATGGCCAGGTAGGCTTCGTTCTCCCAGGCGATCAGCACGTCGCCGATGCCGCGCTCCACAAAGGTGGTGGTGGAGCCCCGGGCGCCGGAATCGAGCACCTTGACGTTGGCGTAGATCTTCTTCACGAAATCCTTCGCGCTGGCGTCGGTGCCGCCGGGCTGCTTGAGGGCGTAGCCCCAGGCGGCGAGGTAGTTCCAGCGGGCACCGCCAGAGGTCTTGGGGTTGGGGGTGACGACC
>JAKLLO010000019.1 GCA_023150095.1 Zoogloea sp. | reverse complement strand
TAGGGCCAGGCGGCTTCGGGCAGCACCCGGCGCATCGCCGCCGCCCACTGGGCAGAGAGCCGTGCATCCGGCTTGCACAGGTCGTTGCAGCGAGCGTCCAGCGAACAGCACAGGGAGCAGATCGGCCCCTGGTAGGCCGGGCAGCGGGCCAGGTCGTCGGCCTCGTATTCGCGCTCGCAGATCACGCAGCGCCCGTCGCCGGCCGGCGCGGCGTGGGGCTGGCGAGCCAGGTAGTAACGCCCGCCGGTGGCCCAGGCGATCAGCGGCGAGGCCACGAAGGCGGTGACCAGCGCGATGAGCGCCGAGAAGGCCTGCGGCCCCGGCCCGAAGGCGCCCGCCCAGGCCGCCACCGACAGCAGCGAGGCGATGCCCATCGCCCCCACGCCCACCGGATTCACGTCGTACAGGTGCGCCCGCTTGAACTCGATGCCCGGCGGCGACAGGCCCAGCGGCTTGTTGATGACCAGATCGGCCACCACTGCCATCATCCAGGCGATGGCCACATTGGCGTACAGGCCCAGCACCTTGCCGAGCGCCTGGAACACGTCCAGTTCCATCAGCATCAGCGCGATGGCGGTGTTGAACACCACCCACACCACCCGCCCCGGATGGCTGTGGGTGAGCCGCGCGAAGAAGTTCGACCACGCCAGCGAGCCGGCGTAGGCGTTGGTCACGTTGATCTTGAGCTGGGAGATCACCACGAACAGCGCCGTGGCCGCCACCGCCCAGCGCAGATCCGGAAAGACGTATTCGTAGGCGGCGAGGTACATCTGGTTCGGGTCCACCGCCCGCTGGATGGGCACCGCGTTGCTGATCGCCAGATAGGCCAGCAGCGCCCCGCCGAGCATCTTGACCACGCCCAGCAGCACCCAGCCGGGGCCGCCCACCAGCACCGCGGCCCACCAGCGGCGGGTGTTGGCCGCCGTCTTTTCGGGCATGAAGCGCAGGTAGTCGGCCTGCTCGCCCATCTGGGTGATGAGGGCGATGCCCACCGTGAGCGCGGCGCCGAAGGCCTGCAGGTTGAAGCCCGCCCCCACGCCGTGCTCGCCCCCGTAGCTGGCCAGCTCCGACAGGATGCCCGGCCGGGCGGCGAAGACGAACACATAGGGCACCACCAGCATCAGCACCCACAGGGGCAGCGTGATCGACTGCAGCCGGCTGATGGCCGTGACCCCGTGGGTGACCAGCGGAATCACCACCACCGCGCACAGCAGGTAGCCCCAGGCCGGCGGAATGTCGAAGGCCAGCTCCAGGGCGTAGGCCATGATCGCCGCCTCGAGGGCGAAGAAGATGAAGGTGAACGAGGCGTAGATCAGCGAGGTGAGCGTCGAGCCGATGTAGCCGAAGCCCGCGCCGCGGGTGAGCAGATCCATGTCCACCCCGTAGCGGGCGGCGTAGATGCTGATGGGCAGGCCCGCCAGGAAGATGATCAGCCCGGTGGCGAGGATCGCCCACAGGGCGTTGAGGAAGCCGTAATCCACCAGCAGCGTGGCGCCCACGGCCTCGAGCACCAGGAAGGACGCCACCCCGAAGGCGGTGTTGGCCACCCGCAGCTCCGACCAGCGCCGGAAGCTGCGCGGGGTGAAGCGCAGGGCGTAGTCCTCGATGGTTTCGCGGGCGACCCAGGTGTTGTAGTCGCGGCGGATCTTGACGACCCGCTGGACGGCATCCGGTTCGCTGTCCATCACTCCTTGATGCCCAGCCGTTCGAGCCGGTAGCGCAGCGAGCGGAAGGTGACCCCCAGCGCGCGGGCCGCGGCGGTGCGGTTGCCGCCGGATTTCTCGAGGGCTTCCTCGATCACGTGGCGCTCCACCTGGTCGAGGTATTCCTGCAGGTCGGCGCCGTCCGGGGTGGAGGGCGTGGCCGGGCTGGTCTCGCCCATGTCGGAGGGGTCGAGGAGCAGGTCGTCGGCCTCGATGAACTCGCCGGACGATAGGGCCATCGCCCGCTCCAGGATGTTCTCGAGCTCGCGCACGTTGCCCGGAAAGGCATAGGCCTTGAGCGCCCGCAGCGCCCCTTCGCTGAGGCGCACCGGCGGCAGGCCGGAGGATTCGGACAGCCGGGCGAGGAGGATTTCGGCCAGCTGGGGGATGTCCTCGGCGCGCTCCCGCAGCGGCGGCATGCGCAGCTCGATGACGTTGAGGCGGTAGAACAGATCCTGGCGGAAGCGCGTGGCCTCGACCATCGCCTTCAGATTTTGATGGGTGGCGCTGAGGATACGCACGTCCACGACGGTTTCGGTGGTGTCGCCCAGGCGGCGGAACTTCTTCTCCTGGATCGCCCGCAGCAGCTTGACCTGCATCGGCAGCGGCAGATCGCCCACCTCGTCGAGGAACAGGGTGCCGCCGTGGGCGGCCTGGAAGAAGCCCTCCCGGTCGGCGTCGGCGCCGGTAAAGGCGCCCTTCTTGGCGCCGAAGAACTCGCTCTCCATCAGGTTCTCGGGGATCGCCCCGCAGTTGACGGCCACGAAGGGCGCCGCGGCGCGCGGGCCGAGGTCATGGATCATCCGCGCGGCGCGCTCCTTGCCGCTGCCGGATTCGCCTGAGATGAACACCGGCGCCTGGCTGCGGGCGAGCTTCTCGATCAGCGAGCGCACCTGCACCATCGCCGGCGACTCGCCGGTGAGGCTGGAGGTGTCCTTCTTGCTGTCGTCGTCATCCTTGGCCGTCACCGAGAACACCGACTTGACCAGCGCCCGCAGCTGGTCAATGGAGACCGGCTTGGAGAGGTAGTCGAAGGCCCCGGCCTTGAGGGCCGTGACGGCGTTGTCCATGCTGCCGAAGGCGGTGATCACCGCCACCGGCAGATCACGGCAGGTTTCGGAGATGTAGCGCACCAGCTCGAGCCCGTCGCCGTCGGGCAGGCGCATGTCGGTCAGGCACAGGCGGTAGCGCTTCTGGCCGAGCAGCGCCCGGGCCTCGGCCAGGGTGGCGGCGCCATCGCTGGAAAGGCCGAGGCGCAGCAGGCTCAGTTCGAGCAGCTCGCGGATGTCGTCCTCGTCATCGACGATGAGCACGTCCGGGCCGTTGGAACGGGCCCGTCTTTCGATCTGGGTCATGGTTTCACGCGTCCGATGATCCGGAAATGGGCTCCCGGGAGGGCTGCGGTGGTGCCGGCTTCGGCCGGCGGCGTCACGCACAGTTCGAGCACCGCGCCGTTGGCTTCGGCGAGTTCCCGCGAGATGTAGAGCCCGAGGCCGGTGCCTTTCGAGTGGGTGGTGAAGAAGGGTTCAAAAACCTGCGCCCGCAGCTCCTCGGCAATCCCAGGGCCGTCGTCGGACACATCCAGCGCTACGCGTCCATCATCCCGCAGCGCCGCGTCGATTTTTACCGCACCAGGCGCGCCGCTGCAATGACGACGTGCATTGCCGACGAGATTCCACAGAATCTGGCGCAGGTGGGCGCGATCCATCGCCATCTCGAGCCCCGGCGGGACGCGATTCACCACCACCCCGCGGGCGCCGCTCTCGGCCACGCCGAATTCCTCGAGAAACTCATCGACGAACTCGGCCAGCGGCAGCGCCTCGGGCAGCGCCTCGTCGCGCCGGCCGAGGGCCAGCACGTCCGCCACCAGCCGGTCGATGCGCTGGGCGTTGTTGCCGATGATGCGGATCAGCCGGGCCTGCATCTCGCCGCGCTTCTCTTCGCGCAGCAGCTCGGCGGCCTGATAGACGGACGCCAGCGGGTTGCGGATCTCGTGGGCGATGCTGGCGGTGAGCCGGCCCAGCGCCGCCAGCTTGACCTGCTGGATCTGGCGGTGGATGCGGTCGAAGTCTTCAAGATAGACCAGCGTCTCGTTGGCTTCGCCCGCGGGCAGGAAGCGCGCCAGCAGCATCTTGCCACTGCCGTCGGCGCGCAGACTGTGGGCCGAATCACCGTGCTCGGCCCGGCGCCGCAGCTCCCGCTCCAGGGCCGGGGCGTGCTCGCCGAGGGTCGCCCCCTCGCGCAGCTCCGCCCCCAGCAGCGCCACCGCCTGGGGGTTGAACTGGCGCACCACGCCGCCCTCGCCCACCACCAGCACGCCGTCCTGCATGTCCTGGATGATCTGGCGGTTGAGGCGCAGCTGGCTGGCCAGATCGACGCCCCGCTGGCGGGCCAGGTTCTCGTTGGCGATCGCCCGCAGCGCCAGCAGGCGCGCCACCTGGGCGATGGCGAAGAAGCCGATGCAGGTGATGCCGACGGTGAAGAAATCCACCGTCTCGCGCCCCGACAGCAGCCGGAACATGTTTTCCAGCAGCACCGCCACGGTGGCGTAGGCCGCGTAGAACAGCACCATCCGCCCCTGCCCCAGCAGCCCGGCGCCGGCGAGCGCGATGAGGATCAGGATGGGGATGCCGCTGCGGTAGCCGCCGCTGGCCCACATGATGAGGGTGAGCGAGGTGACATCCACCAGCACCTGGACGGTGACCAGGCGGTTGTGCCCGAGCAGGCGGGCCGCATCGGGAAAGCCGAAGCTGAGCACCGCCGCCACGTAGGCAAACGAGACCCCGAAGAAGATGGTGGGCGAATCGCTGCCCAGATGCAGGGACGGCCCCGCCACCAGAAACAGGCCGGCGAGGGTCAGGCGAAACAGGTTGAGATAGCGCAGCGGCTCAGAGCGGCTGAAATCGTCGGCCAGGCCGACATCCCGCTGGGGCAGCTCGAGCTTCACGGGTGCGGCTTAGCTGCGCGGGCCGAGACGGCGATGCTCCTCGGAGCAGTAGAAGCCGCCCCCGCCCCGCACGCTCTCGCTCTCGGGCACGTGCAGGCCGCAGTGGGCGCAGGCCACCATCTGTTCGATCTCGGCCACCGGGGCACCGCGCTGGGGCGCCGGCTCGTCATCCTGCCGCGGGGCCTGGGGGCCGGGCGCGCCGGGCCGGCGCAGGGCGCGCCGCACGTAGTAAAGGCCGATCAGGAACAGGATGAACAGGAGGATATTGCGCACGTCGAGGGCTCCAGCGGTAAGCTGCCGAGTTTAGCAGAAGCGCCGGAGCCGCTCGAAAGCCGCCTCCAGCGTGTCGTCGCGCTTGGCAAAGCAGAAGCGGATCACCCGCTCGTCGCGCCCGTCGCCGAAGAAGGCCGACAAGGGGATCGCCGCCACGCCGACCTCGCGGGTCAGCCACTGGACGAAATCGGTGTCGGGCGCGTCCGAGATCGCCCCGTAGCGGACGGTCTGGAAGTAGGTGCCCGTGCACGGCAAAAGCTCGAAGCGCGTGCCCGCCAGCCCGGCCCGGAAGAAATCCCGCTTGACCTGGTAGAAGGCGGCCAGCCCCAGGTGACGCGAGGCATCCATCATGTAGTCGGCGAGCGCCAGCTGCACCGGCGTGTTCACGGTAAACACGTTGAACTGATGCACCTTGCGGAACTCGGCCATCAGCTCGCGCGGGGCCAGCACGTAGCCCACCTTCCAGCCGGTCACGTGGTAGGTCTTGCCGAAGCTCGACACGATCACGCTGCGCTCGGCGAGATCGGGGTACAGCGCCGCGCTCTCGTGGCGCCGGCCGTCGAAGACGATGTGCTCGTACACCTCGTCGGCCACCACGATGATGCCGGTGCCGCGCACCAGATCGCACAGGGCCCGCATGTCGTCCGCCGACCACACGGTGCCGCTCGGGTTGTGGGGCGTGTTGATCATGATCATGCGGGTCTTCGGCGACACCAGCGCCCGCACCGCGGCCCAGTCGGGGCGGTAATCCGGTGCCGACAGCCGGGCGCGCTTCACCACGCCGCCCGCCAGCTCGATGGACGGCACGTAGGAGTCGTACACCGGCTCGAAGACGATCACCTCGTCGCCCGGATGCACCAGCGCCGCCACCGCGGTGAACAGCGCCTGGGTCGCCCCGGCGGTCACGGTGATCTCGGTTTCCGGGTCGTAGCTCGCACCGTAGAGCGCAGCCACCTTGGCGGCGATGGCCTCGCGCAGCGCCGGCACACCGGCCATCGGCGCGTACTGGTTGTGGCCGGCGCGCATCCAGTGGGCAACGCGCTCGAACAGCACGTCCTCGGCGCTGAAATCCGGAAAGCCCTGGGAGAGGTTGATCGCCCCGCACTCCTGGGCGAGACGCGACATCACGGTGAAGATGGTCGTACCCACGTTGGGCAGACGCGAGGCGACGGGCGCAGGAAAACGCGGCATGGCAGACACTCCGGGCGGGATGCAGTCGAAAAGCCGGCCGATTCTGGCAGATGACGCCCCCGCCGGCCAGCCACCCGGCGCCCCGGCCCCGATACAATCCCGGTTCCGCCCACCTTACCGAACCGCCTCACCGTGCTTGATCACTGCCCCACCCTCGCCCGGGACGGCGAGCAGGTCGTCATCCTCGACCAGACCCGCCTTCCCTGGACCGAACACTTCCTCCGCCTCGACACCCTCACCGACGCCGCCGTCGCCATCCGCGACATGCAGGTGCGTGGCGCCCCGCTGATCGGCGCCACCGCCGCCTTCGGCATGGCCCTGGCGCTGAAGGCCGACGCCTCCGACGCCGCCCTCGCCCACGCCGACACCGTGCTGCGCGCCACCCGCCCCACCGCGGTCAACCTGCATTGGGCCCTCGACCGGATGCAGGACGCCCTCGCCCCGCTGCCCGCTTTGGAGCGCCCCGCCGCCGCCTGGGCCGCCGCCGAGGCCATCCGTGCCGGTGACGCCGCCGCCAACGCCGCCATCGGCGAACACGGCAAAGCGATCCTTGAAGCCCTGGCCGCCACCAAGGGCCGGCCGCTCCAGCTGATGACCCACTGCAACGCCGGCTGGCTCGCCACCTGTGGCCACGGCACCGCGCTCGCGCCCATCTACGCCGCCCACACTGCGGGCATTCCGCTGCATGTTTTTGTGAGCGAGACCCGCCCGCGCAACCAGGGCCTCCTCACCGCCTGGGAGCTTGCCCGCGCCGGCGTGCCCCACACCCTCATCGCCGACAACGCCGCCGGCTGGCTGCTGGCCGAAGGCCGGGTCGACCTGGTCATCACCGGCGCCGACCGCATCGCCGCCAACGGCGACAGCGCCAACAAGGTCGGCACCTACCTCAAGGCCCTGGCCGCCCGCGCCCACGGCGTGCCCTTCTACATCGCCGCGCCCCGCTCGACCATCGACTTCGCCTGCCCGAACGGCCGGGCGATCCCCATCGAGGAGCGCAGCGCCGACGAGGTGCGCCTCATCCACGGGCTGGACGACCACGGCACCGCCGCCCGCCTGCGCATCGCCGGCGACACCACGGCGGCCTGCAATCCCGCCTTCGACGTGACGCCCGCCGGGCTTCTGGCTGGCATAATCTGCGAGTTCGGCGTGTTTGCCGCCGACGCCCTCGCCGCCATCGAGCACCGTTGATCCCGGACTGGAGCAAGTGATCATGAACGAGAACGTATTGCGGGCCGGCCTCCTCGACACCGCCCGGGAGATGGCCCACTGCGGACTCAACGCCGGCACTGCCGGCAACGCCAGCGTGCGCTGTACCCGGGGTTTCCTGATCACCCCCACCGGCCGCCCCTACGACGCCCTCAGCCCCGACGACATGGCCCTGATGGGCATGGACGGCAGCTGGCACGGGCCCTTCGCCCCGTCGTCCGAGTGGCGCATCCACCGGGACATCCTCGCCGCCCGCCCCGATGTGGGCGCCGTGCTCCACGCCCACTCGCCCTTCGCCACCGCGCTGGCCTGTCACCGGCGCTCCATCCCGGCCTTCCACTACATGATCGCCCGCTTCGGCGGCACCGACGTGCGCTGCGCGCCCTACGCCACCTTCGGCACCCAGGCGCTCTCCGACGGTGCCATCGCCGCCCTCGAAGGCCGCCGCGCCTGCCTGCTCGCCAACCACGGCATGCTGGTGCTGGGCGGCGACCTGCGCAGCACCCTGGCCCTGGCGGTCGAGTTCGAAACCCTGTGCGAACAATACTGGCGCGCCTGTCAGCTGGGCGAGCCGCACATCCTCTCCGGCGAGGAGATGGAAGAAGTCATCGCCCTGTTCAAGACCTACGGCCAGCCGCGTCCGGCCGCCCCGCTCACCCCGCCCGCCGACCCCGGCCCGGCCTGAACCCCCACCCCGATGCCGAGCCCAGCCGCCGACAGCCCGACGACGTCCCGACGCCCCCCCGCGCGCCTCGTGCGCAGCCTGCTGTGGCGGATGCTGCTGATCTTCGTGGCGAGCATCGTCGTGTTCGGCGCGGCCATCCAGTTCCTGATCGTCGTCCCGGCCACCCAGTCCCTCGCCCGCACCCGGCTCGATCTGGCGATCACCCAGGTCCAGTCCGAAGCCGAACGCAACTTCCGCCGCATCGAAACCGAGCTCCACACCGCCCGCAGCTGGGGGCAGAGCCGCCGCCTGCTCATCGAGGACGTCCAGGGCTTCAACGCGATGCTGACGCCGCTGCTCACCGGCGACAGCCAGATCTCGTCGATCCACCTGGCCGACACCGACGGCCGCGAACTGCTCGTGCTGCGCGACCCGAACGGCTGGTACAACCGCATCACCGACCCCCAGACCCTCGACCGGGGCAGCCGCTGGCAATACTGGTCGAAGAGCGGCAAGCAGATCTCCGACACCTGGAAGCAGCCCCGCTACGATCCCCGCGCCCGCCCCTGGTTCGACGCCGCCCTGGCCCTGCCGGCGGACGACGGCGCGGTGGGCTGGACGGCGCCCTACCGCTTCTTCACCACCGGCGACGCCGGCATCACCGCCTTCACCCACTGGACCGCCAGCGACGGCAAGCGCTACATCATCGCCTTCGACCTGCAGCTGGCCGAACTCTCCCGCCTCACCGTCGATTCGCCGGTGGGCGAACGGGGCGGCAGCGCGGTGCTGTCCGACAAGGGCGAAGTGATCGGCCTGCCCCGCTACCCGCGCTTCGCCAACCTCGCCGACCGCCGCGACGCGGCCCTCCGGCCCGCCGCCGAGCTGAACGTGGATTTCCTCACCCGCGGCTACGCCCAGTGGCTGGTGGCCGGCCGGCCCGCCTCGGAGATGCTCAGCTACGCGAACGAAGGGGAAACCTGGCTGGCCCAGTTCGTGCCCATCAGCCTCGGCCAGCAGCGCTGGTGGATCGGCGGCTTCGCCCGCGAGAACGACTTCATCCCCACCCGCCTGCAGGACGTCGCGCCGGTGCTCGCCGGCCTGATCCTCCTCAGCATCGCCATCACCGCCGGCATCGCCCGCCGGCTCGGCCGCCGCATCGAGACCAGCCTGGCGGCCCTGATCGACCAGAGCGAACGCATCGGCCGGCTCGACCTCACCCCGCCCGAACCCTTCGTCACCGACTGGCGCGAGATTGCCGACCTCGCCGACTCCCACGAGCGGATGCGCAGCCACCTGAGCGCCGCCGCCAACGCCCTCGAACGCAGCCGCGCCGAGCTCGAGGACAAGGTCAACGAGCGCACCAGCCAGCTCGCAGAGAAATCCACCGCCCTGGCCGACCAGCTGCTGTTCATCCAGGTGCTCCTCGACGTGCTGCCCAACCCGGTTTTCTACAAGGGCCCCGACGCCCGCTACCTGGGCTGCAACCAGGCCTACGAGAAAGCCTTCGGCACCACCCGCGCCTTCCTGGTCGGCAAGACCGTGCTGGAGCTGCCCTTCCTCCCTCTCGAGCTGCGCGCCGCCCACCACGACAACGACCTGCACACCATCGCCACCGACGGCACCCTCCACAAGGAAGTCCGGCTGCCCTTTGCCGACGGCGCCCTGCACGACAACCTCTACTGGGTCAGCAGTTTCCGGCTCGCCAACGGCGAGCCCGGCGGCCTGCTCGGCGTGCTGGTGGACATCAGCGCCCAGAAGGAGGCCGAGCGCGAAGCCCGCGCCGCCGACGAATGGAGCCGGCGCATCCTCGAATCCAGCCCCATCGCGGTCATCATCAACCGCCCCGGCGGCAACCCCCTGTTCGCCAACAGCCGCGCCGCCGAAGTCGCCCGCACCAGCCGGGACGACTTCATGCAGCGGCCGGTCGTCAGCTGGTTCCGCAGCCAGGCGGTGGCCGACGCGGTGCTCCTGCAGCTGCGCGACGGCCACCCGGTGCGCGACCAGGAGATCGAGTTCCGCGCCGCCGACGGCACCCCCTTGTGGGTGCTCGTCACCATCGAGATGATCGAATTCCGGGGCGGCCCGGCCCTCATCAGCTGGTGCTACGACATCACCCGCCGCAGGGCCGCCGAGCGCGATCTGCGCACCCTGTCGCTGGCGGTCGAACAAAGCCCCACGATGCTCGCCATCACCGATCCGGCAGGCAGCATCCAGTACGCCAACCCCCAACTTTGCCGCGAGACCGGCTACACCGTGCCCGAACTCACGGGCACCGTGCCCGATCTGGTCGACGCCGACGGCGAGTTCTTCGATTTCCATGCCGAGCAATGGCGCACCCTCAGGGCGGGCGGCGTTTGGCGGCGCGAATGCCAGCTGCGGCGCAAGAGTGGCGAGCCCATCTGGGTCGGCATCTCGGTCAGCGGCCTCGCCGAGACCCCGGACGACCGGGGCGGCGAGATCACCCACTGCGTGTGGGTGCTCGAAGACCTGGCGGTCCATCGCCAGGCCCTGTCCACCCTGCGCGAAGCCAAGCGCCTGGCCGAGGAGGCCGCCGAATCCAAGGCACGCTTCCTGGCCAACATGAGCCACGAGATCCGCACCCCGCTCAACGCCATCATCGGTCTGGCCAACCTGTGCCAGGGCACCGACCTCGCCCCACGCCAGCGCGACTACCTCGACAAGATCCAGGCCTCCGGCACCACCCTGCTGGGCGTCGTCAATGACATCCTCGACTTCTCCAAGATCGAGGCCGGCAAGCTCAACCTCGAGCACACCCCCTTCACCCTCGACCAGGTGCTCGACCACGTCATCACCTTCGTCGCCCAGAAGGCCCAGGAAAAAGGGCTCGAGCTGATCCTCGAAGTCGCCCCCGAGGTGCCCCAGCAACTGGTGGGCGACCCCCTGCGCCTGGGCCAGGTGCTCACCAACCTCCTCGGCAACGCCGCCAAATTCACCGACACCGGCGACATCCGCCTGCACGTCGGCCTCGTCGAGCGCAACCGCCACCGGGCCACCCTCGCGTTCGAGGTACGCGACACCGGCATCGGGATGACCCCGACCCAACTCGAAAGCCTCTTCGAAGCCTTCGCCCAGGCCGACACCTCCATGTCGCGGCGCTTTGGCGGCACCGGCCTCGGCCTGTCCATCGCCCGCCATCTGGTCGAGCTGATGGGCGGCGGAACGATCGACGTGGACAGCGCCCTGGGCCAGGGCAGCACCTTCCGCTTCAAGGCCCGCTTCGAGCTCGCCGGTGAAGGCGCCCCCAAGGTGCTGCCCGGCATCCTCGACGGCCTGCGGGTGCTGGTGGTGGACGACCACCCGGTGGCCCGCACCGTGCTGCTCCACCTGCTGGCCAACTTCCCGTTCCGCACCGAAGCCGTCACCTCCGCCGCCGAAGCGGTCGCCGCGGTGCGCCGGGCCGACAGCGGCGACCGCTTCGGGCTGGTCCTGATGGATCTGCGCATGCCCCAGGTGGACGGCATCGAAGCCACCCGGCGCATCAAGCAGGATCGCAGCCTTTCGGCCCCGCCCAGCGTCATCCTGCTCACCGCATATGGCGACGACCACGTCGTCGGCCGGGGCGTCGATGCCGGCATCGACGGCTACCTGCACAAGCCCGCCACCGCCTCCACCCTGCTCGACGCCATCGTCGGCGCCTTCGGCATGCGCGCCGCCAACAGCGTGGCCGCCCTGCCTGCCGGCGAGCAGGCCCGGCAACTGGCAGGCCTGCGCCTGCTGGTGGTCGAAGACAACGACATCAACCAGCACATCGCCCGGGTGCTGCTCGAAAAACACGGCGCCAGCGTGCAGATCGCCGACAACGGCAGGATCGCCGTCGACCTGCTCCAGGCCGCCGGCCCCGAGGCCTTCGACCTAGTGCTGATGGATCTCCAGATGCCCGAAATGGACGGCCTCGAAGCCACCCGGCTGATCCGCTCGGACGCCCGCTTCGCCGCGCTGCCCATCGTCGCCATGACCGCCCACGCCATGGCCGAGCAGCGCCAGGAGTGCATCGAGGCCGGCATGAGCGACCACGAGCCCGCCCCCATCGGTGATCTGCCCGACCTGCCCGGCATCGACGTGGCCGGCGCCCTGCGCCGCGTCAACCACGACAGCGTCGCCTACCTCCGCCTGCTGCGCCGGCTGGTGTCGGGCCACGCCGCCAGCGCCGACCAGATCGGCGCGGCGCTGGCCGCCGGCAATCGCCGCGAGGCCGAGCGCATTGCCCACACCCTGCGCGGCGCGGCCGCCAACCTGGGCGCCAACGCCCTGCGGGACGCCGCCCGCAACCTCGAAGCTGCCCTGCGCCGTGGTGCCAGCGCAGACGCGGCCCTGGCCGAGCTGCCGGCCCTGTCGGCCGAGCTGGCCAGCCTTGTTACGCTGCTCGAAACCCGGCTCCCGCCCGACTCACCGGAAGGCGCAGCCACCCTTGGCGACGACGCCTTCCGCGAGGCCGCCGAAACGCTCCAGCGCCAGCTGCGCGACGCCGACGGCGCCGCGCCGGCCGCCTTCCGCGCGCTGCGGCCCGACCTCGTTACCCGAATCGGGATTGAAAAAACCGCACAAATTTCCAACGCGATCCAGCACTACGATTATGATGAGGCGTTAGCCCGCCTGAGCGAGATGCTCGAGGAAAATGCCATGCCCGGAGACCACGCCTGATGCATTCCATCGACAGCCACCGTCCGCTCATCCTCGTCGTGGATGACGCGCCGGAGTCGATCGAGCCGATCGTCGATTGCCTGCACCGCGCCGATTTCCGCACGCGCATCGCCACCAGCGGCAACCGCGCCCTGCAGCTGGCGGGCAGCAAGCCGGTGCCCGACCTCATCCTCCTCGACGTGACCATGCCCGACATGGACGGCTACGAGGTATGCAGCCGCCTCATGACCGATCCGGTCACCGCCAACATCCCGGTGATCTTCCTCACCGTCCGCAACGAAGAGATGGACGAGCAGCTCGGCTTCGACGCCGGCGCCGTGGACTACATCACCAAGCCCATCAGCCCGCCGCTGGTGCTCACCCGCATCCGCAACCACCTCACCCTCAAGGCCGCCAGCGATTTCCTGCGCGACCGCAACAGCTACCTCGAACAGGAAGTCACCCGCCGCACCCGCGAGCTCTCCCTGATCCAGGACGCCACCATCGTCGCCATGGCCTCCCTGGCCGAGACCCGCGACAACGAGACCGGCAACCACATCCGCCGGACCCAGTCCTACCTGCGCCTGCTGGCCCGCCACCTTCAATCCAATCCCCACTACGCCACCGAGCTCACTGACGAGAACATCGACCTCATGTACAAGTCGGCGCCGCTCCACGACATCGGCAAGGTCGGCATTCCCGACCGCATCCTCCTCAAGCCCGGCAAGCTCACCCCCGCCGAGTTCGAGGTGATGAAGACCCACACCACCCTCGGCCGCGAAGCCATCAGCCGGGCCGAGAGCCTGTTCGGCGTCTCCGCCCGCTTCCTGCGCTTTGCCAAGGAGATCGCCTACTCCCACCAGGAGAAATGGGATGGCTCCGGCTACCCGCTGGGCCTCTCGGGCGAGCGCATTCCGCTGTCGGCGCGGCTGATGGCGGTGGCGGATGTCTACGATGCACTGATCAGCAAGCGCGTCTACAAGGCCGCCGTCAGCCACCCGGAGGCCGTCGAGGCATTGCGCGCCGGCAGCGGCACCCACTTCGACCCGAACATCATCGAAGCCTTCCTCGCGCTGCAGGACGAATTCAAGGCCATCGCCCAACGCTTTGCCGACGTCGACGTGGATGAAGCAGCAGAAGCGGCACGTCTGAAGCTCGTCTTCGGCGACTGAATCGCCCACCCCAACTCAAGAATCAGCACCGGCATCCGTAATAGGTCAGCCGGACAGAGAGCCGGCACACTCCGCTTTCCGCCCGACAGGAGACCTGATGCCCCCCAGCACGACGCCCCGACCGGTTGTCGCCCTCATTCGCCGTTACGGGCTCTCGATCCTTGTCTTCGCGGTAGTGCTGGCCCTCGCCCTGGACAACTACCGCAGCGCCCTGCTCGAAGAGGCCACCGCAGCCCGGGAGCGCCTGCACCTGCTCGCCCAGGAACAGGTCATCCACCTGCGCGAACGGGCCGACGGCCTGCTGCGCCAGGCCGACATCCTGAGCAGCCAGCTTGCCGTCGCACCCCACACCAGTCGCGCCCAGCTTGAACGCATGGTCGCCCCGGTCTTCACCCACAACCCCGAGATCCTGCAGATCGGCACGGTCCGCGTCAAAGACGGCAAGGCTACCGTCACGGCCCTCAGCACCCGCGACACGCCCGATGACACGCCCGCCCCCTTCCTTCCCGATACGCTGCTCGGCACCGCCCTGGCGACCGAAGGCGGCGAGGCCATCACCGCCACCACGCCCTTCGCGCTCCCCACCCGCAGCGGCCCCGTCCGCAACGCGGTGATGATCCTGAGCCCGATCGCCAGCGATCACCCCGATGACGTCGGCCGGGAACTCCTGTTCATCCAGGTATCGGTGAGCAGCTTGCTCGAACACGCCTTCCTGGCGACCTATCCTGTCAGCGGCCCACGGCCTTTCGAGCTCGAAATCGTCGATGCCGACGCCAGTTCCAGCCTGCCGGTCCACCGCAGCCCGACCTTCCGCATCGGCCGGACCTCCTTCGCCGACAGCATCGCCTTCGCCGATCGCCGCTGGCTGGTCATCGCCACCGCCGACCAGGAGATGAACGAGCTCGTCATCGGCCGCGACGCCGGCGCCCAGCTGTTCTCCGGCCTGGCGCTGGCCACCCTGGCGGCGCTGATGGTTCATGTGCTGCAGACCCGCGCCGACGCAGTGCGCCGACTGGTGAATGAAAAGACCGTCGCCCTCGGCGACGCCAATGCCTCGCTCGAGCAGTACGTCAAGGCCCTGGGCGACACCAACCGACTGCTCGAAAGCGAGGTGGAGAAGCACGCCCGCTCCGAATCCCTGCTGCGGGAGACCACCACGCTGCAACGGGCCATCCTCGACTGCGCCGAATACGCCATCGTCTACACCGACGCCTCCGGCATCATCCGCGTCATGAACCCCGCCGCCGAGCGCCTGTTCGGCTACCGCGCCGACGAGCTCATCGGACGCGAGACCCCGCTGATCTTCCACACCCCGGACGACATCGCCCAGTGGGCACTCAAGAACAAGGCCGGGGGCTTCTCGGCGATCACGTCGGCCACCATGGGACATACCCAGGAGGTCAGCCTGAGGCGGCGCGACGGAAGCACCTTCCCGGCCAACCTGAGCGTCTCGGAGGTGCGCGACGCCCACCGCCAGGTGCGCGGCTACCTGGGCATCGTCGCCGACATCACCCAGCGCCACGACGCCGAGCGGCGCATCCGCCACCTGGCCCACTACGACAGCCTCACCTCGCTGCCCAACCGCACCCTGCTCAACACCCACCTCACCGACGTCATCGAGACGGCCCGGGAACGCCGGCGCGGCGCGGCGGTGCTGTTCACCGACCTCGACCGCTTCAAGTACGTGAACGACACCCTCGGCCACCAGGCTGGCGACGAGCTGCTGCTCGCCGTGGCCCAGCGCCTGCGCGGCTGCGTGCGCGACGGCGATCTGGTCGCCCGCACCGGCGGCGACGAGTTCGTGATCGTTCTGGACAACCTCGACAAGGGCTCGATGCCCGAAGACGTGGCCGAGCGCATCCTGGCCAGCCTGTCCCGCCCCTTCGAGCTGCACGGGCGGCAGTTCACCGTCACGCTCTCCATCGGCATCGCCCTCTTCCCGAACGACGGCCACGACGGCGCGGCCCTCATCAAGCACGCCGACACCGCCATGTACCTGGCCAAGGAGCGCGGCCGCAACAACTACCAGTTCTTCGACCACGGCCTGTCCGAGCGCTTCAGCGAACGCCTCGACCTGGAAAACCGCCTGCGCCAGGCCGTCGAGGAAGGCCAGCTGGCCGTGTTCTACCAGCCCCAGGTGGACACCCTCAGCGGCGAGCTCATCGGCATGGAGGCCCTCATCCGCTGGCGCCAGCCCGACGGCAGCATGATCCCGCCGGACGTGTTCATCCCCATCGCCGAAGAATCCGGCCTGATCGTACCGATCGGCGCCTGGGTGCTCCATCAGGCGTGCCGGCAGAACCAGGCCTGGCAGTCCGAAGGCCTCAGCCACGTGCCGATCAGCGTCAACCTCTCGGCCCGCCAGTTCGACGACGCCGGCCTCCTCGACACCATCCGCAAGACCCTCGCCGAAACCGGCCTCGCCCCCGCCTTCCTGGATCTGGAGCTCACCGAGAGCCTGGTGATGCGCAACCCCGAGCACACCCGCAACATGCTCGCCGAATGCAAGAAGCTCGGCCTGCAGCTGTCGGTGGATGACTTCGGCACCGGCTACTCCAGCCTCGCCTACCTCAAGCGCTTCCCCATCGACCGGCTGAAGATCGACCGCTCCTTCATCGACGAGATCGTCACCAAGGCCGACGACGCCGCCATCGCCCAGACCATCGTCGCGATGGCCCACACCCTGCGTCTCGAAGTGGTCGCCGAAGGCGTCGAGACCGACGCCCAGCTGGCCCTGCTGCGCCGCTGGCGCTGCGACGCCTACCAGGGCTACCTGTGCAGCCGCCCCATGAGCGCCGACGACATGACCCGCCTGCTGCGCACCCGCCGCGCCACCCGCGAGGTGTCCCTCGCGGTGGCCTGATCAGGCCCGAACGATCAAAGCAGCCACTTGAAGCAGTAAAGCGCCGCCATCCCCACCCCGATGGTGGCCAGCACGCTGCCCGTGCGCCACGCCACCAGCGCGGCCACCAGCGCCGCCCAGGGCTTGGGCGCCATCAGCGACAGCACCACCTCGCCCCCGTGGATGAACAGTTCGCCTGCCGTCAGCGCCGCAAAGCTCGCCGGCGCGATGTGCCTGCACAGGGCGTGCAGCCAGCCCGGCAGGCGCCGCCCGGCAAACAGCCCGATCATCGCGTAGCGGTACAGAAAGGTGACGATGCCCACCGTCACCAGCAGTCCAACCAGCGCCGCCGTGCTCATTCGACGGCCCTCCGCTCACTGCCCGGCAGCTTCTCTGCCGAAGAGCGCGCCGCAAGCTTCGACGCCTTCACCCCGGCCAGCAGGCCCAGCAGGATCGCCACCACCAGCCCCAGCCGGAAAGGGAGCGCCGCCAGCGCCAGCGCGGCCACCGCCGCAACAAGCGCCGCCGCCTGACCGGCCCGCTCGCGCATCAGCAGGGTGAGGAGCGCGATGAAGGTGAGCGGCACCGCAAAGTCGATGTCCCACTCAGCCGGCACCGTCGCGCCAAACAGCAGCCCGGCCGCAGTTGATAGCTGCCAGGTGGCCCACAGGGTGAAACCGCAGCCCAGAAAGTACCAGTGCCGGTGATCCGGCCCCGTCTCGGGTCGGCCGCGGGTCTGGTAACGCAGGATCGCCACGGCGTAGGCCTCGTCGGTCAGCAGGTAAGCCAGCAACATCCGCCAGCGCCGGGGCAGATGCCGCACGTGCTCGGCCATCGACACGCTGTACAGCATGTGGCGCAAATTGAGCAGGCCGGCGGTGAGCCCGATCGGCAGCGCCCCGGCGCCCGCCGCCAGCATCTGCACGATGACCAGCTGGGCCGCCCCGGCAAACACCACCGCCGACGCAGCCTGGGCCAGCCACGGCGGCATGCCGGCCGCCAGCGCGCCGATGCCGTAGAGCATCCCGAAGGGCACCACGCCCAGCTGCAATGGCGCCTCGTCGCGGCACCCCGCGAGGAATTCGGACAATCTGGAAGACATGCGGAAGATCCAGCCGGCCTCACCGAAACGGAAAGGCCGGCGGCAGGGAATCGGAATCAGAACTGCTCGGAAGGCGCCTTGGCGGGCCGCCCGTCGCGGAAGAGCTTGGCCGGATCGAGCTCGCCCTTCTGGTCGAAGTCGTAGCCACCAAAATTGCCGCTGACCAGCCGCCCCTTCAGGCGGTAGTCCAGCTTGTCCACGCCCTTGCCGAGGTTCTTGAACTGGCGCATCACCAGCCCGGCGATACCGGCGGTGGCCTTCACCTCCACCAGCGCCTCACCCAGCGCGGGGATCGTCACCGGCTTGTTACCCACCCCGCGGGCAAAGGGCTCGCCGGCCACATCGAGGGTAAAGCTGAGGCCCTCGACGGGAATCTCGAAGCGGTTGGGGTTGGTCACCCGCAGGGTCAGCATAAAGCGCTGCTCCAGCAGGTTGCCGCCCTCCAGGTGGATGTCCGCCACCGAAACCTCGGGCTTAAGCGGCCGGAAGCTGGAGCCGGCGCAGCCCCCCAGCAGCGCGCCGACCAACGCCAGCACCACGAAACGACGACGATCCATCACAGCGTTCACTCCAGTCTTTCCAGCGGCGATTCGAGCACCCTCAGCAGGCTGGCGGTATCCGCCCTGCCACCGCCCAGCCCCATCAACGCGTTGAGCTGCTGCCAGGTCTGGGCCGCGATCGGCAGCGGCGCGCCAAGCTGGCGGGCCTCGTCCATCAGGATCGCAAAATCCTTGTGATGCAGGCGCGACTGAATGCCGGCGACGAAATCCCGCCGCGCCATGCGCCCGCCCATCACGTCGAGTACCCGCGAGCCTGCCGATCCGCCCGCCAGCGCGGCGATCACCTTGCCCGCGTCCAGCCCGTGGGCGCCCGCCAGCCGCATGGCCTCGGCAGAGGCCTGGATCACGTTCACCATGATCATCTGGTTGCACGCCTTGGCCACCTGCCCGGCGCCAGCCTCGCCGATGTGCACCACGGTCTTGCCCAGGCAGTCGAACAGCGGGCGCACCTTGTCGAGCACCGTCGCCTCGCCGCCGGCCATGATCGCCAGCGTCGCGTCCCGCGCGCCCACCTCGCCGCCGGAAACCGGCGCGTCCAGCCAGCCGACGCCCAGTTCGGCGTAGGCCACAGCCAGCTTGCGGGCCGTGGCCGGGGCGATGGTGCTCATGTCTACGTGGATGCTGCCCGGCGCGAAGCCGCCGATCAACCCGTCCGGGCCGAGGGCCAGGTTCTCCACATCGCTGCTGGCGGTGATGATCGAGATCACCACCTCGCTGCGGGCGGCAAGCGCCGCCGGCGTGTCGCACACCGCTGCACCGGCAGCGGCGATGTCGGCGGTGGCTTCCGGGCGTCGCGCCCACACCGCCACGTCGTGCCCGGCCTTCAGCAGGTGGCCCGCCATCGGCAGGCCCATCACGCCCAGCCCTACAAAACCGACGCGCATCTCAGCCCCCCGACAGGCCTTCGAGCAGCTTCAGCGCGGCGATGGAATCCTCCTCGCCCATGCCGCTGCCCACGATGGCGTTGAAGAGCTGGGCCGTGGCGGCGCTGGTGGGCAGCATCAGGCCCAGGCGGTGCGCCTCCTGCACCACGATGTTCATGTCCTTCTGGTGCATCCAGGCCTTGAAGCCCGGCTTGAAGTTGCGGTCGAGCATGCGCTGGCCGTGGTTCTCGAGGATGCGGCTGTAGGCAAACCCGCCCAGCAGCGCCTCGCGCACCTTGCCCGCATCCACGCCGCTCTTGCGGGCAAAGTTGAAGGCCTCGGCCACCGCCATCACCGTCACGCCGGTGAGGATCTGGTTGCACGCCTTGGTCACCTGGCCGGCGCCCGCACCGCCGATCAGATTGACCGACTTGCCCATGCAGGCCAGCACAGGCTTCGCCTTCTCGAAGGCGGCCTCGTCGCCGCCCACCATGATGGTGAGGCCGGCGTTGATGGCGCCCACCTCACCGCCGGACACCGGCGCGTCGAGCATGGTCACACCCTTTTCGGCCAGCCGCGCGGCGATCGACTGGGCCGCCGCCGGCGCGATGGTGCTCATGTCGATGTAGATCAGGCCCGGCTTGGCGCCCTCGGCCACGCCACCGGCGCCCAGGGCCACCGCCTCCACGTCCGGCGCGTCCGAGACCATCGACACCACGATGTCACAGGCCGCGGCCACCTCGGCCGGGCTGGCGGCGCCCTTCGCGCCGGCTTCCAGCAGCGGCGCCATGGATTCGGCCCGGCGCGCCCAGACGGTCAGATCAAAACCGCCCTTCAGGATGTTGAGCGCCATCGGGCGCCCCATGATGCCCAGACCGACGAACCCGATTTTCATGCCCTGCTCCCGCGCTCAAAAAAGCGAGAGGTTAGCGGCCCGCCCCGGGCAAGGGAAGTAGGGAAACCGGCAGGCCGCCGGCCCGGCCATCAGTTCACCTGGAATTTCAGCGTATCCAGCTCGAATCGGGCGGTCGCCGTCACCGCGCCGCTGCCGCCTCCACTCGGATCGAAACTGAACCCGGAGAGGCCGATGGTCTGGAAGCTCAGATTCGCCAGCACGGCCTTGAGGGCAGTGTCGCGCAGCTCGACGCCGATCGCCACCGGATCGCCGCGTGCCCCGCTGGCCGTCAGCTTCAACACCGCGTCGCGCCACTGGACACAGTCCGGCCCGGTCACAGTCAGGGCCAACGGCGAGCAAGCGAGCGCCCCCACCAGCAGCCGCCCGCCAAACCGGTCATCCTCCTGCACCAGGCTGCGCGAGAGCGTGACCGCGCCGACCCGGCTGATCCGCCCGCTCGGCAGGCCTGGCACGGTAACCACGAAGTTCGACGCCAGCCACTTCTTGGCCCGCCCCGGCGCAGCCGACTTCACCGCGCCCCCGATCGGCCCGGCCGCTACGTGCTCGGGTTCGAACACCGCCTCGATCGCATAGACGTCCTTGCCCGCCGCCGAGCACTCGGGAAAGCGCAGCTCGGTGAGGATGCAGCCCTTCAGGGCCAGGCTGTAGCGCACCTTGCCGTTCCCGTCGGTGTGGAGCACCCCCAAGTCGAGCGGATCGACCCGGCCGCTCGTCAGGGCCTCCACCCAGCCCGCCAGCGGCGCCATCGACGGCGGCGTGAAGCGCACCGTCAGCGTCCCGAAGCGAACCTGTCCGAGCCGGCGCCCTCCGCCCTGCGCAGGGAGCGGAATCACGTCCCAGCTGATGTCCGGCAGCACGCAGGCCATCAGCGGATAGGCCTGGCCATTCACATCAAGATATGTCGTCCCGATCTGGGCTGTTGCGGCAATGGGTGGCATGGGCGGGCTCCTTCAGGCGCGGGTTTTTCGGGGAATGAAAACCGCCCAGCATCACGCGGCGGCCTCAAGGCAAGATAGCTCCCCGCCCGCGCAATGGAAAGCTCGACGGAAAGTCAGCCCCACGCGCCTCCCCTCGCCCGGGCCTTCCGCTACACTCGGCGGATCATCCCTCTGCACCTGATTCCCGCCATGTCCTACGCCCCCTTCATCAAGGAGATCGGCCGCGGGCCGAAAGGCTCCAAGCCCCTCACCATCGACCAGGCCGAATCCCTCTTCGGCGACATGATGGACGGCCGCGTGCCGGATCTGGAGCTGGGCGCCATCATCCTGTCGATGCGCATCAAGGCCGAATCCCTCGACGAACTCCTCGGCTTCCAGCGCGCCCTCGACGCCCGCACCGCTCGCGTCGCCGTGCCGGCCGGCCCGCGACTGGTGGTGCTGCCCACCTACAACGGCGCCCGCCGCCAGGCCAACCTGATGCCGCTGGTGGCCCTGCTGCTCGCCCGCGCCGGCGTCCCGGTGCTGATCCAGGGCCGTCACGACTTTGAAAGCCGGGTCAGCCCCTTCGAGCTCCTCGCCGCCCTCGACATCCAGCCCGCCGCCAGCATCGCCGAGGCCGAAACCCAGCTCGCCAGCCGTCATCTGGCCTGCCTGCCCCTCGACCTGCTCGCCCCGGGGCTCGAGCCGATCCTCGCCACGCGGGTGCGCCTGGGCGTGCGCAACAGCGCCCACACCCTCGCCAAGCTCCTCGATCCGGCCCCCGGCCACAGCGTCCGGGTGGTATCGGTGACCCACCCCGAATACCTCGAACGGATGCACGCCCACCTGGTGGCCCAGGGCGGCACCGGCATGCTGCTGCGCGGCACCGAGGGCGAGGCCTTCGCCAACCCCCGCCGCCGGCCCCAGCTCGAAGCCTTTGCCAACGGCGTGGCCAGCATCGCCTTCCCGGCCGAAGAAGGCGGCGCCCCGCCCGTCGACGGCATGCCCGACAACCCGGAAATCACTGCCAATGCAGCCCTGATCCAGGCCATGCTGGCCGGCCGGATACCCGTTCCGCAGCCGGTTCTCGATCAGGTGAGCGCCTTGCAGGCCCTCGCTGCCGTACCCCGCGGGTAGCAGCGCACGGGTTTTTCTGTCCCTACGTCAACCCTTCATCGGATAGCCATTGACCTTTCATGCCGCTCTGCTTAACTGAGCACAGGGCGTTTGTCATTTCTCGGGCCGCACGCACGTAGGCGGCCCCTTCCCCGGAAGGAGATTGATCATGACCAAGAAGGCACTGTGCATCGGCATCAATGATTATCCAGGCACCCAGAACGACCTGAAGGGCTGCGTCAACGACGCCAACGACTGGGCTGCCGCCCTCGCTGCCCGCGGCTTCACCGTCACCAAGCTGCTCGACGCCCAGGCCACCAAGGCGGCCATGGTCGCCGCCATGAGCAGCCTCATCTCGGGTGCGGCCAAGGGCGACACCGTGGTCATCACCTATTCCGGCCACGGCACCTGGGTGCCCGACCAGAACGGCGACGAACCCGACGGCCGCGACGAAGCCCTGTGCCCGTGGGACATCGGCGCCGGCAAGGTGCTGCTCGACGACGAGATCGCGGTGATCTTCGCCAACCACGCCGCCGGCGTGCGGGTGCTGCTGATCTCCGACAGCTGTCACTCCGGCAGCGTCACCCGCGGCGACGACAGCGACCTCGACCCCGGCATGCCCCGGGCCCGCTTCCTGCCGCCCGGCGTGTGGATGAAACCCGACGCGCTGGCCCCCGCCGCCAAGGCCCTCACCCTGCCCACCCTCAGCGGCCTGTCGCGCAGCGGCGGCGACCTGCTGATGGCCGGCGCCAAGGACAGCCAGTACAGCTGGGACACCAGCTTCAAGGGCCGCCCCAACGGCGCCTTCACCTACTACGCCCTCAAGGCGCTCGCGGCGCTGCCGGCCAGCGCCAGCTACGCCACCTGGTTCAAGGCCATCACCCCCACCTACCTGCCCACCAACCAGTTGCCGCAGGATCCGCAGCTCTTTGGTAGCCGCACCGCCAAGGCGTGGAAGGTCTTTTCCTGAGCGCCACGCCACGCAATCCGCACCCAACCCCGGCCCGCCCTGTGCGGGCCGGCTTGCCTGACGGCCCCCGATCTGGAGTTCCGCTGTGACCACACCGGCCCTGCCCACCCTGCGCCTCATCGCCGCCCCCGAAACCGACGCCAGCCGCAAGCCGGCACTCCCCGCCGCCCTTGCCCGGGCCGGCAGCCGGGGCGACGACAACGAAGCCCCCGACGCCCTGCTCGCCAACGTGCAGGTCGAGGAGAGCTGGGAGATCGGCCCGCGGGCCCGGGGCGACGACAGCCGCCAGGTGGACGTGAAGCCCGACACCCGGTTGCTGGCCCTCGAGGCCGACGACGGCACCACCGTCTTCATCCGCGCCGACGCGCTGGCCGAGCGCCTCGCACGCCTTGCCGCCACCCGCCCCGAACTGCGCGGCGACGACGACACGCTGGATCTCACCGCCCTGCGCCCCCGCGACGCCCAGAGCCGGGGCATCGGCGAGTGGGTGTGGCGCAAGCTCACCACCCTCGCCCTCAAGGACGACGAGCTCACCAAGGCCGCCCACGACAAACTCACCGAATTCACCGGCAGCAAGCTTGAAGACCTGATCGTCGCCGGCAGCACCTACGCCGGCGCCAAGGCCATCGTGTGGGCCATCGAGAAGCGCGGCCGCAACGCTCCGGGCCTCTACCCCTGGCACGGCGGCGCCCTGGACGAACACGGCGCGCTCACCGCCGACGCCCCGGCCCTCAAGGCGCTCACCACCGCGCCCGGCCTGATCTTCATCCACGGCACCGGCTCCCACACCCTCGGCGGCTTCGGCCAGCTGCCCGGCAGCCAGAGCTGGCAGAAGCTGGTGGGCGAGTTTGAAGGCCGTCTGTTCGGCTTCGAACACCACACTTTCTCCGAGAGCCCCATCGACAACGCCCTTGCACTGGCCCGAGTGCTGCCTGCAAAGGCGATGTTCAGCATCGTCACCCACTCCCGCGGCGGCCTCGTGGGCGATCTGCTGTGCATCGACGCCAGCCCCGGCAACGACGAGATCCTCACCGACCTGATCCGCGACTACCGCCCCGCGCCCCGCAAGGACGAAACCTCCCCCACCGCCAAGGCCGATCTGGAACGCTTCATCCAGCAGGAGCAGGCCAAGCTCACCGAACTCATCAAGCTGCTGCGCACCAAGCGCTTCCAGATCAAGCGCTACGTGCGCGTCGCCGCCCCCGCCCGGGGCACGGCGCTCCTCACCGACAACCTGGAAGTCTTCCTGTCGGGCCTCCTCAACCTCATCCGCAAGGCCGGCGGCTGGACCGCCAGCGCCGTCGTTGGCGCCAATGCCGGCCCTGCCGCGGCGGCCGAAGCCAAGGCCGCCACCGACAAGGGCATCGCGGTGCTCACCCGGATCGTCCTCGAGATCGCCAACCGGCGCCTCGACCCGCGCCTCCTGCCAGGCATCGAAGCCATGCTGCCGGACGCCGCCATGGGCATGCTGCTCGCTTCAGCCCCCCAACGGGCCACCACCGGCATGGCGATCATCGCCGGCGACATCGAAGGCGGCGGCCTCGCCAAGCGCCTGGGCACCATGTTCACCGACTGGATGTTCTTCGACCGGGCCGACAACGATCTGGTGGTGGACACCGCCTCGATGTACGGCGGCCTGGCCTGGCAGGCCGGTGCCCGGGCGATCTTCGTGCAGGGCGAAAACGTCAATCACTTCCGCTACTTCCGCGACGACACCGCCACCGCCGACGGCCGCCCGCTGCCCTCGGCGCTGCACCGCTGGCTTACGGCCGACGCCCCGACTGACCTGCCCGAATGGGCCACCCCCGCCCAGCCGGAACTCGGCGACGACGACACCGTCGCGCAGCCGAAAGCTCCCCAGTCCCGCGGCGACGCCCGCGCGCCCATCCTCGTCTTCCTGCCGGGCATCATGGGCAGCAACCTCGACGCCGACGGCAAGCGCGTCTGGCTGGACCCCCTCGGCCTCGCCCGCGGCGCCCTCAGCCGGATCGCCTTCGACGGCAAGGCCAGGGTGGCCGAGGCAGGGCTGGTGGGCATGGCGTACGGCAAGCTCGCCCAGAAGCTCGGCGACACCCATCGGGTCGAGTTGTTCGACTACGACTGGCGCCAGCCCATCGCCAGGCTCGGCGAGCAGCTCGCCGGCCGGCTGAGCGACCTCCTCGACAAGAACCCCACCACCCCGGTGCGCATCCTCGCCCACAGCATGGGCGGCCTCGTGGTGCGCGCCGCCTTCGCCCACAAGCCAGCCCTGTGGGACGCCATCGTCGCCCGCCCGGAAGGCCGGCTGGTGATGCTCGGCACGCCCAACCACGGCTCGCACCTGTTCGTGGACACGCTGCTGGGCCAGTCCGACACCATCCGCCTGCTGGCACGGGTGGACCTGCGCCACGACATGCAGCAGATCCTCGACATCGTCGCGGGCTTTCCCGGCGCGGTGCACCTGCTGCCGGCGCCGGGCTTCCTCGACACCGGCAACACCGCCGTACGCGACTACTACAGCCCGGACACCTGGAACGCCCTCGCCGCCATCAACGACGACTTCTGGTTCGGCCGCCAGCTGGGCGGCAAGCCCTCCGCCGACGTGCTCCGCCAGGCGGCTGATTTCTGGACTGGGGTGGCCGACACCAGCTGGGTGCGCAAGGCCCCCGAGCGGATCGCCTACGTCTTCGGCCAGAGCGACAACACGCCCTGCGGGATCGTCGAGCAGCGGGGCGGGGGCAGCATCGTGCTGCGCGGGACGCCCGCTGGTGACGGCTCGGTCACCTGGGCCTCGGGCCACCTGCCCGGCCTGCCCGCCGACCGCAAGTGGCTGATGCCGGTGGATCACATGGGCCTCACCAGCACCGAGGCTTACTTCGAGGAAATCGAATCGCTTCTCGAGCGGGGTGCTCCGCGCAAGCTCGGCCCGCTGCCGGTCAGCCGCGGGGGCGACGCCGACGTGGTGCGCGAATACCGGGCCGGCCCGCCCGCCGGTTTCCCGTCGCGCCCCGAAGCTACCGCCCGCCTGCTGGGCGGCCGCCTGCGCCCGGCGGCGCCGCGCAGCCGCAACCGCAGCCTGAAGGTCTCCGTCACCGCGATGGACCTGCGCTTCGTGCATATCCCGGTGCTGTGCGGCCACTACCGGGGCGACCCGATCGCCGCCGCCGAAGGGGTGATCGACCGCTACCTGGTGCGCGGCGCCCTCAGCCAGCGCCAGCGGCTCGGCATCCACACCGGCGAAATCGGCAACGCCTCCATCGTGCTGATGCCCCGCAACCTGGCCGAACGCCAGCGCCAGACCGGCTGCGGCGCGGTGGTGGTAGGCCTGGGCGAGATGGGCAAGCTCACCGCCGACGGCGTCAGCGAAGCCGTGCGCGGCGGCGTGCTGCGCTACCTCCTCCACGCCGCCGACCGCTACGGCGAGGAGCAGGTCGGCAGCGCCCCCGGCACGCCCGATGGCGACACCCTCCACCTCAAGCTGGCGTCGCTGCTCATCGGCACCAATTCGGCGCTGCAGCTCGACGTGGCCGAATCAGTGAAGGCGGTGGTGCTCGGCGTGCTGATGGCCAATCGGGACTTCGCCGCCGGCGAAGGCGGCTCGGCCCAGAACACCAACGCCCGCCGCGCGCTGGTGTCCGAGCTGCAGTTCGTCGAGGTCTTCCACGACAGCGCGATCTCCGCCGCCCACGCGGTGAGCCGGCTGGGCTCGACCCTCGCCAGCGAGCTCAAGCAGATGAACTTCCAGCTCGAAGCCGCCGACGAGCTGTTTGTCGGTGAAGGCGTACGCCAGCGCCTCAGCGTGTCGCCCTTCTCGGATTACTGGCCGCGCCTCGTGGTGTGCGACGCCGACCGCGAGGACACCGATTTTCCGGCCGACGCCACCACCCCGCGCTTCCAGCCGCCCATCCCGCCCGAAAATCTGCGCCAGCTGCTGCGCATCTACGGCTGTGCCGACAAGGTGAGCGACGGCACCATGCCGACGCCCTTCTGGCTCGACAGCGCGCCGACGATCCGCTACGCCAGCCGCCTCAAGTTCATCTACATGGGCGACAAGGCGCGCGCCGAGAGCATCGTGCAGATCCGCCAGCCGGGCCTCGTCGAGAAGCTCTGCGACGACCGCCTGAAGAGCCGCAGCCCCACCCTCTACGCCAAGGATTCCGGCTTCGGCACCACGCTCTTCCAGCTGCTGGTGCCGCTGGATTTCAAGGCCGCCGCCCGCCAGGCCAACAACCTGCTGCTGATGGTCGATGAGACCACCGCCAACCTGCCCTGGGAAATGCTGGAGGTGGACGGCCGGCCGATGGTGCTGCACACCCGCGTGGTGCGCCAGTTCATGACCAGCCACTTCCGCCGCCAGGTGGTGCGCACCGACAGCCTCTCGGCCTGCGTGATCGCCGAGCCCTCCACCGACGGCTTCCACGCCCAGTTCGGCGGGGCCGACTGGAAGCCGCGCATCGGCGCCGACGGCCAGCCCGAGCCCGACTGCCTTGACGCCCTGCCCGGCGCCGCCGCCGAAGGCAACACCGTTGCCCGGGTGCTCTCCGAAGTCGGCTACGAAGTGGCCTTCGTTCCGCCCGACGCCCAGGCCGCCGACGTCTTCACCCGCCTTTACGCCAGGCCCTATCGCATCCTGATGGTCTCGGCCCACGGCATCCACGGCAAGCGGGCGGCGGATGGCACCTGCCGCAGCGGCGTGGTGCTCTCCAACGGGCTGCTCCTCACCGCCGCCGAGATCGGCCAGATGGAAAACGTGCCGGATCTCGTCTTCCTCAACTGCTGCCACCTGGGCAAGATCGGCACCGGCAGCAGCCGGCTCGCCGCCAGCCTCGCGCGGGAGCTCATCGACATGGGCGTGCGCTGCGTGGTGGCCGCCGGCTGGGAGGTCCACGACGGCGCCGCGCGCACCTTCATCGAAACCTTCTTCGAGCAGATGACCCAGCGCAACGCCAGCTTCGGCGAGGCCATCACCGTGGCCCGCGCGACCACCTTCGAAGCCTTCCCCGACCACAACACCTGGGGCGCCTACCAGGCCTACGGCGACCCGGCCTTCCAGCTCAAGGTCCGGCGCAACCCGGCCAGCGACGACGCCCCCATGCGCGCGCCCAACGAGCTCATCGACTGGATCGAGCAGCGGCGCATCGAATCCCGCCTGCCCGACGCCGGCCAGATGCTCCAGTCCGCCAGCAAGGACAGCGGCTTCAAGCAGGCCGCCCAGCGCATCAAGAGCCGCCTGCGCCATGTGCCCGAGCGCTGGACCAGCCTGCCGGAAGTCCAGCAGGCGCTCGCGCGCCTGTACGCCGCCTACGGCCTCGAAGGCTTCGACGACGCCCGCAAGGCCTGGCTGCGCGCCATCAGTGAGGATTCGTCCCGCGGCCTCGTGCCCCTCTCGGCCATCGAACAGCTCGCCAACCTGGAAGCCCGCCAGGCCGAGAACCTCAGCCGCGCCCCCGACGGGCCCGACGCCCTTCAGGCCGCCGCCGCCCTGGCCGACAGCGCCCTGGCACGCCTGCGCTTCCTCATCGCCCTGTCGGCCGAGCACCCCGAGGCAGCCTCCGGCACCTTCGGCAGCGTCAATCCGGAAAGGCTGGCGATCCTCGGCAGCACGCTCAAGCGCAAGGCCGTCGTCCTCGCCCGCAGCGGCAAGCCGTGGTCAGAAGTGGTCGCCCCCCTGCTCGCCGAAGCACGCGATGCCTACGCCCAGCACCAGGGTACCCCCGACAGCGCTCCTGACTGGAACCCCTACAACTACCTCAACCGCCTGCAGATCGACGCCTTGCTCGACACCGAGGCCGATTACGGCAAGGATTCCTCCACCTGCGACAGCGCGGCTCAAACCCGCTTCGGGCGAACCTTCGACTTCTTCGACGCGGTGATGTCCGCAGATGCCCGGCTCGCCTGCTGGCTGCACACAGCCGAAGGCTCCGCCCGTGATCTGGCCTGCAACTATCTCGAAGCCATCCGCGGCATCACCGTCACGCAGCGGGAGCTGGATTCGGTCACCGCCCAGATCCGCATCCTGGGCGATCTGCTCAAATGCCGCGGCGCCCCGGGCGACGCCGACCGCGCCCGGCTGCTCGACACGGTGATCGACATCCTCCACGACCCGAAGAAGGCCAGCGAAGCGCCAGGCACCGGGGCGCCCACTGCCACGCCCGCCGCGGCGAAACCCAAACCGAAGAAACCGGCAGCGGGCACGCCCAAAGCTGGTGCGGGCAAGAAGAAGGAAAACTGAGCGGCGCACCGCTCTGGCCCGCCGATTCCCCATCCTGGTGCCAACCAACGGCCAGGATGGGCCGAAAACGGGGCTCCTGCGCATGGCACATGGTTTGCTTGTGCCATGCATCAAAGGAGCATTCATGGCCGAAACGAAATCCACCTGTTGCTACTGCGGCGTTGGCTGCGGAGTTGTCATCGAACACGAAGCCGGCCGCATCACCGGCGTCAAGGGCGACCCGGACCACCCGGCCAACTTCGGCCGGCTGTGCACCAAGGGCTCGACCCTGCATCTGTCTGCCGCTCCAGAAACCCTCGCCGCCCGCGCCCTCTACCCCGAGCTGCGCGCCAGCCGCGCCGACGCCCGCGCCCGGGTGAGCTGGGATGCCGCCCTCGACACCGCCGCCGACAAGTTCGCCGCGATCATCGCCGAGCACGGCCCCGACGCCGTGGCGATCTACGGCGCCGGCCAGCTGCTCACCGAGGACTATTACGTCTTCAACAAGCTGATGAAGGGCCTCATCGGCAGCAACAACCTCGACACCAATTCGCGCCTGTGCATGTCCAGCGCCGTGGCCGGCTACAAGCTGAGCCTGGGCGCCGACGCGCCGCCGTGCAGCTACGACGACATCCGCCACACCCAGGCGCTCTTCATCACCGGCAGCAACACCGCCTTCGCCCACCCGATCGCCTTCCGGCGCGTCGAGGACGCACGCAAGGCCAACCCGGACATGAAGCTGGTGGTGATCGACCCCCGCCGCACCGACACCGCCGAAGCCGCCGACCTGCACCTGCCGCTCATCCCGGGCACCGACATCGCCCTCTACAACGCGATGCTCCATGTGATGCTGTGGGAAGGCTGGGTGAACCGCGACTACATCGACGCCCACACCGAAGGCTTCGACGCCCTGAAGAAGATCGTCCGCGAATACACGCCCGCCATGGCCGCGTCGATCTGCGGGCTCGACAAGAACGCCATCGAGCAGGCCGCGCAGATTTTCGCCACCTCGAAGGCGACGATGTCCATGTACTGCCAGGGGCTCAACCAGTTCTCCTTCGGCACCCACAACAACTCGGCGCTCATCAACCTGCATCTGGCCACCGCCCAGATCGGGCGTCCGGGCGCCGGGCCGTTCTCCCTCACCGGCCAGCCCAACGCCATGGGTGGGCGCGAGGTGGGCGGCCTCGCCAACCTGCTCTCGGCCCACCGCGACATGGCCAACCCCGCTCACCGCGCCGAAGTCGCCGCCCTGTGGGGCGTGGACAGCGTGCCCGCCACGCCGGGCAAGAGCGCCGTCGAGCTCTTCAAGGCGCTCAAATCGGGCGACGTGAAGGCCGTGTGGATCGCCTGCACCAACCCGGCCCAGTCGATGCCGGACCAGGCGCTGATCCACGAAGCCCTGAAGAACGCCGAATTCGTCATCGTGCAGGAAGCCTTCGGCCACACCGAAACCTGCACTTACGCCGATCTCCTCCTGCCCGCCACCACCTGGGGCGAGAAGGACGGCACCGTCACCAACTCGGAACGCGCCATCACGCGCGTCCGGGCCGCCGTGTCCGCGCCGGGCGAAGCACGCCACGATTGGGCGATCGTGGTGGATTTCGCCCGGCGTCTGGGCACTCGCCTGGGCAAGGGAGCGCTCGCCGAGCGCATGTTCCCCTACACCTGCTCCGAGGAAATCTGGAACGAGCACCGGGAATCCACCCGTGGCCGCGACCTCGACATCACCGGCATGAGCTACGCCATGCTCGAGCACGCAGGCCCGCAGCAATGGCCTTTCCCGGAAGGCGCCAACAACGGCAAGGTGAGGCTCTACGAAAACGGCGTGTATCCCACACCGACGGGCCGTGCGCGGTTTGTCGTCACCGAGCACCGCATCACCGCCGAATCCCCGTCTGCCCACTATCCGCTCCACCTCAACACCGGCCGCCTGCGCGACCAGTGGCATGGGATGAGCCGCACCGGCCTCGTCGCCCGCCTCTACAGCCACGAATCCGAGCCCCTGCTCCACATGCACCAGGACGACATGGAGCGCCGCCGGCTGGCCGATGGCGACCTGGTCAAGGTCAAGAGCCGGCGTGGCGAGGTGGTGCTGAAGGTGCTGCAATCCGCCACCGTGCGCCCCGGGCAATGCTTCGTGCCGATGCACTGGGGCGGCAACACGATGGGCGGCCAGGGCGTGAATGCGCTGATGCCCTCCGACTTCGACCCCACTTCAAAGCAGCCCGAACTCAAGCACGCCGCCGTGCAGGTGGAAAAGTACACCGCCGGCAAGTCGCTGGTGGTCATGCGCCGAAGCGAGGCCGACGCCGACGGCAATCTGCAGCCCAACCCGCTGGCGGTAATGGACCGCCTGCGCCAGTGGCTGCCGCACTTCCCCTACGCCAGCCTCACCCTCGCCGGCCGCAACTCGCCGGTGGTCGTGCTCAAGGCCCGCGGGGAAGAACTCGCGCCGGAACTCATCGAAGCCCTTGACCGGGACGTCGCCCTCGACGACCCGACCCGCGTGCTCTCGTACGACGACAGCCGCAAGGGCGTCGCCAAGCGCGCGCTGGTGGAGGGCGATTCGCTCACCGCGGTGCGCCTCGCCGGCGAAACCAGGGCCGCTGACTGGCTCGCCGACATGATGGTGCAGGGGCATTCCGCCGCTGCGGTCCGCCCGTGGCTGCTGGCCCCGCTCACCCAGCCGCCCGCCGGTCAGGCCGCCCGGGGCAAGGTGATCTGCAACTGCTTCGACGTGGCCGAGGACGACATCCTCGCCGCCTTCCGGGCAGGCGAATCCCTCGACTGCCTGCAGGCCCGCACCAAATGCGGCACCAACTGCGGCTCGTGCGTGCCTGAGCTCAAACGGCTCCGCCAGAGCGTCAGCAACTGATCCGGGCCCATCCACGCGGCGAGCGCTGCGTGGCCCCAAAAGCAAAACGCCGGGCTTGACCCGGCGTTTTGTGGTTCAGGGCGTCTTCGACGCGGTGCCCGGCAACTCAGGCCTGGGCCGCCAGCTTTCCATCCACGAACTCGACCAGAGAGCCCACGGATGCGAAGGTGGAACCATCGATCTCGTCATCCTCGATCACGAAACCGAAATGCTCTTCGATGAAGTTGATCAGGCCGACCACTGCCATCGAATCCAGATCCGGCAGCGCACCCAGCAGAGGCGTGTCGAGATCAAACTGAGCCGCAGCGCCGCCCAGGCTCAGAACCTCGTCGAGAATCGACAGCACTTCCTTCTTCGTATCCAAAAGTCACTCCAGTCCGAAAAACCCACCGCAAAACCAGATACCGCGCCTTGCGACCTTGCAAGCACAAGCCTTTATCATTATAAGCGACAAGGTCGCATTCTGAACCGTGATCTAAGTCGTGCGCCACCCCCCGGGTGCTCTCAAAAACAGTGCATTTGCCGGGCCGGCGCAGGATTCCGGCTGACCAGACCCCATAACCGCCTCAAGATCGATGCCCAACACCTCGCTTCTGCACGAACTCATCACGGCATCCGCCGAGCGTGCCCCAGACAGCCCAGCCCTCACTGCCGGCACATCGACCCTCAGCTACGCAGGCTTGGACGAACAGGTGGGCCGGTTTGCCGGTGGCCTCGTCCGCCTCGGGCTTGAGCGGGGCGAGCGCGTCGGCGTGTTTCTCGACAAGCGCTTCGAGACCGTCGTGGCGTGCTTTGGCGCAGCCCGGGCCGGCGGCGCCTTCGTTCCGGTCAATCCGATCCTGAAGCCCGAGCAGATCGCCCACATCCTGCGCGACTGCAACGCGCGGGTGCTGGTCACATCCCCCGAACGCCTGCCCTTCATCGCCGAAGCCCTGGCCCACTGCCACGACCTGCGCCACATCGTCCTCACCAAGCCGCTGGCCAAGCCGATCGACCTTCCCGCCCAGCGCATCACCGACTGGGCCGAGCTGCTCTCCGGCAACAGCGGCGGCCATCGGGTCATCGACACCGACCTGCTGTCGATCCTCTACACCTCCGGCAGCACCGGCAAGCCGAAGGGCGTCGTGCTATCCCACCGCAACATGGTGGCGGGCGCGAAGAGCGTCGCCAGCTATCTGGGCAACAACGCCGACGACACCCTGCTCGCCGCCCTGCCGCTCTCCTTCGACGCGGGCTTCTCCCAGCTCACAACAGCCTTCCACGCCGGTGCGAGGGTCGTGCTGCTCAACTACCTCTTCCCGCAGGACGTGCTGAAGGCCGTCATCAAGGAAAAAGTCACCGGCCTCACCGCCGTTCCGCCGCTCTACATCCAATTGGCCCAGCTCCAGTGGCCCGAGGACATCACCGAGCATCTGCGCTACTTCGCCAACACCGGAGGGCGGATGCCGCTGGAAACCCTCAAGGCCCTGCGCGCCCACCTGCCGAAGACCAAGCCCTTCCTGATGTACGGTCTCACCGAAGCCTTCCGCGCCACCTACCTGCCGCCCGAGCAGGCCGACCTCCGCCCGGATTCCATCGGCAAGGCCATCCCGGGGGCCGAGGTCATGGTGCTGCGTGAGGACGGCAGCGAATGCGGCCCCAACGAACCCGGCGAACTCGTCCAGCGCGGCGCCCTCGTCGCGATGGGCTACTGGAACGATCCCGAAAAGACCGCCGAACGTTTCAAGCCGCTCCCCGCCACCGCCCCGGGGCGCCAGGCCGGCTTCGTGCTCCCCGAGATCGCCGTGTTTTCGGGCGACACCGTGCGCCGCGACGAAGAGGGCTACCTCTACTTCATCGGCCGCCGCGACGAGATGATGAAAACCTCGGGCTACCGGGTCAGCCCCACCGAGGTCGAAGAAATCCTCTACGCCACCGGCCTGGTCGGCGAATGCATCGCCTTCGGCACGCCCCACCCCAGCCTGGGCGAAGCCATCTGCGTGATCGCCACCGGCAAGGACGGCCCGCTGGATGTCGACGCGCTCCAGGCCGAATGCCGCCAGCGGATGCCCACCTACATGGTGCCCGCCACCATCGAAGCCCGCAGCGGCCCCCTGCCCCGCAATCCGAACGGCAAGATCGACCGGAAATCCCTCTCCACCGAATTCCTGCAACGCAGCCCTACTACGCCATGAGCGACATCCTCCGCGAGAAGCCGACCCACGCCCCGATGGACCAATTCCAGTCCCGGGACGGCGAACTCATCATCGGCAACATCCCCCTTCGCCGCCTCGCCGCCCGGGTCGGGCAAACGCCCTTCTACGCCTACGACCGCGAACTGCTGACCCAGCGTGTCACCGCGCTGAAGGCCAGCCTGCCGGCCGGCATCAAGATCCATTACGCGATGAAGGCCAACCCGATGCCCGCCCTCGTCGACCACATGGCAAGGCTGGTGGACGGGATCGACGTGGCTTCCGCCAACGAGCTGAAGGTCGCCCTCGACAGCGGCGCAGATCCCCACGAAATCAGCTTCGCCGGCCCGGGAAAGCGCCATGAGGAGCTCCGACAGGCGGTTGCTGCCGGCATCCTGATCAACATCGAATCCTTCCGCGAAATCACCGAACTCGGCGCAATCCGCCAGGCCACCGGCTGGCAGGTCCGCGTGGCCGTACGGGTCAATCCGGATTTCGAGCTGAAGAGCTCCGGGATGAAGATGGGCGGCGGCCCCAAGCAATTCGGCATCGACGCAGAGCAGGTGCCCCACGCGCTCGCCGAAATCCACAGTGCAGGCCTCAGCTTCGAAGGCTTCCACCTGTTCGCCGGTTCGCAAAACCTCCGCGCAGAAGCGATCATCGAGGCCCAGCGCAAGAGCTACGAACTGGCCTTGAAGCTCGCCGAGCACGCACAAACCCCCGTGAAATTCCTCAATCTCGGCGGAGGCTTCGGCATTCCCTACTTTCCAGGCGAACGCCGGCTCGACCTCACCGGAATCGCCGCCAACCTTGCTGAAATTCAGGCCGACGCAAGGACCAAACTCCCTGAAGCGCAGATCGTCATCGAGCTGGGTCGCTACCTCGTCGGCGAGGCCGGCATTTACGTCTGCCGGATTCTCGACAAGAAAATCTCACGCAACCACTGCTTCCTCGTGACCGACGGCGGCCTGCATCACCACCTCTCGGCGTCCGGCAACTTCGGCCAGGTCATCCGGAAGAACTACCCGGTGACGATTGGCGACCGGATGGACCAGCCGCTCACCGATCCGGTATCCGTCGTTGGACCGCTATGCACCCCGCTGGATCTCCTCGCGGAAAAGATGGCCCTGCCCGAATGCGATCGAGACAACCTCGTCGTGATCTTCCAGTCCGGTGCCTATGGTGCAACCGCTAGCCCTCGCGGATTCCTCAGCCATCCCGATCTCGTCGAAATCCTGATCTGAAAACAAAAAAGGTAGTGCGAACATCGCACTACCCTCCTGACTCCAGCCCGCAAGCCACATCAACAGCGCACGGCTGCAAATCCATCAATCAAAATAGCTGTCTGGCAGCGTTTCGACCTGCAGATCATTGTCCTTCGCAAAATTGCGCAGGAAGTTGTACGCAAGTGGCTCGATGTCGTGAATCTTCGCATCCACCAGAACCGTCTTGTCGCCTCTCAGGTTACAGGCAGGCCGCACATAAGGCGAATAGGTCATCCGGTTATCAGAGCCGAACACCGACATGATCCCGCACAGCCGATCCGCCCAATCACTCGGCCGAAAAGTCCTGCCGTCGCTTGTTCTCCCAACAATCACAAAATTTTCAGCTTTTTGAATCATGAGCGATTACGGACTTTGTTGAATGAGACTCAGGACAACTCTTGAGAATTGACGAACAGGACATCATTCGCTCAATTTCAGCAGGAGGCATCTAGGCCTGAGTTGAACCACCACCAGCAAGATTTTCAGCGGGCTCCAGCACGAAAACTTGACCCCGTTCGATAACCCGGCCGCCTGAAAACAAAACCCGGGAGACTCCCGGGTGTTGTTGTGAAACGTTCAAGCCGCGCTTCGTTTCCAGAGATAGCGATACACGAAGCCCGGAAATACTGCCACCAGCATCACACAGCCCGTAATCGCGTAAAACTCCCAGCCCTGGCTGTAGGCCGAGCCATGCGAACTGGCCTCTAGCATGCGAAGCGCGAACATCAGCGCAGCCGCGATGACCGCCAACTCAAGCAACCGGCCCCCGAGCCCCTTGCCCTCACTACCCAGCCTGACCAGGCCGAAGAAGCGATCACTGACGAAGACCGCATTCACCAGCCCAACCAGCACAGAAAAGACAGCGTAGAACAAGGTGATCTCGAAAGTCGAAGATTACAGCGAGCCGAGCAGCGAGTAAGCGCAGAGCGACATCAGCGCCTGAGGCACAAGCCCGAGCACCGCAACGGCAACGCCGTTCATCGACAGCAGCACGCGCATGTCAGCCGGAGCGTTAATCGGGGTTGCATCAGCCGGCTCATCAAAGAACATCACCTTGACGACGCGGAGATAGTAGAAAGCACCGATGAGCGACATCACCACTGCAAGCACGGCAACCCAATAGTAACGGGCAGCAACCACAGCCTGGAGCACAGAGAACTTGGCAAAGAAACCGATGAAGAACGGGATACCGGCCATCGAGAACATGACCATCGCCATCACTCCCGCGAACCACGAATTGCGCTTGTTCAGGCCCTTGAAGTCGTCAATGTTCTCTGCTTCAAACCCGGCACGGGACAGCAGGATCAGCACACCGAAGGCACCCAGCGTCATCAGCACGTACGACACCACATAGAACATCGAAGAGCTATAGGCGTTCAGCGCGAAATGCCGATCACCACCCACCACACCAGACATCAGGCCGAGCAGCATGAAACCCATGTGCGAGATACCCGAGTAGCCGAGCATGCGCTTGATGTTGGTCTGCGCGATGGCAGCGAGGTTACCCAGAACGATCGAAAGCACGGCCAGGAACATCAGCATCGACTGCCACTGATCCGCCAGCTCGAACAGCCCATTCACCAGCAGGCGCATCGCCATACCGAAAGCAGCCAGCTTCGGTGCCGACGCGATCATCAGCGTCACCGACGTGGGCGCGCCGTGATAGACGTCAGGAATCCACATGTGGAAAGGAACGACCCCCAGCTTGAACGCCAGACCGGCCACAACAAACACGAGACCAAACATCAGGACGTTCTTGTTGGCAGCCTGATGATAGACAGCCTGCGCCACACCGGAAATCTCCAGCGTGCCGGTGGCACCGTAGAGCATCGAGATGCCGTACAGCAGGAGACCAGAAGCGAGCGCCCCGAGAACGAAATACTTCATTGCAGCCTCGGTCGCACGGGCCGAGTCACGCTGAAGTGCAACCATCGCGTAAAGGGACAGGGACAACAGTTCCAGACCGAGATAAAGCGTCAGGAAATGGTTGGCCGCGATCATGACCATCATCCCGAGGGTCGCGTAGATCGCCAGGACGTAGTACTCGGTCGTCTCCATCCGACGATCGATCATGTACCCCCGGGAGTACAGCAGAACGACCGCCACGGCGAAGTACAGCATCAACTTGAGGAAATCGCCCATCAAGTCGTCCACGTACATGTTGCTGAACGTGAACCCTACCTGACCGTCCATCGAAAACAGAGTAATGGCGCCCGCCCCGATAAGCGTCAGCTGCGTCAAATAGTACGCCAAGCCCTTGGAGTCCTTGGCGAAGGTTCCCGCCATAAGAACAACAAACGACATCGCAACAACAAACAACTCTGCTGCTGCTGGATAGAAATCGGGAATCACAAAGTTCATATCAACGCCACAGTCCTAAGGGATCTTTCGCGATTTGGATCAAAGCTTGCTGGTAGCAACGTGCTTGAGCAGATCATTGACCGACGCATGCATAACTTCCGTGACAGGGAAGGGATAGATACCCATCACGAGGACGCAAACAGCTAAGACGAGAAGGAACACAAACTCTCGATTATTGATGTCGGTGAGTTCGGCAACATGATGATTGCCGATCGCACCGAACACCACGCGCTTGTACATCCAGAGGGTGTAAGCGGCACCGACGATCAGGGTCGTCGCCGCAGCAAAGCCCACCCAGAAATTGAACTGCACTGCGCCAAGCGCAACCATGAACTCGCCGACAAAACCGGACGTCGCGGGCAAGCCGGAGTTAGCCATCGCGAAAAGCATGAACAGGGCAGCAAACTTGGGCATCACGTTCACAACACCACCGTAATCCGCGATCTGGCGGGAGTGCATGCGGTCATAAAGCACGCCGATACACGCAAACATGGCGCCCGACACAAAGCCGTGGGAAATCATCTGAACCAGCGCACCTTCAACACCAAGAGGATTGAAGATGAAGAAGCCCAGCGTCACGAAGCCCATGTGGGAGATGGATGAATAAGCCACGAGCTTCTTCATGTCGGTCTGAACCAGCGCGACGAAGCCGATATAGATCACCGCAATCAGCGACAGCGTGATGATCATCGGTGCAAACGCATGGCTGGCATCCGGGGCGATCGGCAGCGAGAACCGGAGGAAACCGTAAGCGCCCAGCTTCAGGCCAATAGCAGCCAGCACGATCGAACCGCCGGTCGGTGCCTCAACGTGAGCATCCGGCAGCCAGGTATGTACAGGGAACATCGGGACCTTGACCGCGAAGGACACGAGGAACGCCCAGAAGATCAGGGACTGAACGTCCATCCCCAGCTTCAGCTGGTGCCAGTCGAGAATGCTGAAGCTGCCACCCGACTCCATGAAGAGGTAGAGCAGTGCGATCAGCATCAACAGCGAGCCGGCAAGCGTATAGAGGAAGAACTTGATCGCTGCGTACACACGATTCGGGCCGCCCCACACGCCGATGATGATGAACAGCGGAATCAGCGAAGCTTCAAAGAAGACGTAGAAGAGCACGCCGTCAAGAGCACTGAAAATCCCGTTGATCAGACCGGACATGATCAGGAAACCGGCCAAATATTGCGCGACCTTCTCCTGAATGACTTCCCAGCCAGCCACAACAACGATCACGGTGATGAAACTGTTCAGCAGGACGAACAGCACCGAGATGCCATCCACACCGAGAACGTAGTTGATGTTGAAGCGAGGAATCCATGGGTAGGACTCAACGAACTGCATCGCACTAGTCGTAACATCAAACGACGTGTACAGCGGAATGCTCACCGCCAGACCTGCCAGGGCAGAAAGCAACGCCAAGAACCTAGCGGCCGAGGCATTACGATCAGAACCCGTCGCAAGTGTCAGCAACCCACCAACGATCGGGACCCAGATCGCAAGGCTAAGGAATGGAATAGGATTACCCGTCATCTCAACTGTCCGTTCTAAGCACTCAATTGCAGCGCAAAAGTCCTAAATCTCTTAGTTACGCATTACCAAGACTGGCTCTGATCAACCACGGCTGAACCAGAAGGTCAGCAACACAAACACCCCGATGATCATCGAAAACGCGTACTGGTAGATGTGCCCGCTCTGGAACAACCGTGAAAGCTGAGCGATTAGACCAACAGTCTTGGCCGAACCGTTTACAACCATGCCGTCAATCAGGGTCTGATCACCAATCTTCCAGAGCCCCTTACCAAGCAGACGAGCGCCACCGGCAAAAACGACTTCATTGAACTTGTCGAAGTAGTACTTGTTCTCGAGCAGCGTATGAATTGGCTTGAAGGTCTTCATGATTGCCGCAGGAATGGACGGTGCAACCATGTAGAAGACGAAGGCGACCACCACCCCACTCATGGCCAGGAAGAACGGCAGCGACGTGAAACCGTGCAGGGCCATGCCAACCGCGCCGTGGAACTCTTCGCCAAGCTCTGCCATCGCATGGTGATGCTCGGCAAAGTGGATCACACCCTTGAAGAAACCACCGAACAACATCGGTTCAATGGTAACGAAACCAATGAGCATCGAGGGAATCGCCAGCAATACCAGCGGCAGCGTCACGACCCACGGGGATTCATGCGGCTTCTGGCCAGGGGCAAGGCCGTGGTGGTGATCGTTACCACCGGCATCATGCTCATCGTGCGCGTCGGCGTGATGTTCATCGTCGGCGTGCTCGGCGTGATCGTGGGCATGCCCAAAGCGCTCTTCACCGTGGAACACCAGGAAATACATCCGGAACGAATAGAAGGCGGTAACAAAGACACCCGCGATCACGCAGAAGTATGCATAGCCAGACCCAGGGATGTGAGACAGCGCAACAGCTTCAATGATCGTGTCCTTGGAATAGAAGCCTGACAGGAACGGGAAACCGATCAGCGCGAGCGAACCAACAAGCGACGTGAGCCAGGTGATCGGCATGTACTTCCACAGACCGCCCATGTTCCGCATGTCTTGATCGTGGTGCATCCCGATGATCACGGAACCAGCACCGAGGAACAGCAGCGCCTTGAAGAAGGCGTGGGTCATCAGGTGGAAGACAGCAGCGGAGTATGCCGAGACGCCAAGCGCAACAGTCATGTAACCGAGCTGGGAAAGCGTCGAGTAAGCAACAACCCGCTTGATGTCGTTCTGCACGATCCCAAGAAAGCCCATGAACAACGCAGTCGTCGCACCGATTACCAGAACGAAGGACAGCGCGGTCTCCGAGAGCTCAAACAGCGGGGACATCCGGGCGACCATGAAAATGCCGGCGGTCACCATCGTAGCAGCGTGAATGAGTGCGGAGATCGGGGTCGGGCCCTCCATGGAGTCCGGCAGCCAAACATGCAACGGAACTTGCGCTGACTTACCCATAGCGCCAATAAACAACCCGATACAGATCGCCGTAATCAGAGGCCAGCCAGTTTCCGGAACGACCATAGAAACAAGCTCGGGGCTCTTCGCAAACACCTCGGCGTAGTTCAGCGTCCCGGCATAAGCCGCAACCAGACCGATACCAAGCAGGAAGCCGAAGTCACCAACGCGGTTGACAAGAAAAGCCTTCATGTTCGCGAAAATCGCGGTCGGCCTCGTGTACCAGAAACCGATGAGCAGATAAGAGACAAGACCAACCGCTTCCCAGCCGAAGAACAGCTGCAGGAAGTTGTTCGACATGACTAGCATCAGCATCGAAAACGTGAACAGCGAGATGTAACTGAAAAAACGCTGGTAGCCGGGATCTTCGGACATGTAACCGATGGTGTAGATATGCACCATGAGCGACACGAAGGTGACGACCAGCATCATCATCACGGTCAGCGAATCCACGAGGAAACCAACTTCAAGCTTCAGGTTGCCCGAGGTAGCCCATGTATAGAGCGTACCGTTGAACACGTTCCCTGCTGCCACATCCTGATAGATGAAAATGGACGCGACGAAAGCAACGGCGACACCGAGAATCGTCACGGTGTGGGCGCCTGCACGTCCAATGGCCTTGCCGAACAGGCCCGCCACAATTGCGCCGAACAGCGGAGCAAGAGGTACGAGCAGATAGAGCTTCTGAATCCCTGTCATCGAAAAGCTTCCTTATCCCTTGAGACTGTCCAGATCATCGACATGAATGGTGCGCAGGTTCCGGAACAAAGCAACCAGAATCGCCAACCCGATAGCAGACTCTGCAGCCGCGACCGTCAAGATGAAAAATACGAAGATCTGTCCCGCGGCATCCCCGAGGTAGTAGGAGAACGCAACGAAATTCAAATTAACGGCCAGCAACATCAACTCGATCGCCATGAGCAGAACGATCAGGTTCTTTCTGTTCAGAAAGATACCAACGACACTGATGGCGAACAAAATGGCGCCCAATATCAAATAATGAGACAACGAAAGCATCTGTTTTCCCTTCCTGGACGATCGCTAGCTTACTTAACGCTTTTCCGCATTCATGGACACAATGCGAACCCGATCGTCACGCTTAACGGAAATCTGCTGCGCAGGATCGATCTTCTTAACATTCTTTCTCTTGCGAAGCGTCAGGGCTACTGCGGCCACCATCGCAACGAGCAGAACGATGGAGGCGAGCTCAAATGGGTAGACATAATCCGTGTAGATCAGGCGCCCGAGTTCCTTGGTGTTGCTGTAACCCGCCGGCGCCGGGCCCGGTTCAGGCATCCCTTCCAGACCAAAGTAGCGTCCACCGAGGACCATGATCATTTCGACCACCATCAGTACGCCAACAAGCGCACCAACGGGCAGATAGCTCCAGAACCCCTGGCGGATGCGCTCAAGATTGATATCGAGCATCATCACGACGAACAGGAACAAGACCATCACCGCACCGACATAAACCATGACCAGCGCAATGGCGAGGAACTCAGCGTGCAACAGCATCCAGATGCCGCCTGCACTGAAAAAAGCCAGCACAAGAAAAAGCGCTGCGTGCACAGGGTTCCTGGCAGTGATGACTCTGAGCGACGCCAGTACCATCACTGCAGAGAAGAAATAAAATACAACCGTCTGAAAATCCATGACCGCGTCCGTTCCGATGTAAGACAGCTCGAACTTCTCTCAGCGATAGCGAGAATCAGTCTCGCGATCCTTTGCAATTTGCGACTCGTACTTATCTCCCACAGCCAGAAGCATCTGCTTCGTGTAGTAGAGATCCCCGCGCTTCTCGCCGTGGTACTCGAAAATTCGAGTTTCCACGATTGCATCGACCGGACAGGCTTCTTCACAAAAACCGCAGAAGATGCACTTCGTCAGATCAATGTCGTAACGAGTAGTACGACGCGAGCCGTCGTCCCGGGCATCCGACTCGATGGTGATCGCCATTGCCGGACAAACTGCCTCACACAGTTTGCATGCAATGCAACGCTCCTCACCGTTCGGATAACGGCGTAACGCGTGCAAGCCACGGAAGCGCGGACTCTGCGGTGTCTTCTCGTCAGGATACTGGACGGTAATCTTCCGCGCGAAGAGGTGACGCCCTGTAAGCGCCATACCTTTGAGCAGTTCCTTGAGGAAGAGGCTTCCTACGTAATCTTTCAAAGCACCCATTTAGAGCCTCACTTCCAAATCGACAGCGGCGACATGATCCAGACCGCGACAACCACGACCCAGAACAGCGTAAGGGGAATGAACACCTTCCAGCCAAGACGCATGATGTGGTCGTACCTGAACCGCGGGAAGGTTGCACGGAACCACAGGAACAAGAACAGGATGAACGAGGTCTTCAGGGCAAGCCAGATGAAACCATCAGGCAGGAAACCCACGGGAGACAGCCAGCCACCGAGGAACAGCAGGGAGGTCAGCGCCGAAACCAGGATCATGTTCGCATACTCCCCAAGGAAGAAGAGTGCGAATGCCATACCCGAATACTCGACCATGTGACCAGCAACGATTTCCGACTCACCTTCGACCACGTCAAACGGAGCACGGTTGGTTTCTGCGATTCCGGAGATCAGATACACGAGGAACATCGGGAACAGCGGCAACCAGTTCCAGCTAAGGAATCCAAACCCCCAGTCGGCCCACTGCCCCTTGCCCTGACTATTCACGATGTCTGTCAGGTTCAGACTCGAGGAAATCATCAGCACGCAGACAAGGGCAAAACCCATGGCGATTTCGTAAGAAACCATCTGCGCTGCAGCACGCATCCCACCAAGAAACGCATACTTCGAATTGGAGGCCCAAGCTGCGATGATCACGCCGTAGACTTCGATTGACGTGATCGCAAGCAGGAAGAGCAAACCAGCGTCGACGTTGCCGATCACCCAACCCTCGCCGAACGGGACAACTGCCCACGCAGCCAAGGCCGGTCCGAGAGCCAGGACAGGACCAATTATGAAGAGACTCTTGTTCGCGCCAGACGGGACGATGATTTCTTTGAGCAGGAGCTTCACGCCGTCAGCAATCGGCTGGAGCAGGCCGCGCGGCCCAACGCGGTTGGGACCGATACGGACCTGCATGTAACCAATCACCTTACGCTCAGCAAGCGTGAGGTAGGCAACACACAGAAACAGCGGCGCAATGATGCCGATGATCTTGAGCAACGACCAGATTAGCGGCCAAGCAGGGCCGAAAAACTGGGCTACCGGGTCAATGTAGGCTTCCATCACACCTGCTCCACGCTGATTTCACCATGCCAGCCACCAAGCTGAGCGGTACTGGCATGCGCAGCTGCAAGACGCACGCACCCTTCTGCAACGCCCGCATCACCAACCAGTGCCACGACAGCGCTCCCTACCGCGGAACTGATCTTTACGTTGCCACCAACTTTGAGACCGAGACCATCAGCGGTCCGCGGATTCATCTTCGCCACAGGCGCCGCGGCGTCGACCGTCTGCTGCAGGGGCGCCGCACGACGAGCGATCGGGTCTGCAAAATAAATCGGCACATCAGCAATTCGTTCGATAGCAACCGACTTCACCGGCAACTTCTCGAGTTTTGCATTGACATCGTTAGACAGACCGCTCGCCTCGCCAGAGAACACCTGAGCCATACGAGAACGCACGTCATCAACCGTTTCGAACGAGAAGTCAGAAAGCCCCAGGGTAGAACCGAGAACGCGGAGCGCCTTCCAGCCAGGACGGGACTCACCGAGGCTCTTGACCACCGGGAAAAAGCTCTGGACACGGCCCTCGCAATTCACAAAGGTGCCTGCAGTCTCCGTGAAGGGCGCGATCGGCAGCAAAACATCTGCGACATCCATCAGTTCGGTCGACTTGAACGGCGACAGGACCGCAACCATCTCTGCCTGACGAATGGACGAAAGCGCAGCAGCGCCGGCGGCCATATCCAGGCTTGGCTCGAAACCGAGCAGGAGATAAGCTTTGATCTTGGATGCAAGCATTTCCGAAACATTCTTGCCCTTGACCTCACCAGCAAATGGCACGGCCCCCGCGAGGTAACCGCCCACACTGTTGGCTGCCTCGCCAATCACCCCCAATTTCGCACCAGACAGACGCGCGATTTCGGCAGCGAGCACGTGGAGCAGCCCAGCGTATTCGTGCTGAACGGCAAAATTGCCAAGCCACACCGCGGTCTTGCGACCTGAAGTGAGGCTACGGGCAATGGCCAGAGCGTCCTCGGGTACATCCGCTCCAGAGCACACTTCTGCCACTGCGCCAGAGAGGCTCACTTCCTTTTCAGCGGCGATTGCCTTGATCACGGAGGCGAGGAACGCAGGAATGCCACTCGGGGCCACAATCGCCTTGTTGGTGAGGCTCAACTGCCAGTCATCAAAGGCCGGAGTCACCGCGGAAATCTTCAGGCCACGCTTCGCCGCCTGTCGCACACGCTGCGCGATCAGGGGGTGGTCCTTCCTGAAGAAGCTACCAACAATAAAGAGACGGTCGAGGGAACTGATATCCGCGACAGGCATGCCAAGCCAAGGAGCCCCAGCGCGCTCACCGTCCAGGGAGAAATCGGATTGACGGAGTCGGAAATCGACGTTTCCAGACCCGAGTCCGCGTACCAGCGCCTGAAGAACATTCAGTTCTTCCAGCGTGCTGTGCGGCGAAGCCAGCGCCCCGATTGCCTCTACGCCATGATCTGCCTTGATGGACTTGAGTCCGTTGGCGACGTATTCGATCGCAGTCTGCCAGTCCGTCTCAATCCAGTTGCCCCCTTGCTTCAGCATCGGACGCGTCAAGCGGTCGGCAGAATTCAAAGCTTCGTAGGAGAAGCGATCCTTATCGGACAACCAGCATTCGTTAACCGCTTCGTTTTCGAGCGGCAGCACACGCTTGACCGTATCGTGCTTGACCTGAACAACGAGATTGCTGCCAAGCGAATCATGCGGACTGACGGACTTGCGCCGGGACAACTCCCACGCACGGGCGCCGAAACGGAAAGGCTTCGAAGTAAGGGCACCAACCGGACAAAGATCGATGATGTTGCCCGACAACTCGGTCTCGATCGTCTTTTCGACAAACGGCATGATTTCAGCGTGTTCGCCCCGGAAGGCCTGACCAAGCTCCATCAGGCCGGCAATCTCCGAGGTGAATCGAACACAGCGCGTGCAATTGATGCAACGGGTCATGTCTGTGGAAACAAGCGGACCCAGATCCTTGTTACCGACAACGCGCTTTTCTTCCTGATAGCGGGATTCGCTGCCACCGTAACCGACGGACAGATCCTGCAGCTGACACTCGCCGCCCTGATCACAGATCGGGCAATCCAGCGGGTGATTGATCAGGAGAAACTCCATCACCCCTTTCTGTGCCTTCACGGCTTGTTCAGAATGGGTCCAAACCTTCATCCCGTTGGTGACAGGCGTGGCACAAGCCGGAAGCGGCTTGGGCGCCTTTTCGACCTGGACCAGACACATCCGGCAGTTGGCCGCGATGGAAAGTTTCTTGTGATAGCAGAAGTGCGGTACATAGGCCCCAACCTTGGTTGCGGCCTCCATGACGGTACTGCCGTCAGGAACTTGCAACTGCTTTCCGTCAATTTCGATTTCTAGCATGTCGAGCCTACGCTACAAAAATCTTGCTGCCATCGCGCTGAACTTCAGGCGCCACGAAGCATTTTTTATGTTCGATGTGATAAGCAAATTCGTCGCCGAAATGCTTCACGAAACTTTGTACCGGCATGGACGCCGCATCACCAAGCGCACAAATGGTGCGGCCCATGATGTTGGCAGTCACGCTGTTGAGCAGATCCAAGTCATCCGGACGCCCGAGACCGTTTTCGATCCGATGCACCACGCGGTACAACCAACCGGTACCTTCACGGCACGGCGTACATTGGCCGCAGGACTCCTCGAAATAGAAGTAAGACAGACGCTCCAACGCCTTGACCATGCACGTCGATTCGTCCATCACGATCACGGCGCCCGAACCAAGCATCGAACCGGCCTTGGAGATGGAGTCGTAATCCATGGTGCAGTCCATCATGACCGCGCCAGGAAGCACGGGAGCCGACGAACCACCAGGAATGACCGCCTTCAGTTTGCGGCCACCACGCACCCCACCAGCCATTTCAAGCAAAGTGGAGAAAGGCGTCCCGAGGGGAATCTCGTAATTGCCCGGACGATTGACGTGACCCGATACCGAAAAAAGCTTCGTGCCACCGTTGTTCGGCTTTCCGAGCGCCAAGAAGGCATCGCCGCCCTCTCGAATGATGTACGGAACAGAGGCGAACGTCTCAGTATTGTTGATCGTAGTCGGCTTGCCGTACAGGCCAAAACTGGCGGGGAAAGGCGGCTTGAACCGCGGCTGCCCCTTCTTGCCCTCGATGGACTCCAGCAGTGCGGTTTCTTCACCGCAGATGTACGCCCCGTAGCCATGATGCGCAAACAGGTCGAAGCTAAAATCGGAGCCGAGAATATTCTTCCCGAGGAGCCCGGCTTCCCGGGCCTCCTGGAGAGCCTCCTCGAAGCGCTCATAGACTTCGAAGATTTCCCCGTGGATATAGTTGTAGCCGCGCTCACACCCCATGGCGTAGCCGGCAATGATCATGCCTTCTATGACGGCATGCGGGTTGTAACGAAGGATATCGCGATCCTTGAAGGTACCCGGCTCACCCTCATCAGAATTACAGGCGAGATATTTGGCACCCGGAAAGGCGCGAGGCATGAAGCTCCACTTCAAGCCCGTCGGAAAACCCGCGCCGCCTCGCCCACGAAGAGCAGATTTCTTGAGCTCTCCGATGATCTGATCAGCGGGGATTTTTTCCGCAATAATCTTCTTGAGAGCGTCGTAGCCCTGCCTTTTGACGTAATCGGCCATACGCCAGGTGCGATCACCGTCAAGCCCAGAAAGAATAATTCCTTGAGAGGTCATTTTGCGAGATCAGCCAGCAGTTGATCGATTTTCTCTTCAGTCATCCAGCTGCACATCCGGTGGTTATTCACCAGCAACACGGGCGCATCTCCACAAGCGCCCATGCATTCGCCTTCCTTCAAGGTGAATCGCCCATCCGGAGTCGTCTCATTGAAGTCGATTCCGAGCTTCTTCTTGATGTAATCCGCAGCGTGGACACCACCAGAGAGAGCACAGGGAAGATTCGTGCAGACGGTTATCTTTCGTGCCCCAACCGGCGAGAGATCGTACATGTTGTAGAAACTCGCAACCTCATACACCGCAATCGGCGGCATCTCCAGGTAAGCGGCCACAAACTCGATAGTCTCGTTGGAGAGCCAGCCTTTCTCTACTTGCGCGATACGCAGCGCAGCCATGGAAGCAGACTGCTTTTGATCGGCTGGATACTTGGCGATCTCACGATCAATTTTCTTCAGGGATTCTGGACTCAACATTTTTGTCTACTGTCATCAGAATGTCGATCGGAACTCCGGATGCTGATCAGGTACGACATCAGCGGTCCACGTCTCCAAATACGATATCCATGGTTCCGATAATGGCAACTACGTCCGCAATCATATGCCCGCGAGACATCTCATCCATCGCTGAAAGGTGGGTGAAACCGGGGGAGCGCAGCTTGAGACGATAAGGTTTGTTCGCGCCGTCAGATATGGCGTACACACCAAATTCGCCCTTAGGGTGCTCGACAGGCGCATAGACCTCACCCGGAGGCACATGCATCCCTTCGGTGAACAACTTGAAGTGATGGATCAACTCTTCCATATTGCTCTTCATCCGCTCACGCGACGGCGGGGCAACCTTGTGATTGGTCGAGATGACCGGGCCGGGATTCTTCCGCAGCCAGTCAATACACTGCTTCATGATCCGGTTCGACTGACGCATCTCTTCGATACGGCAGAGGTATCGGTCGTAGCAGTCGCCTTCCACGCCAACCGGGATATCAAAATCCAGTTGGTCATAGACTTCATAAGGCTGCTTCTTGCGGATATCCCATTCGATACCGGAGCCGCGCAACATCACGCCAGTGAAACCAAGCGCAAGCGCCTTCTCCGGAGAAACAACACCGATACCAACCGTCCGTTGCTTCCAGATACGGTTATCCGTCAGCAGCGTCTCGTACTCATCCACGTACTTGGGGAAGCGGGCTGTGAAATCCTCAAGGAAATCAAGCAGAGACCCCTGACGATTTTCATTGAGCTCGGAAACAGTCTTGGCGCTCTTCCACTTGGACACTTCATACTGAGGCATCCGATCAGGCAGATCACGATAAACACCACCCGGCCGATAGTACGCGGCATGCATCCGAGCACCCGATACAGCCTCATAGGCATCCATCAGATCCTCCCGCTCGCGGAAGGTGTACAGCACCATCGTCATTGCGCCGATATCAAGTGCATGGGTACCGACGGCCAACAGGTGGTTCAGAACTCGGGTGATTTCGTCATAGAGGACGCGGATGTACTGAGCCCGGAGCGGCACTTCAAGCCCAAGGAGGCGCTCGATCGCCATGCAATAGGCGTGCTCATTGCACATCATAGACACGTAGTCGAGACGATCCATGTACGGAACCGACTGAACCCAGGTCCTGGTCTCGGCAAGCTTCTCGGTTCCGCGGTGAAGAAGACCGATATGCGGATCAGCGCGCTCGACGACTTCGCCGTCCAGTTCGAGCACCAAACGAAGTACCCCGTGCGCAGCGGGGTGCTGGGGACCGAAGTTGATTGTGTAGTTACGAATCTCAGCCATGACCGACATTCCCATAATTTTCGTCACGCACGATGCGCGGAGTGTTCTCACGCGGCTCAATGCTGACCGGCTGATAAACGACACGACCAAGATCCTGGTCGTAACGCATTTCTACATAACCAGAGATCGGGAAATCCTTGCGGAACGGATACCCGACAAAGCCATAGTCGGTGAGGATCCGGCGCAGATCAGGGTGACCAGAGAACAGGATCCCGAAAAGGTCAAACGCTTCCCGCTCGAACCAATTCGCGCTCGGCCAGATCTCGCACAGCGAAGCCAGCACCGGGAACGACTCATCCTCAGCAAAAACCTTCAGGCGCAGACGATAGTTGTTCTTGACCGACAGCAGATGAACCGAAGCAGCAAAACGCCCACCCTGGTCTTCACCGGCATAACTGGAGTAATCCACACCAGTCAGATCGATCAGTTGCTCGAAGTGGAGAGCGGGATCATCCCGAAGCTCAGCCGCAACGGCCAGATAATCGGCGGCAGCAACAACGACCGTAACCTCACCGCAGGCATTCACCACCCGCTTGGCGCGCTCTCCGAGCTTTTCAGTCACCAATTGAGCCAGAAGCTCTAGCTTTTCAGTCATGATGGTCTGCACTCAACAGGCAATCGTGTATTCACGCTTGATTTTGTTCTGGAGCTGAACGATGCCGTACAGCAATGCCTCAGCGGTCGGGGGGCACCCGGGAACATAGACGTCGACAGGAACGATCCGGTCACAGCCGCGGACCACCGAGTACGAATAGTGGTAGTAACCGCCACCATTCGCGCACGAACCCATCGAAATCACCCAGCGCGGCTCCGACATCTGGTCATAAACCTTGCGAAGCGCAGGCGCCATCTTGTTGCAGAGCGTGCCGGCGACAATCATCAAGTCGGACTGCCGCGGACTGGGACGGAAAACCACACCAAAGCGGTCCAAGTCATAACGGGAACAACCCGCATGAATCATCTCAACCGCGCAGCACGCAAGACCGAAGGTCATGGGCCACAGCGAACCTGTGCGAGTCCAGTTGATTACCGTATCAAGCGAAGTGGTGACAAACCCTTCCTTGAAGACACCCTCGATGCTCATAGACACCCTTTAACCAACAATTTATGCAGCACGGCAGCCCGACCGATCACTCCCAGTCGAGAGCGCCCTTTTTCCACACGTAGATATAACCGAGCAGAAGAATGCCGAGAAAGACAATCATTTCGAAAAAGCCGAACATGCGAATGGATTCGTTCGCAGCAATTTCCCGAAGAATGGTTGCCCAGGGAAAAAGGAAGGCGATTTCAAGATCGAAGAGAATGAAGAGAATAGCCAGAAGATAGTATCGAACATCAAACTTGATGCGCGCATCTTCAAAAGGCTCGAAGCCGCACTCAAAAGGAGAGAGCTTCTCGGCATCCGGCTTGCTCGGACCCAGAATCCAGCCAGCTACAATAGGAATAAAGCCGAACGCAGCTGCAAACAGGATAAAGACAAGGACTGGAAAATAGGATTCCAACATACTTTAGCTCCCGCAACCGAATAGCAGTTTAGCGCTGCCTGCAAGCAAACGCCCGCGTACTGCGGGCGAATCACTTATTTTATGGTGCCGACGATGAGACTCGAACTCATACGGCTTTCGCCACTACCCCCTCAAGATAGCGTGTCTACCAATTTCACCACGTCGGCCAGCTTGTTTGTTGCCGCGCATTATAAAGGCAATCACCCTCTGCGCCAAGCATTACTTATTTTTATCGGGGGATATCCTTAGCCTTCGAGCCGGCGTCAACCGGGGCCGCCGGCGCCTGCTCCGGCGTGGCCGCAGGCGCCGAAACCGGGGCACCTTCCATCACGCTCTTGCTGGCAGGCGCCTTGGCGCCGGCGAGGTAGCTCAGGCCCAGACTGGTCACGAAAAACACGGCCGCAAGGGCCCCCGTCGTACGGCTCAGAAAGTTCGCCGAACCGGACGAGCCAAAGAGACTGCCCGACGCACCACTGCCGAAGGCAGCCCCCATGTCGGCACCTTTACCGTGCTGCATCAGAACCAGGCCAATGACACCAAGGCCGGCCAGCACATGAATCGTCAGAACGATCGAAAAAACAACACCACCCATGAATATCTCCAAGACAACTCAGCGCGCAGCCGCAGCTGCGCAAATTGACGAAAAACTGTCAGCAACGAGCGACGCACCACCTACAAGGGCGCCGTCGATATCGGGCTCCGCGAAAAGCTGCGAAGCATTGGCAGCAGTCACGCTGCCGCCATAAAGAATCTTTACACCCTCGGCAACCACACCCCGACGTGCAAGATGCATGCGGATTGCCTCGTGCATCGCCTGCGCCTGCTCAGGCGAGGCCGTCCTGCCGGTTCCGATCGCCCAGACCGGCTCATAGGCCACGACCACACTCGCAAATCGCTCGACTCCAAGCACATCGAGCACATGATCCAGCTGGGCACGAACGACCGCCTCGGCTTCGCCAGCCTCACGCTGCGCAAGAGACTCCCCCACACATAGAATCGGCGACAGACCGGCAACCAGCGCAGCCTGAACCTTTGCAGCAACCACGGCATCAGCTTCGCCAAACAGGCTACGCCGCTCGGAATGCCCGACGATGACCCACTCGCAGCCTAGATCCAGCAGCATTGAAGCGCTCACCTCCCCGGTATAAGCGCCATCCTTGAAGGCGCAGAGATCCTGCCCGCCAACCGCAAACCCGGCGCCTTTTACGGCCGCCACAGCCTGAGCGAGGTACGGAAACGGGGGGCACACCACCACATCGACACCCTCACGATTGCCGCACGCAGCAAGCCCGGCAAGCAGCGCGGCATTGCGCTCGAGCCCGCCATTCATCTTCCAGTTTCCGACAACCAGCTTTTTCCGCACCTTGAACACCAGAGCCAAATCGTGGGATTGTATCGCGCGGCATCCGCAGGGTCAAAAAAACGGGGCTGGTGTCGACCAGCCCCGTCACAAGCACAACAGAGTCAAACGCTGTATCAGCCAAACCGACCGGTGATGTAGTCCTCGGTTTCCTTGCGTTTCGGTTTGATGAAGATCTCATCAGTCAGGCCAAACTCCACGAGCTCGCCCAAGTACATGTAGGCAGTATAGTCCGATACCCGTGCGGCCTGCTGCATGTTGTGGGTAACGATGGCGATCGTGTATTCGCTCTTCAGCTCATGAACCAGTTCTTCGACCTTGGCCGTCGAGATCGGGTCCAGCGCCGAGGTCGGCTCGTCGAGCAGCAGCACCTCAGGCTTCACCGCCACGCCGCGGGCGATGCACAGACGCTGCTGCTGACCGCCCGAGAGGGACAGCCCGCTCTGGTTGAGCTTGCCCTTCACTTCATCCCACAGCGCCGCCTTGCGCAGCGCCCACTCCACCCGGTTATCCATGTCGGCACGGGAGAGGTTTTCATAGAGCCGGACGCCAAAAGCGATGTTTTCGTAGATCGACATCGGAAACGGCGTGGGTTTCTGGAAGACCATGCCGACCTTGGCCCGCAAGGCGTTCACGTCCTGCCCGGGATCGAGCACGTTCTTTCCGTTAAGCAGGATCTCACCCGTCGCGCGCTGGCCCGGGTAGAGGTCATACATCCGGTTGAGGGTACGCAGCAGGGTGGATTTGCCGCACCCCGACGGCCCGATGAAGGCGGTCACCATGCCCTCGTGGATATCGAGGTTGATGTGCTTCAGACCCTGGAAGGAGCCGTAGAAGAAATCGAGATTCCGGATCCTGATCTTGGGAGTCATGGTCGGAGCCGAAGTACCGGCCGACTCGCCCCGCACTTCCGCGAAGGACATGTCGCGCTTGGTCGCTACAGGAGTTTGCATGATGAGTTTTCCTAGATCTTCTTGCGGAACAGGGTGCGAACAACGATGTTCAGGAACAGCACGCCAAAGGTAATGAGGATCGCACCGCCCCACGCCAGCGAGTTCCAGTTCTCGTAAGGACTCATGGCGAACTGGAAGATCACGACGGGAAGGTTGGCCATCGGCCCGTTGAGATCGAAGCTGGTGAATTGGTTGTTCAGCGCAGTGAAGAGCAGCGGCGCGGTTTCGCCACTGAGACGCGCCACAGCGAGCAGGATGCCAGTGAGCACCCCGGCACGCGCCGAACGCAGCACGACCTGCAGCACCACCTTCCAGCGCGGCGCACCAAGCGCCGAAGCGGCTTCGCGCAGGCTGGCCGGAACCAGGTTGAGCATGTTCTCGGTCGTCCGAACAACCACCGGGATGGCGATCAGCGCGAGCGCAAACGCACCCGCCCAACCCGAGAAGTGCTGGACCTGCGCGACATAGACTGTGTAGATGAACACGCCAATGACGATCGAAGGTGCCGACAGCAGGATGTCGTTGATGAAACGCGTCGTCGGGGCCAGCCAGCCCTTTCGGCCATACTCTGACAGATAGACTCCGGCCAGGATACCGACAGGCGTCGCAATGAAGGTTGCAACACCCACCATCATCGAACTACCGATGATGGCATTGAACAAGCCGCCATCGGAACCCGGGGCCGGCGTCGGCTGAGTGAAGAGCGAGACGCTCAGGGCACCGAGCCCCTTGTACAGCAACACCGCCAGAATCCAGGCAAGAAACCCCATCCCCAGCAGCATGGCACCCGTCGATAGGAGCAGCGCGATCCGATTCGTGCGGGTCCGCTTGCGATAGAGCGCAGTCGAATTGCTCATCAGGTCTTCTCCCCTTCACTGCGGCCAAGACGCATCAGCAGCACCTTTGAGAGTGCCAGCACGACGAAGGTCACGAAAAACAGGATCAGGCCAAGGGCGATCAGCGACGACACATGGAGATCGCTCGCCGCTTCGGCAAATTCGTTGGCCAGCGTGGAGGCGATGCTGTTCCCTGCCTCGTAAAGCGACGGGCTGATCCGGTGGGCATTGCCGATCACGAAGGTGACCGCCATGGTCTCGCCCAGCGCACGACCGAGGCCCAGCATCACGCCACCGATCACACCCACCCGGGTATAGGGGAGCACCACGTTCCAGACAACCTCCCAGGTCGTCGCACCAAGACCGTAGGCGGATTCCTTGAGAATGCCGGGCACAACTTCAAAAACGTCGCGCATCACGGACGCAATGAACGGGATCACCATCACAGAGAGGATCAGGCCGGCCGACAGAATGCCGATGCCGTTCTGGGGCCCCTGAAAGAGCCCGCCGATCACAGGGAGATTGCCCAGAGTGGCGGTCAGCAGAGGCTGGATGTAGTCGGCAAACAGCGGGGCAAACACAAACAGCCCCCACATCCCGTAAATGATGCTCGGCACTGCGGCAAGCAGCTCGACAGCCACGCCAAGCGGGCCCCGCAGGGCCGGCGGACACAGCTCGGTGAGAAAGACCGCAATGCCGAAGCTGACCGGAATC
>JAKLLO010000239.1 GCA_023150095.1 Zoogloea sp. | reverse complement strand
GCCTGGGCCTGGCGATCGCTCGCCGCATCGTGGAACTGCATGGCGGCAGGATCAGCGTCGTCTCCAGCGAGCAAGCGGGCAGCGAGTTCAGCTTCTGGCTGCCGATGCGCGTGCAGCCCGTCTGAGTGCCGGGCAGCGGCGGGACCAGCGCCTACGGTCGACCCTCACATGCCCGGAAACTGGCTGTTGCCTGGGTGTCGCTTCGGAGGTTCAGGTGGCGAGGTCCTGTCGCCCAGCCCGGCGGGTGCTCAGAGCCCTGCCATCACACGAGCCAGGCGGTCACGAACCGGACCATGCGCGCGCTGGTGCGCCTCGCCGAACCATCGCCGCGCCTGCGGCATGCGGTCGAGCGCTATCGCGATCTGCCCGGCCACGGCGTAGGCCTCCCAGCGTGCCGCATCGATCGCCAACGCGCGCTCCACCTGGCCCACGGCGGTGCGAGCATCTCCGGCCGCGAGGAGCAGGCGGGCCTGGGTCACCGCATCGTCGTACTCGGTATGCTGCATCGACTCGGGCTCGGCCTCGCCGTCTTGGCGGCGGCGCAGCGCGCGGGCCTCTTCGGTGGCGATCGTCATGACCGCCCCGCGCACGGAGATCATCGACGCCCATTCGAAGTAGTTGCGGGCCGCGGGCCAGTCGCCGTCGGCCTCGGCGAGCATGCCCAGGCCGATCAATGCCGGCAGGTAGTCGGGCGCGGCGTTCAGTGCTTCCCGATAGGCCACCTTCAGCAGGCTGCTGCCGCCGCCGGCACGCATGGCTTCGCGCACGATGCGCCTCGCCTCGGTCACGTCCGGCTTGCGCGCGGGGGGCGTTTCGCGCGCCTGGTCGTGAAAGCGGAAGTCGGAGCCGAAGCGGTTCCAGACGATCGCTAGTCCCGGGTCGGCAGCAGCGGACGGGCGCTGCACCACCGCCACGGTCTCGTCGAGCAGGCGGTCGATCGGGAGGCCGCGCACCTCGAGCCTGGCGATCAGCTCGCGCGCCAGCGACCCGCTCGCGCGGCCGCCGCCGCCCGGGGTCTCCAGCCCCGAGGAGGCTGTCGCCAGCACGATCTGACCCGGCTCCAGCTCGGGTGTCCAGCGAGCGGCGGGCCAGCCCCCCTGGCCCGGTTGCGAACCGGCCAAGACGGTACGCGAGCCGTCGATGATCAACAGCGCCATTCGCGGCCGCCGCAGCGCCAGTGCACCCAGCATCGCCTGCGCCGACTGGGCTCGCCCGCGCGCGCGAGCCCAGCTGACGGGCCGCGCGTCGCGCGCCAGCAAAAGGCAGTCGGCCGTGCTCTCGACCGCCCGACCCGCGAAGTACACCACCACCTCGTCGCCGGCGGTGATCGACGCGAACGACAGCGTCCGCACCGCCGCGTCGAGCGCCGCCCAGGTGGGGTTCTGCAGTTCCTTGACCTGAAAGCCCCTTGCTCGCAGCTCGGCGGCCACGCCGGCTGCATCGGATGCAGCTCTGCCCAGCCGCGGCGCATGCTCGTAGGCGTCGACGCCGACCGTCAGGGCCCATCGAGCAGCAGGCGCCTCGCCCGGCACGAAGCAGGAGGCACCCACGCACAGCGCGAGGGCGATGTGAAGCTGGCTTGTCATGGCCCCAGTTGCTTCTCGACGATCTCGGTGATCGAGTCGTTCAGGTCGCGCGTCGCCCCGGGCGCGTAGAACGGACCGAACATCGACAGACGGCAGACATTGCGATTGAACAAGTCGTCCCTGCAGCCGGGTATCCAATGGACGCTGCGCTCGACGGCGCGTGTGGCGGTGTCCCACAGACGCTTGATCAGGCTGGGTCGGATCGGTGACCCGGCATCCGCTGGTGCGCGCGCAGCCCGTCTGATGGCCGGGCAGCGGCGGGGCATGTACCCACGGTCGAGCATCGGCTGGTCGGTGCAGCCGATGTCGCCGCGCTCGCCTCAGCGGCAGCCGGCGGTCCGCAGCCAATCGGAAACCGCGCCCAAGTCCACCAGTTGACCCGCGGTCGTCGGCCCGAGGTAGTAGACATGGTCGTCGCGGGTGTCGACGCCCACATAGCTGCCGGTCTGCGGGTAATGGCGATAACGATAGGTCGACCACACCCGGGTCACCGCGTCCGCGGGACGCAGCAGATCCGCATAGCGCTGCTGCGCCCAGTCGAACAGGCAGTCGACCGGCGACGCGGGGCCGACGCGCACGCGCTGCGCGGCCAGCTTCTGGCGCCACAGCACGGCCTCGTTGTCCTCGGTCGCGAACGTGACCGGGTCGGGCAAGCTCTGGTTGTTGAAACACAGCGCCGCATCGGCGCCGGCGCACCCGGAGTGCGTGAAGAGATAGTCGCTGCGGATCGGTGGGGGCACGTAAACCAGCGGGTCAGCCTGGCTGACGCGCTGGAGCACGAAGCCGACAACGTTGTCGTGGGCCGAGTTGTTGTAGAAGACCGCCGGTCCCATACCGTAGTAGTCGGCGACGGTGGTGCCGCCGCCCCAGCCGGGCGCCACCCACTGGCCGTTGCGCAACCGTCCGGTCGAGACGACACGATTGCCAAAGGCCTGGTTGTCGTGGCCTGCGGTGAGCGTGATGCCGCCCCAGGTGTTGACGAGCTGGTTGTCGTGGATGCGCACGAAGCTGGTGGCCGTCTGCGCGGTTTCTCCGTCGTGATGCCCGTCGAGAACGATCACCTGGGCGACATAGGTTCCATAGCACATCGGCTGCCAGGGCTGGCAGTCGGGCAAGTTGACGCCGTTGCCCGCTTCCGGCGTTGGCGCGTACTGGCCGCGGAAGTAGTTGTCGTGCACCGAGATCGGCGTCGCGGCGGTGCTGGCCGCCGACCACAGGTTGACGACGTCGTTGGTCGCACTGACAGACGGCTCGGCGATGACCTCGTTCCACGCGATCTCGGCGCCGTGCAGCAAATCGAGCTCCATGACGCTCACGAACCCACCCTGACCGGCGTTGGGATTGCCCGCCGTGACACGGCCACCCAGGCCGTCGCCGGGCTGCTTGTCGAGGTTGCGAATCCGGTTGTAGCGGATCACGATCGGCCCACTGGGTGTCCACCGGCGGCCCAGTGTGCCCGACCACAGCGCGGCACCCCACGCCATGCCTTCGAGATAGTTGTTCTCCATCGTCAGGCTGCCGATGTCGGGCCCGAACAGGAAGAATCCCGGGGTGGCCCCGGGCTCGGCCGGCCTCGAACCGTAGGCGTTGCAGTTGCGCACGGTCAGGTTGGCGCCGGGCACCGTGCGCAGGTGTCCTCTGGTGCTGCGCAGGAAACAGTTCTCGAGTGTCACCGGCTCGGTCGTGTCGATGTACACGACGTTGCCGCCAGCACCCGGCTCGCCCGTCTGGAAGTGGTCGTTGTTCCAGCTTCCCGAGTAAGTGCCGCCCTTGTGGATCGCGATCTGGCGTGAATAGCTCGTGTTGTGGATGGCGACGATCGCGGTTCCCAACACGACTCCCGCAGCGTCTGCGAAGCGCACATGGACACGGTGGTGCTCAGGGTCGAGCGGGATCGGAGCGAGGGCGTCGACGAACACGTTGATGCGCGGCGTCTGTCCCGTGCCGAGGGTCAAGCTGAGCGTCGCTGTCGGCGGCGACAGGCAGGCACCGGTGCCGCTGTCGGCCTGGCACACCAGCACTGTCACCGGCAACGGAACGGGTGAGGTATCGGCGAGCACCGTGACGGCGCCGCTCGCCCCTGCATTGCGAGTGGCCACGGTGAACGAGGCCGACCCGATGGGGTGAGGCAGTACCAGCGGCCGGTCGGCCAGTGAAGGCAATGCTGCGGTGGCACCTGGAGGTGCGAGCTCAACGTTGACTGACAGGTCGGACTGCTGGGCCGATGCCGGAACGAGGGCACTGCTGACGCACACGGCCAGTACAAGAGCAACGCACCGAGCCATAGCCGCCCTCCCCAGACCGGGACCCCCCGAGGCGACCATTTTCCATATGCCCGAAGTCGGCGCAACTGCGCCGCCGAGAGCACACGGCCCCCGCGCCTTGCTGCATCCCGCCCCGGCTGTGGGTCCCGCGTCAGTGCGCGTGCCCCGCCCCGCCCGCGGCCATGGGCGTGAATCGTGCCTGCTCGGGCGCCTTCCCGGCGAGCGTGACCGACACCACGGCCTTGATGCCGGGCGCAGCCGCGTATCGCGCCATGCCCTTCAGGCG
>JAKLLO010000238.1 GCA_023150095.1 Zoogloea sp. | reverse complement strand
TGCGCGCTGCGCTCACCGACTTCGCCCAGGCCGCCCGCGCCAGTTACCAGGGCCGGCTGTGGTTCAACGCCACCGGCGGGCACACCGGCCTGCGCGAGCGCTGCCAGTACCTGCTGGTGAAGCCCGACGAGGCCCCGCCCGCCGCCGTCAAGCTGCGCGACCCGCGCACCCTCAAGCTGCTCGACCCGGCCTGCGGTTCCATGCACTTCGGCCTCTACGCCTTCGACCTCTTCCTGGAGATCTACCGCGAAGCTTGGGACTGGGAACAGACCCACGGCCCCGGCTCGCTCGACCTCTCCACCCACAAGGCGGACGACTTGCGCCCGCTGCGCCAAACCTATGCGGACGCCGACGCCTTCCTGCGCGATGTGCCACGCCTGATCATCGAGCACAACCTCCACGGCGTGGACATCGACCCCCGCGCCGCGCAAATCGCCTCGCTCGCCCTGTGGCTGCGCGCCCAGCGCGCATGGCATGAAGCCGGCACCAAGGCCAAGGACCGCCCCGCAGTCGGCCAGGGCCATGTGCTCGCCGCCGTCGCCCCGCCGGCGGAAAAGGAGTTGCGCCAGCGCTTCATGGCCCAGCTTGACCACCTGGATGCCGAGCTCTTCGAGCAGACCCTGTTCATGCTCAAGGGCCTGCCGGAGCTGGGCGTGCTGCTGCAGGTGGAGCGCGAGCTGCCGCAGCTCATCCGCAAGGTGTTCGGCGAACACGGCAGTCTGTTCAAGACCACCGACGCCGAGCAATGGACGAAAGCCGAAACCCGCTTGCGCGCTGCGCTCACCGACTTCGCCCAGGCCGCCCGCGCCAGTTACCAGGGCCGGCTGTTCGCCCAGGATGCTCTGCAGGGCCTGCGGCTGATCGACCTGAGTCGTGAGGTGTTCGACGTGGTGGTGATGAACCCACCGTTCGGGGAGCCAAGCCTGAGAGTAAAAACCGATCTAGCATCCGCTTTCCCTCGATCTCGTAGTGACTTGCTCACTCAGGGCCTCCGCACTCGGAATGCATTTTCCCTGATCGCATAGCCGCCTGGAAATAGTCGTTCACATTCAACATCTTATGAATTCATCTTGTGGACCCTTCGAAAATCACGTCTACTCTCGTCTTTTGGGCGAAGAGCGTGAGTGCGACGCAAAGGGGTTCCCTGATGAGCTATCTGGACGAAATCGATGATCCGCGCAAGCCGAGCAATGGCACCTTGCACGACTTCCGGGAGATCCTGGTGATCCTGATCGCCGCCGTGCTCTCGGATTGCGACACGGTCGAGGACATCACCTTCTGGGCGCGCACCAAGGAGGCGTGGCTGCGTCGCTTCCTCGTGCTCAAGAACGGCATCCCGTCCGAGGAGACCTTCCTGCGGATCCTGCGCGCGCTCGATCCGAAGCAGTTCGAAAGCATGTTCCGGCGCTGGGTCGGTGGCGTGGTCGGTGCGCTCAGCGACGATGCGGGCCTGGCCGGCACGATCGCAATCGATGGCAAGACCGTGCGCGGCTCGGGCACGGGCGGCGAGAGCGCGATCCACATGGTCAGCGCCTTCGCCACCGAGCTGGGACTGGTGCTCGGCCAGGAGAAGGTCGCCGCCAAGAGCAACGAGATCACCGCAATTCCCGAACTGCTCGAGGCGCTCTCGATCAAGGGATTGCTGGTCACGATCGACGCGATGGGCTGCCAGAAAAACATTGCCAAACAGATCGTTGCGAAGAAGGGTGACTACCTGCTGATGGTCAAGGGCAACCAGCCCAAGTTGCTCGAAGCGATCGAGATCGCCTTCATCGACCAGCACGGCGTCGAGTCGGTCGACCGCAGCGCGCTGGTCGAACGCGGCCACGGCCGCACCGTCGGGCAGATCGCTTCGGTGCTCTCGGCCAAGGGCATCGTCGATCCGGGCGACTGGCCAAAGTGCGTCACGATCGGGCGCATCGACTCCATGCGGGTGGTCGGCGACAAGGAGTCCGATCTGGAGCGGCGCTACTACATCAGCTCGCGCGCCCTCACCGCCGAGCAATTGGCTGCCGCGGTGCGAGCGCATTGGGGCGTCGAGAACCGGCTTCACTGGATCCTCGACGTCAGCTTCAGCGAGGACGCCAGCACGGTCGCCAAGGACAATGCGCCGCAGAACCTGTCGATGCTGCGCAAGATCGCGCTCAACATCATCCGCGCTGACAAGACCGACACGCGCAAGAGCAGCCTTCGGCTCAAGCGCAAGGCCTGAGTTTGACACCACCAAGTAACACGTCCCGCCGCAAGGCGCGCAGCACAAGGCGTCCGGCGAGGCACCGGAAACGGCCGTGTATCTATGCGGGAGTCGGGCTCAGTCGAGCCGGAGGATGGCCGGCGGCGGCTTGATCTTCAATGCTTTCAGTCGATTGGCCGCTTCCGCCGTGGGTTCGGTGACCTGCCAGACGGTGCCGTTGGGGCTGGACAATTGCGCGAGCTGAATGCGCTTGAGGTCGTCGCGCACGTTGCGCCAAGTATCCTGGCAGGCGTGCTCGATCACGCGTTCCAGTAGCAGCGACAGCACGGTGATCGCGATGTGGGCGTGGATGCGGTGGGGCGCCCAGTGGAACACCGGACGCATGCGCAGGCCGCCCTTCATCGTGCGCCAAGCCTCTTCGACGCGCTGCTGCTGCTTGTAGCCGAGCGCCATGTCCTCGGCGGTGAGGGTGTCATCGTTGCTGTGGACGACGAACTTGCCGTCGAAGCGTTCGAGTTCGGCGATGGCCTGCCGGTCGATGGCCAGGCCCCGCTTGGTCTCCTTCAGCAAGCGCCCGTAGCGGGCACTGCTGCGCAGCGCGCACACGCGCTTGCTGTGTCCGCCCTCGTCCTGATCGGCCAGGCATGCAAGCTCGGCTTCGAGTTCGCGGATGCGCTCGTCGCGATGGGCACGCTGACGGCGGGCCTCCTGCGGGTTGAAGCACACCGCGTAGCGGCGGCGGCGCTCGCCGTCGCCGACGACGACCTCCTTGACCTCGAGGTTGTCGGCGATCTTGCGGTACCGACCCGGGCGCGAGAGCACCGCTTCGGTCACCTCGTCGCCACGGCGCATCGGCATCGCCATCAGATACTTGCCGCCGCCCTTGGCGAGCGCCTGGAAGTTGGCCTGCGAGACCATGCCGGCGTCCCCGACGAACAGACAGCGGGTGAGTTGCCAGCCCTTGAGGTCTTCCTTGACCTGGGCCACCGTGGTGACATCGACGGTGTTGCCCGGAAACACCCAGTGGCGCACCGGGAAGCCGTCGCGGGTGACTGCCAGGCCGACCACGATCTGCGGTGCATCGCCCCGGCCGTTCTTGCTGTAGCCGCGCTTTCTGGGCGCCACGTAGCGCTTGGCCCCGGCCGCATCGCTGCCACGCATCTGGCCGGCGTCATCGCCTTTGTCCTCGTCGTCGATCTCGAAGTGCAGCGAGGTGGTGTCGTAGAAGACGATCTCCACGTCCAGACTCAGCAGGTCGGCGACCTGGAAGAAGATCGCCTGCTCGATCGCCGCCTTGTTCGCCTCGAGAAAGTCCATCGCGCGGTAGAGCTGATGCAGCGCCAGGCCTTGCGTGCCTTCGATGTGCACATCCTCCTTGAGCCACTGTTCATGACAGTACAGTTTGGAGGCAGGCGCGCAGGCGCGATTGGCCACCAGTGCGAACAGCGCCCGCTCCATCTCGAAGCCAAAGCGCCGGCCGTGCGCCTGCGCACGCACGATGACATCGATCCCGAGCCGCTGCCACACCGCCTGAAGTGCGTGCACATCGCCGTAGGGCCACGCGCACACCAGCCGCCAGCCCGGATCGTCGGCCACGATGGCCTCGGGCGAGCAGCGGCGCAGGATGCTCTTGGCCAGACGGCGCAGCCGCTCGATGACCTCCGGATCGTCGGCACGACCGCAGTTGAACACGATCTGCGCCTGCGAGCGCCCCTTCGTCGCATCCCACACGTTCTCGGCCAGTTGCAGGTAGGTGATCTCCCGCCCATCGGCCCGCTTCTGTTTGCTCTGTCTCAAGTACATGCACAGCACGGTAGCGGGATTAAGGGCGAAAAATCAACAACCCGTGTATCTAGGTTTTTGGCGCCCCATCGCCCTGAAACCCGCGCCGTTGCTGGGGGTGGGGCGGAAATGTGCCTTGGAACTGTCAAACTCGGGTGGGAGTCTCTGTAGGAGCGCCGGAAGGCGCGAACGGGGTGTCGGCCGTCTTCGGCACCCGCGCCGGCTTCTGCACGGC
>JAKLLO010000018.1 GCA_023150095.1 Zoogloea sp. | reverse complement strand
CCGGCAACAGCATCGCCAGGCTGGCGGACAGGCGCCGACCCATGTCGGCGCGGGATAGGCGCAGCAGGCCGGCCACAAGCACCAGGCTGCCGAGGCCGCCGGCGCCCAGCAGCGCGACGCGAACCCCGGGCAGCCAGCCGAGCCACACGTGCTCGGCCTTCAGGTGGCTGACGGTCAGCATCGACAGGCCGAGGACGACGCTCGCGGCGGCAAGCGGCGTGAGCGCGAGGCTGAAGCGCTGCCAGCCGAGCCGCTGGTCGCGTACCAGGCGGGCGGCGAGGGCGGGCCCGGCCAGCAGCAGGTTGCCGAGTACGAAACCACCGCCCAGCAGGTAGGCGAGGATCAGGCCGCCATCGAGCCAGGTGAACAGATCGCTGGCCTCGGGGTAATGGGTGAGCAGCCACCAGGGCACGTCGTTGTCGAGCGGCGCGAACTGATCGTGATCGACCAGCCATTCGGCGAGCGCCAGCTTGGCGTGCAGGAACCACGGGCTGACGGTCCACTGGAACGCCGCGGTGGCTACGCCCAGCACGCCGTACAGCAAGGTCAGTGCGTCGGGCGTGCGGGCCGGAACGTTCAGGTCGAGGATCTCGGCGAAGGGGCTGCGCAGGCTCAGCGAGACGGCCTCGCGCTGGCCCGCGCAGCGCCCGCAGGCGTGGCAGTCGGAGGCGCTGTTCATCCGCCGCACGTCCACCAGCGGGGCGCAATTGACCGGCTTGAACTCGCCCCGGCAGGCATCCCAGGCCTCACGGTCGACCTTGTAGTGGAGCGGCGCGATCTTGGCGAGCACCGCAAACACGCCCGACGCCGGGCACAGGTAGCGGCACCAGATGCGTTTCTCGCGGCCGTACAGCAGGCCCACAGCGACGGCTGCGACGGTCGAGCCGCCGAGCACCAGCAGTGCGGCCTGCGGGTATTCATAGACGCTGACCAGCTGCCCATAAACCGTGGTGCAGATGAAGGCGACGAAGGGCCAGCCGGGCCACTTCAGCCACGCCGGCACCGGCCTGCCGCGTCCGTGGCGGCTGACCTGCTCGGAAATGAAGCCCTCGGGGCAGAACAGCCCGCACCACACCCGGCCGAGGGTGACGGTGGCGATCATCACCCCGGGCCACCAGATGCCCCAGAAGCAGAACTGGGCGAAGAGGCGCAGGTTGTCCCAGATGTGGGCGCGCTCGGGCGGCAGCGGCAGGAAGGCGGGGATCACCACCAGCCCGGCGTAGAGCAGCACGATCAGCCACTGCACCGCGATGATCGGGCGACGATGGTGACGCAGCCACAGGCCGAGGCGGGCAAGGCGACCCGCCGCGGCCGGGCGGTGAAAGTGCAGGGTCTGTTCAGCCACGCCGCATCCTCCGGCGGGCGGCTACCACGAGGCTCCAGTACCCGCCCCAGGCCAGCAGCGTGGCGAGCGCCGGGTGGGCGCGGTAGCCGGAGAAATCGGCCACCAGCTTGCCGGCGGTGGTGGTGTCGTCGAGTAGCCAGGCGCTGTCCCACACGGGGTCGAGCAGCGGCGGCAGCCAGCCGGCGCCGATCAGCCGGTCGACCGCGGCGACCAGCAGCGCCGACGCCAGCACCAGCAGCAGGCCGGACGACAGGCGCAGCAGCAGGCCGATGTTGAGCCGCGCCAGGCTGCGGGCCGCCAGCCACGCGGTGAGGCCGGCACCCGCGAAGCCACCGATAGCGCCGATCGCCAGCGCCCGCATCTCACCGCCCTGGGCGAGGCCGTAGAGGAAGATGACGGTTTCGGCGCCTTCCCGGGCCACCGCCAGCGCGGCCACCACGGCCACCCCGAGGTGACCGCTGCGGCTGGACGCGGCTGCCAGGTCCGCATGCAGGCGCGCCTTCATCTGCCGTCCGTGGCGCGCCATCCACAGCACCATCTGGGTGATGAGTCCGGCGGCGACCAGTAGCGTGGCGGTCTGGAATAGTTCCAGTGCGCTGCCCGAGAGCTCGTCCTGTACGCCGAGCAAGGCCCAGCCGAGCAGGCCGGCCAGCCCGACTCCGGCGCTGAGGCCCGCGAACAGCGCGCGCCGTCCGCCGCCGCTGTCGTCGTTGGCCTTGAGCCAGGCGTAAAGGATGCCGGCGATCAGGAAGGCTTCGAGGCTCTCCCGCCAGACCACGAAAAAGGCGTTACCCATGGCGTGTTCCCTGTCGTCTCTGGCGGCTAGCGGGCGTTGATCCGGCCCTGGCCGGTTTCCGGATGGAAGTCGTCGAAGAACTTGTAGCTGCCGGGCTTCATCGGAAAGAACACCAGACTGCGGGTGACGCCCGGGGCGAGCACCAGCTCCTTCTTGAGTTCCAGGCTCTCGAACTCGGTGGCGCCGGGGCCTTCGTTCCTCACCTCAAGGCGGAAGCGCGTGCCGGCCGGCACCTCGATCGTCTCGGGAAAGAAGCGGCCGTCCTTCATCAGCAGCCGGAAGGTGGGCATGTCGTCGGCGATGGCGGCAGACGTCAGCAGCAGCCCGATGGCAAGGGAGAGGAGGGGGCGCGTCATGGAAGGCCTCGGTGTGCTCAGTAGGAAATGTTGGCGCGCAGCGCGAAGACCTTGACCGCCTTGGCATCCGCGTTGCCGCCGCCCTGGGTGACGTACTGGAAGTCGGGCGACAGCTCGAACTGCGGCGACAGGCGGTAGCGGTAGTAGATCTCCATCAGCTTCTCGGCGCCCTGGGGCAGGAAGGTGTAGGCCACCTGTGTCTGCTGGTCGTCGAGCCAGGCGGTGGTCGGGCTCTGGCGATAGGCCTGGCCGGCCTGCAGCCACGCGCCGGCGATGCCGATCGCGTCGGCGCCGCGGCTCCAGTAGAGGCCCGAGATCTCCGCACCGAGGGTGGCAGCCTGGTTGAAGGGCAGTTCGCCATGCACCAGCCGGCCGTAGCGGGCGAAGAGCCGCACGCCGTCACCGACGCGCTGGTCGGCCGAGATGCCGAAGCCCCGGTGGCGATGCACGCTGCCATCGAAGTCGATGCCCTCGCTGCGGTTCCAGCCGTAAATGCGATAGGTGCCGGTGAGGCCGCCGAAGAGCTTGAGCTGCTTTTCGGCCTGGACCATCAGGAGCGGCGACGACAGGCTGCGCTGGTAGTTGGCGCCCCGTTCGCCCGCACCGAATACGCCTGCCGACAGCCGCCACGGACGGGCCTTGTCCATGTAGTTGAGGTAGGACGCGACGAAACCCGGCTGGAAGCCGTTGGCGTCCACGCCCACCTCGCGGCCGGCGTCGAGCAGCGGGTTATGCACGAAGACCGAGTTGAGGAACTGGCGGGATTCGTCGCCCGCGCCGCCGTTCTGGTCGAAGAAACCGAAGATGTCCATCTTGCCGAAGGTCAGCTCCAGGGTCTCCCGCGAGTAGGGCTTGAAGCCCAGGAAGGGCAGGGGAATGGCGGCCTGATACCAGGCCTGGCCGAGGATCGTGACCGAGTCGTCCGGGCTCGCCCCCGACGCGCGGAAGGCCAGCGCGTTGGGCGTGTTGGCGAAGTGCTGCAGGTTGGAGAACGCGGCGTTGAGCCCCAGCCCCTGGCCCATGCGCAGGTGGGCGAAAAGCTTGTGCTCGATGTCGCCGACCGCCTGCAGCGGCAGCTCCACCGACACGTCGGCGCGGTAGTTGAGCTGGCTGGTGCCGCCATCCAACTGGCCCGGCAGGCCCGCGGCGTGCTGGCCGACCGTGGCAAGCGCGGCGCCGACCTTGATGCCCTCGAGCGATTCGGCGATGCGCGCCGCCTTCTTCATCTCGAGGGCGTCCTTCTCGACGGCCTTCAGGCGTACCGTGAGCTCGGGCTCGTTTTCGGACAGGCGCGGGCTGTCGAGGCCCTGGGCGACGGCGGCGCTCTCGCCCTTGAGCACCTTCACTTCCTTTTCCAGTTCGACGTTGCGGGCTTCCAGCCGTTCGAGGCGGGCGGCGAGCTTTTCGAGCAGCGCCGCTTCGGTTGGGCCGGCCAGCCCGGGCGTGGCGACGCCCGCGGCGAGCAGCGCGGCGGTCAGCGTGACGGCGCGCATGCTCAGTACCCGCCCTTCTTGCCGATGCCGACGTAGGTGAATTCGTACTCCACCTCGATGGGCTTGAACCACGGGCGCACGCCGGTGCTGCGGTCGGTGTGGCGGCCAAAGTGGCTGTGCGGGTTGGCCGAGGGCGGCAGCACGGTGTACTTCACCCGGTATTTGCCGGGGCCGGCGAGCTTGATGTTGTCGCCGTAGTGAGGGCCATCGTTGGCGACCATCGGCATGAAATCGCCGGACACCTTGTAATCGCCGCCGATCTTGGAAACTTCGAACTTGACCAGCAGGTAGGGAATCCACGCGCCTTCCTCGAAGCCGTTGGGGTTGTTGGCCAGCGCGTGGATGTCGGCCTCGATGTGGATGTCGGAGTCGGCGGCCTTCTTCATCATGCCGTCCGGCTCCATCTCCACGGGCTGCAGGTAAACCGCCGCGATCTCCATGCCGGCCCGCTGCTGGGGCACGCCGATCGGGTATTCGAGGGCAAGGGCTTGGGAGGACACTGCGGCGGTGAGGGCCAGGGCGGAGAAGAGCGTGCGGCTTGGGTTCATCGTCATGATTCCTGGAAGACGGAGATGGAATGCCAAGGAGGCTCGGTGGCCCCGGCGGCTGAGGAATGCGAATCTAAATGGGAATCAGTCGCAACAAATTGATCGGGAGCAAGTATTGAAAATCGTGGGGGGCGGGAAAAACCTCGCGCCAATGGGTCAAGGCGCCGCATCGCCACGCGGCCGGAACGAGGGGTTGCCATGCCCGTTTTTCGAGCATTGCGCTCCTGCGCCATGCGTCTTAGACTCACGCAAACTTGTCAGACAAGTAGACCAATGGCCGTCACCCGCTTCCGCCAGATCGCCCGTCCCCATCGTCTTTCTGACGAGGTGGGCGCTGCGCTCGAGAAGCGCATCCGCAGCGGCGCGCTGAACCCCGGCGAGCGTTTGCCGACCGAGGCCCAGCTGGGTGCTCAGTTTGCGGTGAGCCGGGCCGTGGTGCGTGAGGCGGTGGCCCGCCTCAAGGCCGAAGGGTTGGTGGAAAGCCGGCAGGGGGCGGGGGTTTTCGTCACGGCCCACCCGGGCGCGGCGGCCTTCCGGATGAACAGCGGGCAGACCACGGTGGCGCAGGACGCGCGGGATGTCTTCGAGCTGCGCCTGATCGTCGAGGCCGCGGCGGCCGAGCGGGCCGCGGTGCGCCACACGCCCGAGCGCCTCGCGCAGATCGGCGCGGCGCTGGCGGCCATGGACGCCGCCATCGGCGACGTGACCGATGCAGCAGACGGGGCCGGTGCCGATGACGCCTTTCACTGCGCCGTGGCGGCTGCGAGCGGCAACCCGCTGATCCACCGTTTCATCGAATTCGTGAGCCTGGAATTCTCTAGCTCCCGCCAGCCCACCTGGAGCCGCGGCGGCCTGGATGGCGGGCTGGCCCAGGCGTCCCAGAATGAACATCGCGCGCTGTTCGAGGCCATCGCGGCGGGCGACCCCATGGCGGCCCGGGCGGCGGCCGAAAGGCATATCGTGAGCGCGGCAGGGCGCCTGGGCGTGATGCTGTCGCCCGGCGTGAGCGGACCGAACAACGAGGAGGAGACCTGATGGGCGACCCGGCCGATCTACCCGATTTCAGCGTCGCCGAGCGCGACTTCTCAATGGTGGACAAGGATTTTGAAGGTCTGCGCCGCCCAGGGCGTGCCGGTGGTGGCGCGGGGCGCGGGCACCGGGCTTTCCGGCGGGGCGCAGCCGCACAAGTTCGGGCTGGTGCTGTCGCTGGCGCGCTTCAAGAAGATCGTCAAGATTGATGCCCACGCCCGCCGCGCGGTGGTGCAGCCCGGCGTACGCAATCTGGCGATCTCGGAAGCCGCTGCCCCCTTCGGCCTGTATTACGCGCCCGATCCGTCGTCGCAGATCGCCTGCACCATCGGCGGCAACGTGGCCGAGAACTCGGGCGGCGTGCATTGCCTCAAGTACGGCCTGACGATCCACAACCTGCTCAAGGTCCGCGGCGTGACCATCGCCGGCGAGATCGTCGAGTTCGGCAGCCTGGCGCTGGATACGCCGGGCTACGACCTGCTGCCGCTGGTCACAGGGTCGGAAGGCATGCTGGCGGTGGTCACCGAGGTGACCGTCAAGCTCACCCCCAAGCCGCAACTCGCCCAGTGCGTGCTGGCGGCCTTTGACGACGTGGTGAAGGCCGGTGACGCAGTGGCGGCAGTGATCGCGGCGGGCATCATCCCGGCGGGGCTGGAGATGATGGACCAGCCGGCCACGGCGGCGGTGGAGGAGTTCGTGCACGCCGGCTACCCGCTCGATGCCGAGGCGATCCTGCTGTGCGAATCCGACGGTACGCCGGAGGAAGTGGCCGAAGAGATCGCGCGGGTGCGCGCAATCCTCGAAGCCAGCGGTGCCACCGAGGTGCGCGTGTCCCGGGACGAGGCCGAGCGGCTGCGCTTCTGGGCCGGGCGCAAGGCGGCGTTTCCGGCGGCGGGGCGCATCTCGCCGGATTATTACTGCATGGACGGCACCATCCCGCGCAAGCGCCTGGGCGAGATGCTGAAGGCCATCCAGCAGATGGAAAAGAAGTATTCGATGCGCTGCATCAACGTCTTTCATGCGGGCGACGGCAACCTGCATCCGCTGATCCTCTTCGACGCCAACAAACCCGGCGACCAGCACACGGCCGAAGCCTTTGGGGCGGAGATCCTGGAACTCTCGGTGGCGCTGGGCGGCACGATCACCGGCGAGCACGGCGTGGGCATCGAGAAGATCAACCAGATGTGCAGCCAGTTCGCCACCCCGGCGATTAACGCCTTCCACCGCGTGAAGGCGGCGTTTGACCCGCAGGGGCTGCTCAACCCGGGCAAGGCCATTCCGACCCTCAACCGCTGCGCCGAATACGGCCGCGAGCGGATGGGGGCGAACGTGGCCCAGGCTCATCCCGACCTGCCGCGCTTCTGATGGGAACGATTCCTGAAGGATGGCTGCAGTTTTTGTTTGTTGCCGTTCCGGTGCTGTCGCTGATCGGCACCTGGATGGGGCTGCGCACCGCGGGCCGGCTGGCCGAGCGGCGCAAGAAGGAGGAAGGCGAGCGTGAGCGAGCTGATTCAAAGCTGGAGTGAGCGCATCCGCGCGGCGGCGGCCAAGGGCCAGCCGTTGTGCATCCGCGGGGGGGGCACCAAGGCGTTTTACGGCGGGCCCGAGGTAGGCGAGCCGCTGCCGGTGGGTGACCATCAGGGCATCGTCAACTACGCACCGAGCGAACTGGTGGTGACGGTGCGTGCCGGCACGCCGCTGGCCGAGCTGGAGGTTGCGCTGGCAGCCGAGAACCAGATGCTGGCCTTCGAACCGCCGCATTTTGCCGAAGGCGGCACGGTGTGCGGCTGCGTGGCGGCGGGGCTAGCCGGGCCGCGCCGTGCGGCGGTGGGCGGTGTGCGCGATTTCGTGCTCGGCGCCACCCTCATCGACGGGCGTGGCGACGTGCTGCGCTTTGGCGGCGAGGTGATGAAGAACGTGGCGGGCTACGACGTCTCGCGTTTTCTGGCGGGCAGCCTCGGCACGCTGGGGCTGATCGCCGAGGTGTCGCTGAAGGTGCTGCCCCGGCCGGTGGCCGAGGCCACCCTGCGCTTCGAGCTGGACGAAGCGACGGCGCTGCATCAGCTCAACGTGTGGGCCGGTCAGCCGCTGCCGGTGTCGGCCAGCGTGTGGCGGAGTGGCGTGCTGCATCTGCGGCTTTCCGGCGCGGGCGCGGCGGTGGATGCGGCCGTTGCGCGTCTTGGCGGCGAGCGGCTGGCGGATGCCGCTGCGGATGACCTGTGGCGCAGCCTGCGGGATCAGCGGAGCGATTTTTTTGCGGGCGCGCTGCCCTTGTGGCGGCTGTCGGTGCCGAGCGACGCGCTGGCCGTGGCGCTGCCCGGCGAGCAACTCGTGGAGTGGGGTGGCGCCCAGCGCTGGCTGCGCTCGGATGCGTCGGGGGCGGAAATCCGTGCCCGCGCGGCCGCGCTCGGCGGTCACGCCACGCTGTTTCGCGGCGGCGCGGGACGCAGCGATGTCTTCCACCCGCTGCCCGCGCCGATGCAGGCCTTGCAGCGCAAGCTCAAGCAGGCCTTCGACCCGGCAGGGATCTTCAACCCCGGTCGCCTTTATCCGGAGTTCTGAGCGATGCAGACCCATCTCGCCGATTTCATCCGCGACACGCCCGAAGGCCGCGAGGCCGAGGAGATCCTGCGCAAGTGCGTGCACTGCGGGTTCTGCACCGCCACCTGCCCGACCTATCAGCTGCTGGGCGACGAGCTGGATGGCCCGCGGGGGCGCATCTACCTCATCAAGCAGGTGCTCGAAGGCGAACGTGCCACCGAGAAGACCCGCCTGCACCTGGATCGCTGCCTGACCTGTCGATCCTGCGAGACGACCTGCCCCTCCGGCGTGCAGTACGGCCGGCTGGCCGACATCGGGCGGCACATCGTCGAGCAGCAGGTACCGCGCACCGGCGCCGACAAGCTGAAGCGCGCCGCGCTGCGGGAGTTCGTGCCCAACACCGGCCTGTTCGGTTCGGCGCTGGGCCTTGGGCGGATGTTCAAGCCGCTGCTGCCGCGGGTGATCGCCGAGAAGGTTCCGGCCGCCCAGGCGGCGGGCCCGTGGCCGGCGCCGCGCCACGCCCGACGGATGATCGCGCTGGCCGGTTGCGTTCAGCCGTCCATGCGCCCGGTGATCAACGCCGCCACCGCCCGGGTGCTCGACCGGCTGGGGATTTCGCTGGTCGAGGCGGAGCGGGCCGGGTGCTGCGGCGCCGTCCGCTACCACCTCCACGATCAGGCCGGCGGGCTAGACGATGCGCGACGGAACATCGACGCCTGGTGGCCGGCCATCGAGTCCGGCCAGGTCGAGGCGATCGTCGTCACCGCGTCGGGGTGCGGCGTGCAGGTGAAGGAATACGGCCACCTGCTCAGGCATGATCCGGCGTACGCCGCCAGGGCCGAAAAGGTGGCAGCGATGAGCCGCGATGTGGCCGAGGTGCTCGCCGCCGAGATGAAGTCGCTGACGCCCCTGCTAGCGTCATCGCGCACGTCGGGCGAGGCTCGCCGGCTGGCCTTTCACGCGCCATGCAGTTTGCAACACGGTTTGAAGGTCCGCGGCGTGGTCGAAAGTCTGCTTTCCGCAGCAGGCTTCGAGCTCGTGCCGGTGCGGGATTCTCATTTGTGCTGCGGGTCGGCGGGCACGTATTCGCTGCTTCAACCCAAATTGGCCAGTGAACTACGTGACGGGAAGGTGTCAGCCTTGCAAGAATACGGTGCCGACTGCATAGTTTCCGCCAATGTCGGCTGCATCGAGCATCTGTCGTCGGCGGCCTCGCTGCCCATACGACATTGGATTGAATTGATCGATGAAAAAGTCACACCGCTGGGCTGAAAGCGAAACGTCGTCTTTATTACTAAAGAGATAAACGGTTAAACTTCGTGAATGTCAGTTGTTTGCCTGTTGGGCTGAGTGATCTTGTGAGTCAGTGCGGAGTCTTGTTTGCTCGGTTTTGGTCGTCCATCCACCCGAGCCGTGTCGATGCGCGGACGTGTGGTGTGGTGTCGATGATGTTCGTCTCGTGCTGATCGTTCGAGTTACATGCTGAATCCAACGCTATCGTCCCTTTCCGCTCCCGATTCGGTGAGCTCCAAGAAGCGCTACCAGGCCGAAGCCTGCGTGGCGAAGCATACGGGCGACCGTACCGAGCAGCAGGATCGGGCGGCCGTCTTTGCCCATCCCACCCGCAAGGGCACGCTGATGGCCGTGCTGGCCGACGGCATGGGCGGGCATTCCGGTGGCGCCATGGCGGCCGAACAGGTGGTGCTGAAGGCCAAGCAGAATTTCGAGGCCTACGCGCCGGCCTCCGAAAGCGCCCCCGATCTGCTGCGCAGCATCATCGATGAAGCCCACATCGTCATCAAGCTGACCCGTTTCACCAGCGAGCAGGACCCCCACAGTACCGCGGTGGTCTTCATGATGCAGCCCGACCGGGCCGACTGGGCCCATTGCGGCGATTCCCGTTTCTACCATTTTCGTCGCGGCACCCTGGTCACGCGCAGCGTCGACCATTCCCTGGTCGAAGAGCTCGTCCGCAAGGGCCGGCTCGACGCCGACGGCGCGCTCCGTCACCCGAACCGCAACGTGCTGCTGTCGTGCCTGGGTTCCGAGCGTGAGCCGCGGGTCGATATCGGCCACGCCTCGCCGCTGGTGGGGGGCGACGCCTTCCTGCTGTGCTCGGATGGCCTGTGGGCCTACATCCCGGAAGACGAGATGGGCCAGATCCTCGATTCCCAATCCCCGCGGGATGCCGCCTCGACGCTGATCGAGCTGGCCCGCCAGCGGGCAAAGGGCGGCGGCGACAACATCTCGCTGGCCATCGTCAAGCTGGTCGAGGTTGTCCAGAAGCCGCCGGCGCGCGGTGATTTCCCCCGGCTGGGCGGGTGATGAAAGGGGCCGTTGGCCCCTTTTCCTCTTGTGGCGGTGGATGCGCGCCGGGCGTCAGCGGGTTCTCAGCCAGTTGCGGCGCCAGAACGATGCGGCCATCAGCGCCGCAGCCCCCACCATCATGCTGAGCGCAATCCAGAAGCCGTCGGGCTGGTCCAGAAACGGCATCTCGTGGAAGTTCATCCCGAAGATGCCGGCGATCAGTGTGGCGGGCATGAAGAGCGTGGTGAGCACGGTGAGGATGCGCACTTCGGTGTTGAGCCGGTTGCTGACGCTGGAGAGATAGATGTCCAGCAGGTCGGCGAGGAGATCCCGGACCGATTCGAGCGATTCGAGCACGTGCACGGTGTGGTCGTAGATGTCGCGGAGATAGAGCCGGGTATCTGCGCTGAAAAAGCCGTTGTCGGCCCGGGCCAGGGTGTTGAGGATCTCCCGCAGCGGCCAGACGGCCCGGCGCAGCGTCAGCGCCTCGTGCTTGACCCGGTTGATCTCGGCAAGGAGCGCCGGGGTGGGGCGGGTTAGCGCGGCGTCCTCGAGGTCTTCGGCCATGTCGCTCAGGTTGTCGAGCATCACGAAATAGCGGTCCACCAGCGTGTCGAGGATGGCGTAGGCGAGGTAGTCGGTGCCGTGGGCGCGCATGGCGCCGTGCTCGGCGCGCAGGCGCTCCCGGACGGACTCGAAGGCGCCGGTGGCCCGCTCCTGGAAGGTGAGCACGAAGTTGCGCCCGAGAACGATGCTCACCTGGTCGGAATTCAGGCTGCGGGATTCGGCGTCGAAGTCGAAGCAGCGGCCGACGATGAAGAGGTAATCGGCGTATTCGTCGCTCTTGGGGCGCTGCTGGGTGTTGAGGATGTCCTCCTGGACGAGCGGGTGCAGCTTGAAGCGGCGACCGATCTCGGCCATCACGGCGGGGTCGTGCAGGCCGTACACGTTCAGCCACATCTTCTCGCGGGTGGCGTGATGGGCTCGGGATAGCTCGATGTCCTCGAAACGGGTCTCGGTGATGCCGTGGGAGTCGTACTCGATGAGCGTGATGCTGGGCTTTTCGGTCTTGATCTCGCCAATATGGACAAGGGACCCTGGGGGTAACCCTAACTTACGGGTTGGGCGGGCACGTTTCTTGTTAGACTTTCTCATCGTGATCTTGCTCAATGGCCGAAAATTGCGACTTCTTTAACGAGAATCCGGTGATTTTCCCGATTTTTCAGGGTTGGCTGGGGTGTTTCACGGTAGAACAGCGTGTGCCGTCGTTGTCGATTCCCTCTCACGACGATAGCAGAAACCTAACAATTCTTATAAGGAGGTTCCATGCCTCTGGTCATCGGTGTGACCAAAGAGTTTACGCCGGGCGAGCGCCGTGTCGCGCTGGTTCCGGACGTGGCCAAAAAGTATCAGGGGCTTGGGGCGGCGCTGCTGCTCCAGGCGGGTGCCGGCGCATCGGCGTACTACCGCGACGAGGATTACGGCGCGGCCGAGCTGGTGGCGGATGCCTCGTCGGTGCTCAAGAAGGCCGACGTCGTGCTGCAGGTCCAGCCGCTCAGCATGGATGACCTGAACGAGCTCAAGCCCGGTTCGGTACTGGTCGGGCTGCAGCAGCCGTGGTCCAGCAAGGAGCGCATCGAACTGTTGCGCCAAAAAGGGATCACCTGTTTCGCTTTGGAACTGTTGCCCCGTATCAGCCGTGCGCAGAGCATGGACGTGCTCTCGAGCCAGGCCGCGGTCGCCGGTTACGAGTGCGCCCTGATCGCTGCCGATCATTCGCCCAAGTTCTTCCCGATGCTCACCTACGCCGCCGGCACGATCCGTCCGGCCAAGGTGCTGGTGATCGGCGCCGGTGTGGCGGGCCTGCAGGCGATCGCCACCGCCAAGCGGCTGGGCGCGATGGTCTCGGGCTACGACGTGCGGCCGGAAACCAAAGAGCAGATCGAGTCGCTGGGTGCAAAGTTTGTTGACACCGGCGTGTCGGCTGCCGGCACCGGCGGCTACGCCCGTGAGCTCACCGACGACGAAAAGCGTCAGCAGGCCGAGAAGCTCGGCAAGGCGATCGCCGAGTGCGACGCGCTGATCACCACTGCGGCCATCCCGGGCAAGAAGGCGCCGGTCATCGTCTCCGCCGAGATGGTGGCGCGCATGAAGCCGGGTTCGGTGGTCGTCGACATGGCGGCCGAGACCGGCGGCAACGTGGCTGGCACCATGGCGGGCGAGAAGACCTGGGTTGGCGAAACCCTGATCATCGGCCCGACCAACATCCCGAGCCGCATGCCGGTGCATGCCTCCGAGATGTACGCCAAGAACCTCTTCAACTTCATCTCGCCTTTCATCAAGGACGGGGCCCTGGCCCTGGACTGGGAAGACGAGGTGCTGGCGGGCGCCTGCCTGACCCACGCGGGCGAAGTGCGCCACGCCGGCGTCAAGCAGGCCCTTGGCCTGTAACCGGGAGACGATCATGGACGGATTTGTCGCACTCTATATCTTCATGCTCGCCGCCTTCACGGGTTACGAGGTCATTTCCCGTGTGCCGGTGATCCTGCACACCCCGCTGATGTCGGGTTCCAACTTCGTGCACGGCGTGGTGCTGGTGGGCGGCATGATCGCCCTCGGCCAGGCCGAGACCCCGCTCGAACAAGCCATCGGTTTCGTGGCCGTGCTGCTGGGCGCTGCCAACGCGGCCGGCGGTTACGTGGTGACCGAGCGCATGCTCGCCATGTTCAAGTCGAAGGAGAAGAACTGATGGCGATCAAGTGGCTGATTGACGCGAGCTACTTTGTGGCCGCGGTGCTCTTCATCCTCGGTTTGAAGGGCATGAGCTCGCCGGTTTCGGCGCGCAAGGGGATCATCTGGGCGGGCGTCGGCATGGTGCTCGCCACGGTGGTCACCTTCCTCACCCCGGGCATGAACAACTTCGCCCTGATGGTCATCGCCATCGCCATCGGCGGTGCGCTGGCCTGGATCTCCGGCAAGAAGGTCGCGATGACCGACATGCCGCAGATGGTGGCGATCTACAACGGCATGGGCGGCGGTGCTGCGGCAGCCATCGCGGCGGTCGAGTTTGCCCGCGGCGAGATGCACGGCACCGTGGTCACGCTGCTGGCCACGCTGGGCGCGCTGATCGGTGCGGTGTCGTTCTCCGGTTCCGTGATCGCCTGGGCGAAGCTCCAGGGCGTGATGAAGAAGGCCTTCCGGCTGCCGGCCCAGAACGCGGTGAACGTCGTCCTGGCCCTGGCAACCCTGGGCCTGGGCGCGGCGATCGTGATCGCTCCGGCCATCGACCCGATGCTGGTGGGCGCGTTCTTCATCCTGGCGCTGGTGCTCGGCGTAATCATCACGCTGCCGATCGGCGGCGCCGACATGCCGGTGGTGATCTCGCTGTTCAACGCCTTCACTGGTCTGGCCGTGGGCTTCGAAGGCTTCGTGATGGGCATCCCGGCGCTGATCATCGCCGGTATCGTCGTCGGCGCGGCCGGCACGCTGCTCACCCAGCTGATGGCCAAGGCGATGAACCGCCCGATCTCCAACATCCTCTTCGTGCCGATGGCTGCGGCCGGCGGTGGCGAGGCGGTCGAGGGCGAGCAGAAGGAAGTCGGCGCGATGGATGCGGCGGCCATGATGCGCTACGCCAGCAAGGTCATCATCGTGCCGGGCTACGGCATGGCGGTGGCCGGTGCCCAGCACAAGGTGTGGGAAATGACCGAGCTGCTTGAGGAAGCCGGCGTCGAGGTGAGCTTCGCGATCCACCCCGTCGCGGGTCGAATGCCGGGCCACATGAACGTGCTGCTGGCCGAGGCCGGCGTGCCCTACGAGAAGATCTTCGACCTGGAGGAAATCAACGCCGATTTCGCCCAGGCCGACGTGGCCCTGGTGATCGGCGCGAACGACGTGGTGAACCCGTCGGCGCGCACCGACAAGTCCAGCCCGATCTACGGCATGCCGATCCTCAACGCCGATCTCGCCCAGAACGTGATTGTCGTGAAGCGCGGCAAGGGCACGGGCTACTCCGGTATCGAGAACGCCCTGTTCTACAAGGACAACACCCGGCTGCTGTACGGCTCTGCCCAGCAGGCCATCGCCGAGGTGATCCAGCACGTGAAGGCGATGTCGGTCTGACCGGCGGCCTTCACGGCAACAAAAAAGCCACCTTCGGGTGGCTTTTTTGTTTTGGGCGTCACGGGATCAGACCAGATCGGCAGGCATCACGGTGCGCAGCACGGTCTGGGTTTCGCCTTCGCGCACCCGGTTGGTGAACCACCACAGGGCGCCTTTCTTGATCGTCCAGTCGGCCTCCTGGCCGGACAGCAGCAGGGCGGCCAGGCGGCCAAGCTCGGGCTGATGGCCGACGACCAGCACCGAACCGCCGGCGTCGGGCCAGCCGCAGGCGGCGAGGATCGCCGAGATGTCGTTGCCCGGGCCGAGGGCCGGCACGATCTCGAAGTTGTTGGTGAAGGCGCTGGCGGTCTGGCGGGTGCGGGTGGTCGGGCTCACCAGCACGCGCAGCTTCTTGGGGCGACGGCTCTCCAGCCATTCGGCCACCTTGTGAGCCTGGCGGACGCCCCGCTCGGTGAGTTCGCGGGTGCTGTCGGGCACGCCGTCCACGGCTTCTGCGTGACGCCACAGCAACAGATCCATTCTTGTCGTCTCCTCGTTCTTTGAATTAGCCGACAAGTCTGCGATGTCCAGGTTACGCCCTGATGAACCCATCATCGCCGCCACGGGGCCTTGCCCCACAGGATGTCTTCGAGGGACGGCAGCACGCTCTTGCGCAGCCGGGCGATGCGCGGGGCATGCCAGCCGGCGACGAAGGCGGCGCCGCTGCGCAGCTCCGGATCCTTGCCGGCCCAGGCCTTCAGGCGGTTGCGGGCGACGGTCTCGTCGTTGAGGTAGCCGAGGATCTCCTGGGCTTCGGCCAGGTCGTTGGCGAAGCGGACGGTGGCTTTCTCGGGCAGCAGCGGCAGCAGGAACTCGATGGCGTAGCGCAGGCGCTTGAGGGAGACGCGCAGCTCGTGGAGCTTGTCGGCGTGCAGATCGGTCGCGGCTGCGGCGTAGCGCTTGCGGGCGCGTTTGCGCAGCTGGGTGAGTTGCAGGCGGGCGAAGGTGGTGAGGTTGGCCGACTTGACCAGCGAGTCGCTCTGCAGGGCCATCAGATCGGCGGCCAAGGCCAGCATCTGGCGGCCGTGGCTGGCGGCGAGGAGCTGCTCGCGGGCGGCGGCCTTCTCGCGATCGCGGCGATCGACGGCCATCGCGATGAGGCGCTGCGTGGCTTCGTCGGCAAGCCCGGATTCAGCCACCGGGCCAAGCACTTCGGCCAGCATCACGTCCAGATCGCGGGCGGCACCGAGGCCATCCGCGGCGTCCTTGAGGCCCTGGGACCAGCGCTCGACAAACACCTGGGGCAGGGCCGGGCCGAACAGCCGGAGCGCGGAGCGCAGGCGGCGCAGGGCCACGCGTAGCTGGTGGATGAATTCGGGGTTGTCGCTCTCGCGGGCGCCGGATTCGTTGGTCTGCCACAGGGAGAGGCAGTCGAAGGCGATGATCCGGAAGGCGTCCACCGGCGAGTGCTCGGCGGCGAGGCGCGACGGCCGGGCCTTGGCGGGGCGCAGGGCGTGGTTGGAGAACAGGCGGTAGCCACGCTCGGCCTTGCTGACGTTCTCGGGCGTGAGGGGCAGTGTTTCGGCCAGCTCAAGCGCAATGGCGTAGAGGGCCTGGGGATCACCTTCGACCAGCTCGAGCTCCAGTTCGCACAGGGGCCGGCTGTGTTCGCCCACCTCGATGCTGCCGTTGTCGATCATCGCCAGCACCTTGATGCCTTCGCGGGGCGTGAGGATGCAGGTCTCGCGCTTGAAGCGGGTGCTGAACACCGGTACCAGGCGGGGGTGGTAATCCTCGAGCCGGTTGCGCACGTCGGCGTTGTCGATGGCGGAGAAGTCGAACACGCCGCCCACGTAGGGCTGCTCCCATTCGGGGCGGGACGAGAGGCCGCCGATGGACTCGGCCGCGCACTTCACCGTCTGCAGCCAGCGGGTGCCGGCCTTGCGGGTGCGCACGGCCATCCGGCGCTCGCGCAGTTCGAGCTCGGGGGTGTCGAAGTAGGTGTTTTCGAGGGTGACGCTGCGGCCATCGCGCGGGGCTTCGGCGATCAGCGGGTGGCGGCGCAGGGCGGGGAGGGATTTCTGGGGCAGGGTCAGCTTGAGTTCGATTTCGTGGCTCATGGTCGTGCCATCGGTAGTCAGGGAGGCGGCCTGTTTCAAGGCGCGGGCCATTCTAGTCCCGATGGCGGGGCGCTGTCTTGCGCGCGCCGGTTACAACTCAGCCTGCTGCGAAACTGCCTTCCGCGCTGCCCCGCTGGCCCTTGTTGTCCACCCACGCCACGCCGAGCCGGTCGCCAACCTTGACGCCCGCAAGCTGGAAGGCGAACAGCGGATTGGTCGATACAGCTGTACCAATGCCGCCCTCGATCACCGGCTTGCCGTTCAGGCTGACGGTGAGCGAGGTGATGAAGTGGGCTGGGATGAGCTGGCCGGCAGCGTCGCGGCGCTGGCCGGATTCCATCGGGTGCGGCAGCAGCACCCGGACTTCGCCTTCGTCACCCTTGACGGTGGCGCGGATCTTGATTGGATCGGGCATGGTATCGACTCCTATTCGCCGCAGCCGCCGACGGTGACCTTCACCTCGCGGAACACCGTGTAATGCTTGCCGCCAGCAAGGGCGACGATACGCAGGCGCGAGCTCTCGGCCATCTTCAGCTTGGCCTGAAAGCGCGGGGTGGCGCCTGGCGCAAAGTTGAACTGCAGCGCCAGCGGAAACGGGTTTTTATCCACCAGCACAGACAGGCGCGTGGTGCCCGGGATCTGGCTGATGACCTCGATGGGCACGGCGGCGCCGTTCTCGGCGATCTCCGGGGCCTTGAGGAGAATGTCGCGGCTGGCCTCGGCTCCGGTGGCGCCGATCAGGCGCAGGGCGTCGGTGAGGTTCTTGCTGTCGAAGGCCGCGCGGTTGAAGTCGGCTGCGAGGGCTCGGCCCGGCTTCAGCACACCCGCACCCACCAGTCCGGCGAGCAGCGCGGCGTTACCAAAACCCTGGAGAAAGCTGCGGCGGCCGGCGCTCATTTTGCGTCAGCCTTCCAATGGCCGGACTTGCCGCCTTCCTTCTCGAGCAGGCGGATGCCTTCCATGGTCATGCCGCGGTCGACGGCCTTGCACATGTCGTAGATGGTGAGCAGGCCCACCTGCACAGCGGTGAGGGCTTCCATCTCGACGCCGGTGCGGCCGACGGTTTCGGCGGTGACGGTGCAGCGGATGGTGTCATTGCCCTCGACGGTGAAGTCGGCGGCGACACGGGTCAGGGGGATCGGGTGACACAGGGGGATCAGGTCGGCGGTGCGCTTGGCGCCCTGGATCGCGGCGATCCGGGCGATGCCGATCACGTCGCCCTTCTTGTTGTCGCCCGAGAGGATGCGGGCGAGCGTGGACGGCAGCATCACGATCCGGCCTTCGGCACGGGCGACCCGGCGCGTCTCGGATTTGGCAGAGACATCCACCATGTGGGCCTGGCCCTGGGCGTCGAAATGGGTGAAGGTGTCGCTCATCAGGCGGGAAACCAAAATAGGGGGTCGGTTATCATAGCATCGTGAAAAAACGTCTGATTGCCGCTCTGCTGTGTGTGGTGATGATCCCCCGGGGCATCGCCCACGATCTGCCTGATCTGGGCGACTCTGCGTCCAGCGAGCTCTCGCCGCTGGCCGAGCAGCGCCTGGGTGCGCAGATCATGCGCGATATCCGCTGGAAGGACGCCGCCTATCTGCGCGATGCCGAGGTCGAAGACTACCTCAACTGGCTGGGCGACCGGCTGGTGGCGTCGGGCCCTGGCGCGGGGCTGCCTTTCCAGTTCTTCGGGGTGAATGATCCGACCCTCAACGCCTTTGCCATGCCCGGCGGCAACATCGGTGTCCATACCGGCCTGATCCTGGCGGCCCAGAGCGAATCGGAGCTGGCCGGCGTGCTGGCCCACGAGGTCTCCCACGTGACTCAGCGCCATATCGCGCGAATGCTCGGCAAGCAGGGCCAGACCGGCATGCTGATGCTGGCTTCATTGCTGGTGGCGGTGCTGGCAGCCAAATCCAGCGCCCAGGTGAGCCAGACGGCGATCTCCGCGGGGATGGCGGCGGGGATGAGCACCCAGCTTTCGTATTCGCGGGATTTCGAAAACGAGGCGGACCGGCTCGGGGTGCAGAATCTGGCTGCCGCGGGCTTCGACGTGCGCGGGATGGTCGGGTTCTTCGAGCGCCTGCAGAAGAATGCCCGGCTCTACGAGAACAACGCGCCGGCCTACATGCGCACCCACCCGCTGACGAGCGACCGGATCACCGAGATGGAGAACCGGGTTGCCCAGATGCCCTACCGACAGGTGCCGGACTCGCTGGATTTCCAGCTGGTGCGGGCCAAGCTCAAGGTGGGCAAGCAGCCGTCGCGGGAAGTGATCGCCGAGTTCGAGACGGCCGCCCGGGGCAGCAACCCATCGGTGGCAGCCCAATACGGCCTGGTGCGTGCTTACCTCCAGACCCGCCGGCTGGCGGATGCCGAGCGGGAGATGGCCGAACTGCGCAAGCGCCACGCCTTGTCGGCGATGATCGACGGTCTGGAGGGTGACCTGCGACTTGCGCAGGGTGATCCGGCGGGCGCCGCGCGGCTGTTTCACGAGGCCCGGGCACGCTTTCCCCAGTCGCATCGGTTGATGTACGGGGAGATCGAGGCGTTGATCAGCTCGGGAAAATCGGCGGAGGCGTTGGCGGCGGCGAAGGCCGAATTGCTCACCACACCGGGCGACGCGACGCTGTGGGAGTTTCGCGCGCGGGCCGAGGCGGCCCTGGGCAAGCGGCTCGGGCAGCACCGGTCCCTCGGTGAGCTGTACGCCATCCAGGGCAACTACGCGGCGTCGGCCGAGCAGTTTGCGCTGGCCCAGACGGCCGGCGACGGGGATTTCTTCGAGCAGTCGGCGGTGGATTCGCGCCTGCGGGAGGTGCGGGCGCTGCTGGCCGAGCAGATGCGCGAGATGCGTGAGTCGCGCGGCCAGCGCTGAGGGCTAGATGGTGCCGTAGCGCACGTAGAGCGCCCAGACCAGTTCGGCGAAGGTGTTCTGGTTGAAGCGCGGGCGCCCGCTGACGGTGAGCGCGAGGCGGGTCCGGCCGATGTGCATCGGCCAGAAGCTGAGGCCGCTGATGCCGGCGGCGTCCACGTTGCCCCAGCCATCGAGCAGGTGATCGCCGAGCTTGGAGAGCGCGGCTGACTGGCGTTCGGCGACCGAGAGGATGTCGGCGCCCACGGCAGCCAGCGCTTCGCCGGTTTCGCCGGGATAGCCGGCCATCGCGAGGCAGAAACCCATGTTGTCGGCGAGCACGGCCTGACCGGTGTCGCTGAGGGTGCCAAGCAGGTGCGGTAGGGTGGATTCGAGCGTGCCGACCGGCGCCATGCGCGGTGTTGACCACGCTTCGAGACAGGCCGTTTCCTGGAGCTTGAGCAGCGGGGTGAGGGCTCTTTCGGTGCTGGTCTCGCCGGTCCAGGTGCGGGCTAGCTCGGCGCTGAGGGCCGGGCTCATGGCTTCGCGGAGGATGGCCAGCAGGACGCGCCGTTCAATGCTGTCATCGGCGCGGGCAACGGCCCGCCAGGCACCGTATGGCGTTACGGTGAGGTAGGAGCCGGGGATAATCTCAAGCATCGATCAGTCCGGGGTTGAGGGTGTAGAGAAGGGCCTTGACGAGCATGGCCACGTCGTCACGGCTGCGCGCATCGACGCGGAAGATGGCCGGCACGGGGCGATGCCCGAGCTCGGCGAGCTTGGCCCGGTAGTGTTCGAGGTTCGGCGTTTCGGAGCTGTCCATGTGGGTGACGCCGATCGCGACGGCAGTGCTCGAGATGAAATCCTTGAAGGCCTTGAGATAGCCTTCGAGATCGGCCAGCGGGTCAGGGTTGGCGTTGTTGATGAGCAGCACCAGTCCGATTCCGCCCTCGGAGAGGATGTCCCACATGAAGCTGAAGCGCTCCTGCCCCGGCGTGCCATAGAGCATGACCTTCTCGCCGTCGGGGAGATTGAGGACGCCGTAGTCCATCGCGACGGTGGTCGTCCGCTTGAGCTTGGCTGTCTCGTCGCTGGCGATCGCTTCGGTGCTGACCGGCGGGATGTCACTGAGGGCGGCGATGGCCGTGCTCTTGCCGGCGCCGACGGTGCCCGAGAAGATGATCTTGTTGTGGCGGGCGCGTTCAGACCGCATTGAGGAGTTTCCTGAGAATTCGGGACAAAATCGAAGGGCGTTGTTGCTGCTGGGGCTGGCTGGCCGCCGGCTGGGTGCCGGCTGCCGGCGCCGTGGCTCGTTCGGCGCTCACGGCCTGGGGAAGCTTGAGGTCGACGAGGCCGGCGTAACGGGCGGACGCGTAGACCGAGAACACGTAGCGCTGGGGAATCCCCAGCCTGGCGGCGATGTCGATGGGGCTGGCCCAGGTGCGCACCCACAGCGCGACGATGCGCAGGGCGTGAGGCGACATGAACACCTTGGTGAAGTTCGGCCATGCCCGCAGCCGGACCGGCTGGTAGGGGTCGGTACCGTCCGGCAGCCGGCCACGTGCGGCCCACGCCGCGACGTTCCAGAAGAAGTCTTCGGTCGTCCACGTGGTGCCGTGGTTGGAAATGTGGGACAGCGTGGAGGCGCTGACGATGCGCGCGGTCGTCTGGGGCAGCTGGGCCATCGACAGCGGGCGCAGCTGGTTGTCCCGGAAATCGGTGACGCAGATCGAGGCAGGCTGGATGCGTACGCCGATGAGCCGGGGAAGACCGGCGATCAGGTGCGGCCGGCCGGTGGTCGAGGCCTGTTCATGGGCCCGTTGCAGGTGGCCGATCAGGTAGTTTTCCGGGTTGAAGAAGATCTTGTCGGGCAGCGGATAGACCGGGTGCGCGGGGAGGTCTTCGAGGACACCGCACAGATCCCGTTCATCGTCGGTCTGGACGCCGTGTCCCAGGGAGCCCGGCGTTTCGACTGGCGGCGCGGCGGACGCGATTGTCTCGGGTAGCGGTGCCATCGGTGCGCCGGGGGCGGCTGCAGGCGCGGTCTGGGTGACCGGTGCAGGCACGGACGCGGCCGGCGTGAGCATGGGCACCTGAGGCGGTGGCACTTCAGGGGCAGGCTGGATGGTGGGCGGCGCCGGCTGGGTGAGCGGTGCGGTGCGGCGCATCGGCGGAACTGCGATGACCCGGGCGCTGTCATGGGCGGCTTTTGCAAGAATGCCCGGCAGTGCCTCGAGGTTGAGGGGTTTGCCGAGGATGACCCGGTTCGGAAAACGCTGGGCGTGATCCTTGGGGTGGAAGGCGTAGCAGACCACGCCGATCCTGGGGTGCGGCGAGAGCTTCTCGAATGCGGCTTCCACGCCCGGGCGATCGCAATCAACCAGCACGACCCGGGCGCTTTCCAGCTCGTTCGCCAGACGTACGGTGTGCTTCCAGTGACGTTCGACGGATAGTCCGATCAGCCGGGCGTCCATGCTGCCCACGTGGAGCAGGAAGAGGGCGGTGACGGGCTGGCCCGGTAGGATGGAGTGGCGGCTCATTGGGGTGTAAAGCGGGTGGAGGTCGGGATCAGGAGGCGACCCCCGACTGCGTCACGGAATCTTGCAGGAAAAAACGGATACCTTCCACGGGGCGGGCGAGCACGACGCCTGGCAGGGCGAGTCGGGGGTCGTGCCGGTCGAGGCCGTCGCCGATGCGCGCGCTCAGGTAAAGACCGAGATCGTGCGCCTCGAGGGCGTCGTAGTGCTCGCGCAGCATGCGCATCCGCAGCTCGGCACCATAGGTGCCGAGCACGATCCACAGGTCGATGATGGCCGCCACCGTTGCGGCGGTGTCGCCCAGGTTGCTCCACAGGGAGATGCGCTGGACGTGCAGGTGCAGGTTGGCCGGCTTGCGCCCGATCTCGCCGGCCAGCAGGGCGCCGGTGGCCGGCGAGCGCCAGCGGGATGCGATCCGCAGGGTGCGGACCGGCAGGCCGAAGACAGCGGGCGGCGCGGGGCGGCGGATGCGTTCCGGATTCTCCGGATCGGTGACGAACAGCTTCACTGGGTCAGTGTCGAGATGATGTCGATCATGAATTCCACGTCCTCGTGCTGAACGGCTTGCCAGCTACGGGCTCCGAGGGCTTCGAGGATACCGCGACCCTTGTCGTTCTCGTGCATGGAAAGGAGCAGGTCCGTGATCTGTTCGGCATGGGGAAGCAGCGCCGGGCCGATCAGGAAAACGTGGTGGATCACGTGCAGCTGGCTGGTGACCAGCACGCGCAGGTCACGACGCACGATGGACGACAGGGCCTCGAACGCTTCGACCGGGAGGAAGCCCACGTCGGCTTCGCCGCGGAGGATCTCGCGGGCGACCTGGATGTAGGTTTCCCGGCGGTGCTCTACGGTGTTGGCCGTGGTGAGATCGGCCGGCTCGAGGAGGATCCGGCCGACGGTGTTGACGCTGGGGTCATCGCTGCACGCGACGCGGGTGCCCGGCCGGAGATCGGGGATTTCGCGGAAGGGGCCTTCGGCGGTGGTGATGATGACCATTTCGTCCGGGTGCCCCTGGGGTCGGGCGAGGGCGCGGAAACCCTTCTCGCGCACCAGCAGCGAGGCGTCGAAGGGGTTGGCGTAGATGATGTCCACCTTGCCTTCTGCGATCGCCGCGCGCTGGGCACCGAAGCTGTCATAGAGCTCCAGGTGGATCGGCAGGGACAGGGCGCGTTGCTGCCAGGTGTTGAAGATGTACCAGTCTGAAATGCGCTCGTTGGGGAAGCTGGGGCTAATCGTGAAATTGAATGTCATGATCAGTTCATGTTCCGGTACTGGGCTTCTGCGGCGAGAACCTTTTCGCGGGAGGGTTCCCGCCGGACCGAGGTGAAACCGACGATCCTGCCATCACGGACATTGGGCACTACCGTGGCATACACCCAGTAGTGGCCGCCATCCTTGCGCAGGTTCTTGACGTAGCCGTTCCATTGGCGCCCGGCCTGGACGGTCTTCCAGAGATCGTCGAACGCGGCAGCCGGCATGTCCGGGTGACGCAGGATGCAATGGGGCTGGCCGATCAGTTCGGCTTCGGTGTAGCCGGACATGTCAACGAAGGACTGATTGCACTGGGTGATGACACCCGCGGTATCGGTCCGCGAGACGATCAGCTTGCCATGGGGGTAGGGGGTTTCGACAGGCGTGACGAAAACCCGCCGCTGGGAGCCGTCGGCGAACGTCAGCGTGTATTCAGTGGCTTCGCCGGTCACGTGGGAGCGATCCATGTCCTTCACAGCCAGCCCTCCGATCAGCCGAGGATCCGGCCGATGGCGTCGGCGGCGCGGCGCACGTCGAGGAAGACCAGACCCAGCTTGGCGTTCGGCTTGGCCATGACGGTGAGCACGGCATCGGCGCCGGCCTGGACCATCAGGACATAACCCTTTTCACCCTTGATGAGCACCTGGTCGAGGGAGCCACGGGCCAGTTCGCGGGCGGTACGGTCGCCGAGGGAGAGCATCGCGGCACTCATCGCGCCGACGCGGTCTTCGTCCACCGTGTTGGGGAGCAGGGCGGCCATCATCAGGCCGTCGGACGAGATGATGGCGGAGGCCTCGATGTCCGCAGAGGTGCCGTTCAGGTCGTTGAGAACCGTTTGGAGCATGTTTGAGCGCATCGTTGCTATACCTTGAAAGAAGAGCGTTGAATTTGTCGGGAGAAGCGATACAGTGCCTGATCAGGCATGTGGTGCCGCAATGCAGGGTATCGCTTCGTATATGACGTTATTTTGAGTTGTCATTATTTCACAATCTGTCCGGGATTCTTTTGGGCGGAGTGTGGTCGGCCGTGACGTTGTTATCGGGTTGGGGTGCGTAGCAGGTTAAAATCCGGCCTGGATTGTCCTATGAAGCTGGAGTCGTAAGATGGATTTTGACAAGGAACTGGATGCACGCGGCCTGAACTGCCCCTTACCGATTTTGCGCGCCAAGAAAGCGCTCGCAGAAATGCAGGCGGCACAGGTTCTGCGGGTCGTGGCTACCGATCCCGGTTCGGTGAAGGACTTCGCGGCGTTTGCCAAGCAGACCGGGAACGAACTGATCGGCCAGAGCGAGTTGCCGGATAACGCCTACGAGTTCTTCCTGCGCCGCAAGTAAGCCCGGCTGACACGGATCTCGCTTAAAAAAATGGCCACGCAGCAGCGTGGCCATTTTTTATTGGTGCAGCCTTCGTCAGGCCGCCGGGAGGCGGGCGAGCTGGGGCTTGAGCTTTTCGAGCGTGGCGCTGAAGCCGGCCAGGCGTTCCTTCTCCTGGGCGACGACGGCCGCCGGCGCGCGGGCAACGAAGCTCTCGTTGGCGAGCTTGGCGTTGGCCTTGACGATCTCGCCTTCGATGCGGGCGATCTCCTTCGAGAGACGCTCGCGCTCGGCGGCGATGTCGATCTCCACCTTCAGCATCAGGCGCTGCTCGCCGACGATGGCCACCGGGGCGAGTTCGTCGCCGCTGATCTCGTCCACCACCTGCACTTCGGAGAGCTTGGCGAGGCCGGCGATGTAGGGCGCGAACTTGCGCAGGCGATCGCCGTTGCCGGCGGCCACCAGCGGCATGCGCTGGGCCGGGGAGATGTTCATCTCGCCACGCAGGTTGCGGCAGGCGTAGATGAGGCCCTTGAGCTCGGCCACGTCGGCTTCGCTCTTCTCGTCGCAGCGACCCAGGTCGGCCTGCGGGTAGCGGGCGAGACACAGGCTGTCCACGTCCTTGCGGCCGGCGAGGGGGGCGACGGTCTGCCACAGCTCTTCGGTGACGAAGGGGATCAGCGGGTGGGCGAGGCGCAGGATCGTCTCGAGCACGCGGATCAGCGTGCGGCGGGTGCCACGCTGCTGGGCTTCGTTGCCGGTGTTGATCTGAACCTTGGCGAGCTCGAGATACCAGTCGCAGTACTCGTCCCAGACGAATTCATAGATCGTCTTGGAGACGAGGTCGAAGCGGTAGTCGGCGAAGAGCTCCTCGATTTCTTTCTCGACGCGTTGCAGACGGCTGACGATCCAGCGGTCGGCGAAGGAGAAGTCGAGCGGGCCGTTGCCGCCGCAGCTGGGGCCGTCCTGCTTGTGCTCAAGGCCCAGGTCGTGGCCCTGGACATTCATCAGCACGAAGCGGGTGGCGTTCCACAGCTTGTTGCAGAAGTTGCGGTAACCCTCGCAGCGGCTCATGTCGAACTTGATGTCGCGGCCAGGGCTGGCGAGGCTGGCGAAGGTGAAGCGCAGGGCGTCGGTGCCGAAGGCGGGGATGCCGTCCGGGAACTCCTTGCGGGTCTTCTTCTCGATGCTGGCGGCCTGCTTGGGGTTCATCAGGCCGGTGGTGCGCTTGGCGACCAGCGCATCCACGCCGATGCCGTCGATCAGGTCGATCGGGTCGAGGACGTTGCCCTTCGACTTGGACATCTTGGCGCCTTCGGCGTCGCGGATCAGGCCGTGCACGTACACGTGCTTGAACGGGATCTTGCCGGTGATGTGCTTGGTCATCATGACCATGCGCGCCACCCAGAAGAAGATGATGTCGAAGCCGGTGACGAGCACCGTGGACGGCAGGTAGAGATCCAGCGCGTCGTTGGACTTGGCCGGGTATTCGGAGGTCCAGTCGAGGGTCGAGAACGGCCACAGGGCGGACGAATACCAGGTGTCGAGCACGTCCGGATCGCGGGTCAGCGGGCCGGGGTAGCCGGCCTTGTCGGCCAGGGCGCGGGCTTCTTCTTCAGAGTGGGCAACGAAGCATTCGCCGTCGATGCCGTACCACGCCGGAATCTGGTGGCCCCACCACAGCTGACGCGAGATGCACCAGTCCTGGATGTTGTTGAGCCACTGGTTGTAGGTGTTGACCCAGTTGCCGGGCACGAACTCGATCTCGCCGGAGGAGACGACTTCGAGCGCCTTCTCGGTGATCGACTTGCCGTCGGCGCCGGCCTTGCTCATGGCCACGAACCACTGGTCGGTGAGCATCGGTTCGATGACGACGCCGGTGCGGTCGCCGCGCGGCACCTGCAGCTTGTGGGGCTTGGTGTCGACGAGGACGCCTTCGGCTTCGAGGTCTGCCACGATGGCCTTGCGGGCGTCGAAGCGGTCGAGGCCCTGGTACTTGGCGGGGGCGTGCTCGTTGATCTTGGCATCCAGCGTGAGGATGCTGATCTGCGGAAGATTGTGGCGCTGGCCGACGGCGTAGTCGTTGAAGTCGTGGGCCGGCGTGACCTTGACGACGCCGGTGCCGAACTCGCGATCCACGTAGTCGTCGGCGATGATCGGGATGTTGCGGTCGCACAGGGGCAGGCGGACGCTCTTGCCGATCAGGTGGGCGTAGCGCTCGTCTTCCGGGTGGACCATCACGGCCACGTCGCCGAGCATGGTTTCGGGACGGGTGGTGGCGACGGTGAGGCCGGTGAGATCACCGATCGGGCCATCCGCAAACGGGTAGTTGATGTGCCACATGAAGCCATCTTCTTCTTCCTGGACGACTTCCAGGTCGGAGACGGCGGTGTGGAGCTTCGGATCCCAGTTGACCAGCCGCTTGCCGCGGTAGATCAGGCCTTCGTTGTAGAGGCGCACGAAGGTTTCGGTGACGACCTTGTTGAGGCCGGCATCCATCGTGAAGCGCTCGCGCGACCAGTCGGGGCTGGTGCCCATGCGGCGCATCTGCTGGGTGATGGTGCCGCCGGAGTATTCCTTCCACTCCCAGACCTTCTCGAGGAATTTCTCGCGGCCGAGGTCGTGGCGGGAGATGCCCTGGGCGTCCAGCTGGCGTTCGACGACGATCTGGGTGGCGATGCCGGCGTGGTCGGTGCCCGGCTGCCACAGGGTGTTCCAGCCGCGCATGCGATGGTAGCGGGTGAGCGCGTCCATGATCGTCTGGTTGAAACCGTGACCCATGTGCAGGGTGCCGGTGACGTTGGGCGGCGGCAGCAGGATGCAGAAGGATTGGTCGGCGGGCTTGCTACGGTCGAGGCCGGCGGCGAAATAGCCGCTCGACTCCCAGTGCTCATACCAGCGGCGTTCGATCTCCGCCGGCTCGAAACTCTTGGCCAGTTCCATGGGGGCTGTCTTTGAAGGCAAAACGCGGATTATAGCGGATGCGGGCCGCTCGCCCGGCGGCACGACTTGGCGTGCGGCGAGGGATTACAACCCGGAATCGTTATCGAGGGTGTCGGCGATCTCGGCGGAGACGACCGGAAGCAGGGTGGCGCGCAGGTGGGCGGCGGCCTTGTCGCTGATGCGGGCGGCCAGCTCGTCGAGCTCGCGGGAGACGAGCTGGGGTAGCTCGGTGGCGACCCAGTTCTCGATATGACGGGCGATGGCGGTATCGAGGGCCACCAGGCGTTCGGCGAGGTCGTCCGGGAGCGCTGCGCCGGCGGCGATGACCGGCGTGTCGTCGAGCATCTCCGGTTCGCCGATAGCAGGGCCGTCATCGGCGGGCTCGAGGACGATCGGATCGGCGTCGCCGATGAAGGGCTCGATCCGCTCGTCCACCACATCGGTGAGCACCGGTAGGTCGTCGTCCTCAGAGGCGACGAAGCTGTCGGGGCGGTGCATCAGGGCGGCCTTTTCGATCAGGACTTCGCCGTCGTCGTCGTCGAGGGGGATTTCGAGTTCGGTCTTGGGATGAGGAGTCATTCGCCACTCCGTTGGTTCAGATCGTGGGCGCTGAGGGCATGGCCCTGTTCCTTGTAGCGCCGGAAGCGCCCGCGGGCCGCCTGGCGTTCGGGATCGCTGGGGCCGACAACCTCGATGACCAGCGAGAAGCGCTCGAAGCCGTCAGGCAGGTCGTCGCCGAGGTTGATGAGCACGTCGTCGTCGGGCAGGGCTTCGAGACGGGTGCCGATGACCACCGGCGTTTCGGCGGCCAGCGGCGAGCCCGCCGCCACGTGGGGCACGAAGGCGAGCGGCTGGAAGCTCCAGAGCATCTGGTCGAAATGCCGGGCGATGTTCCCGTCCGGCGCGAAGACCGACACCCGCCGCCCTCCGCCGCTCGCCTTGGCGGTGAGCACGCAGGCCACGCGCAGGCGGTCGGGGGCGTTGTGGTAGAAGCGGACGTCGGTCATGTCCCGCGGCTTACTCGCCGGCCCTGTCGATCAGGAACTGGGTGAGCAGCGGCACCGGGCGGCCGGTGGCGCCCTTGTCGGCACCGGATTTCCAGGCGGTGCCGGCGATGTCCAGGTGCGCCCACTTGTAGGCTTTGGTGAAACGGGCCAGGAAGCACGCGGCGGTGATCGTGCCGGCGCCCTTGGTGCCGATGTTGGGGATGTCGGCGAAGTTGCTCTTGAGCATGTCCTGGTATTCGTCCCACAGGGGCAGTTGCCAGGCCTTGTCGCCGGCAGCCTGGCCGCTCGCAATCAGCTCGGCGGCGAGCGCGTCGTCGTTGGCGAGCAGGCCCGAGGTGAGGTTGCCCAGGGCGATGATGCAGGCGCCGGTGAGGGTGGCGACGTCCACCACCGCGACCGGGTCGAAACGCTCGGCGTAGGTGAGGGCGTCGCAGAGGATCAGCCGGCCTTCGGCGTCGGTGTTGAGCACCTCGATGGTCTGGCCCGACATGGACGTGACGATGTCGCCGGGCTTGGTGGCCGAGCCGCCGGGCATGTTCTCGGTGGTCGGGACGAGGCCGACCACGTTGATGGGCAGCTCCATCTGCGCGATGGCCTTGAAGGTGCCCAGCACGCTGGCCGCGCCGCACATGTCGTACTTCATCTCGTCCATGCCCTCGCCGGGCTTGAGGGAGATGCCGCCGGTATCGAAGGTGATGCCCTTGCCGACAAGCACCACCGGCTTGTCCTTGGCCTTGCCGCCCTTGTAATTGAGGATGATGAACTTGGGGGGCTCATGGGAGCCACGGGCCACCGACAGCAGGGCGCCCATGCCGAGCTTTTCCATGTCGCCTTTTTCGAGCACCTCGACCTTGATCTTGTGATCCTTGGCGAGCTTGCGGGCGGTGGTGGCGAGGTAGGTGGGCGTGCACACGTTGCCCGGCAGGTTGCCGAGGGTCTTGGCGAGGGCCATGCCGCCGGCGATGGCGCTGCCACGGCGCAGGGCGGCTTCGAGCGGGGCGGTGTCCTTGGCTTTGGCGACGAAGGCGATCTTCTTCACGCCCTTTTTCGATTCGTCGCGCTTGGATTTGAGTTCGTCGCAGCGGTAGGTGCTGTCTTCGAGGATCTGCGCAGCCTGGGCGATGCACCAGACGAGATCGCGGTGGGGCAGTTCGGCCTCGGCGAGGCAGAACGCCGCATCGGCGGCCACCGAGCCGGCGAGCTGCCTCGCGGCAGCGCTGACGGCGTCGCGGTAGGTTTTGTCGGTGAGCTCGTCGGCCTTGCCGAGGCTCACCAGTAGCACGCGGGGTGCGGCCACGCCGGGCAGGTCGTGGAGCATCAGCGTGGCGCCGGCCTTGTCGTCGAGTTCGCCGCGGGCGAGCAGGGCGGTGATGGCGCCGTCCGCAGCCTTGTCGAGGGCCTTGGCGGATGCGGTGAGATCGCCGCCGGCGTACACGCCGACAACGACGCAGCCGCTCTTGAGTTTTTCCGGCGATCCGGCCTTTATGGTAAATTCCACCCGCTTCTCCTTGGAAACACGCGTCATTGGGACATCGCGCCATTATGGCCGGCACCCTGGCGGACGTCAAAACGGCTGTCCGGCAACGCAAGACCCCTTCTCCGCATGATCTTTCTCCGAGCCGCCCAGCGCGAATTCACCCAGAACGCCGTCGCGGTTTTCGTGGCGCTGTTCGCCATCCTGATTTCCACCGTGCTCATCCGCCTGCTTGGGCAGGCCGCGGGCGGCCGCGTGCCGGCCGACGCCGTGCTGGCGCTGATCGGCTTCGGCGCCGTCGCCCAGATGCCAGTGGTGCTGTCGCTCACGGTGTTCATCGCCGTGCTGATGACACTTTCCCGCTGGTATCGGGATTCCGAGATGGTCGTGTGGTTTTCGAGCGGCCTGCCTCTCACCGCGTGGGTGCGGCCGGTGCTGCGCTTTGCGGTGCCGGTGGTGGTGCTGATCGCCGCGCTGTCGCTCTTTGTGGCGCCCTGGGCGCAGAAGAAGAGCGTTGAATACAAAGAACAACTCAGTAACCGCGACGACGTCTCGCGGGTGGCTCCCGGCCTGTTCCGCGAGTCGTCTGGCGGTGAGCGGGTGTTCTTCGTCGAGGCGCTGTCGGGCGAGGAAGGTCGCGCTCGCAATGTGTTCGCCAGCAGCATGCAGAACGGCCGGCTGGGCGTGATGGTGGCATCAGAAGGTCACACCGAAGTCGACGCGTCGGGCAATCGCTATGTGGTGCTCGAGCGCGGCCGTCGTTACGAAGGCACGCCGGGCACGCCGAGCTATCGGGTGATGGAGTTCGAGCGCTATCAGATCCTGATGGAATCCAGGGAGGCGCAGTCCGCGCCACGACAGCCCAAGACGCTGGCTTTGCCGGCGCTCATCAAGAGCGCGGATGACCGCAGCCGTGGCGAACTGCTGGCGCGGATCAGCACGCCGGTGCTGGCGGTCATGCTGTCGCTGCTGGCGATTCCGCTCTCTTTCGTCAATCCCCGCGCCGGGCGGACCAACAACCTGATCCTCGCGGTGCTCGTCTATCTGATTTACAGCAACGCGGTGAGTGTCTGCCAGGCCTGGGTCGGGCAGGGCCGCCTGCGCTTCGATGTGGGGCTGTGGATTCCCCACCTGGCGATGCTGGGCGTGCTGGCCATCCTGTTCTACCGGCGGATCAGCGTATTTGCGCGCTGGCGGAGGCGCTGATGATTCCCGTTTATATCCGCTACCTGAGCCGCGAGATCTACGCGGCGGTGTTCCTCGTCCTGCTGGCTTTCCTGGGGCTGTTTGCGTTCTTCGATCTCGTCAATGAACTCGACGAGATCGGCAAGGGCGGCTACATGCTCCATCACGCGGCAATCTACGTTGCGATGATCATGCCCGGCCGGGTGTATGAACTGATGCCCATTGCGGTGCTGATCGGCACGCTTTATGCGCTGACGACCCTCGCCCGGCATTCCGAGATCACCGTGCTGCGGGCCTCCGGGCTATCGACGCGGCGCTTCCTGCTTGGGTTGCTGTCGATTGGCAGCGTCTTCGTGGTGATCACCTTCATCTTCGGCGAGTACCTTGCGCCGCCCGCCGAGCGTGCGGCCCAGCAGTGGCGGCTGGCCGCAACCCGTTCCATGGTTTCGCAGGAGCTGCGCACGGGCCTGTGGGTTCGTGATGGCCGCCGTTTCGTCAATGTCCGCAATGTGCTGCCGGATACTACGCTGCAGGGTGTCCGTCTCTACGAGTTTGACGACCGCGCGGTGCTGCTTTCGATCAGTGAAGCCGAAAAGGGCGTCTACGATGATCAGACCGGCTGGAGTCTCACCAACGTGGCTCAAACCCGTTTTCTGCCCGACCGGACCGAGACCGAAAAGCTCCCTAGCCTGCTCTGGAAGTCCGAACTGACGCCGGACGTGCTGTCGGTGCTGATGGTAGTGCCTGAGCGGATGTCGGTCGAAACCCTGTATTCCTACATCCGCCACCTGGAAGAGAACAACCAGCGCACGACGCGTTACGAGATCGCCCTCTGGAAGAAGCTCGCCTACCCCTTTGCTGCGCTGGTGATGATGGGGCTCGCGCTACCGTTCGGCTACATGCAGACGCGCATGGGCGGCGTGAGCCTGCGAGTGTTCTCGGGGATCATGATCGGCGTGGGCTTCCACTTGCTCAACGGCCTGTTCTCGAACTTGGGCGTGATCAACGGATGGGTGCCGGCGGTGGCCGCGCTCACGCCCAGCGTGACCTTCCTGCTGGCCGCGGCCGTGATGATGTGGTGGGTTGAGCGCCGCTGACGCTCCGCGGCCTTGATCAGGTTGCGCTGGTTAGCAGCACGATGCGCGTGCCGGCCAGGCGGTCGTGCAGAAATTGGCGATCCCGGTCCAGCAGCGCCCAGATCAGGCCGGCGCCAAAAAAACATACGGAAGGCCAGGCCAGCACATAGCGCAGTGCAGCCTGCCCGGTAGTGACCGGATTGCCCTCCAGATCAACGATCCGCAGCTTCCAGGTCTGCATCGCCAGGGTCTGACCACCCCGTCGCCAGTACCACAGGTAATACCCGCCGAGCACCAGGAAGATGTACGCCCACAGAAAACCGCCCTCGGGCGTGTAGTTCGTGCCGACGCCCAGGATGAGCAGCGGGACCATGAAGGTGAGTGCCAGCACACCGAGCAGCAGCAGGCTTTCGTACAGCATGCTTGCGAGGCGGCGGCGGATGCCTGCAAGTTCGGCGTGTTGCCGTGCCGACGGGTTCGCCGTCGGTCGCGTTTTCGTTTGGGGCATGGGGGTCAGGGTTTGGCCGACGGGCTGACGGCCGGGGTAGCCGATGCAGTCACGGGTGCTTCGAGGGTGGGGGCGGAGGAGGGCGTGGGTGCTGCGATGGCTGCTGGCGTGGCGGGGGCTGCAGCCGGTGCTTCGACGGCTGGTTTCTTGATGGCGATCCTCGGGACGGCCCGGCGCGGTGGCGGCGGTGCGGTCAGCGGCTTGATGGGCGGCGCACCGATCTTCGGAATGGCGATTTTGGCCGCCGGCATCTTGGCGGCCTCCTCGAAGCGCTGCTTCTCTTCGGTGGGCAGATCCTTGTAGGTGTTCCACTTCTGGCGCAGGGCTTCGCGCTGCTCCGGCGGAATCCGCTGCAGGTTGCGATATTGATCTCGGGCGACGGCCCGCTGCTCAGGTGTCAGCGAAAACCAGGTTTCCATCCGGCCCTGGAGGCGTGACTGCTCCTCCGGCGTGTAGCCGGGGAAACGCTCGGAAATCCCTGCCCACTTGCGCTTGCGCTCGTCGGACAGGGCATTCCATTCCTTGGCGAGCGGTGCCAGCGTGCGCCGCTGGTCGGCACTCAGTTCATTCCAGGATGGTGCCTTCAGGGGCGGGGATGCGAGGGCCGAAGTGGAGCACGCGATCGCCAGCGCGGCGATCACTCCGGCGAGTCGTTTTGAACCCATGCGTCGAATCCGCGATCCAGGTAGGCGTCAATGGGAAGGTCGTCTGCGAGGAGGGCGCTGTCCAGTTCCTCCATCTCGGCTGTGCGCTGCAGCTCGCCGAGAAAACCGCTGCCCACGACGGCGAGGATGATCAGTAGCATCGCCAGAGCGGAGCGGCCCCGTGGTGCGATGTACTCGGAGAACAGATTGCCGACGCCCGCGAGGCTCAGACCGCCGACAGAAACCTTCTGTCTGTCGAGCGCCTTGTGGCGGGCTTTTTGCAGGCGGCTGGTGACATCCGGCGAGAGTTCGCGCGTGGACGCGTCCAGGTGTTGCCGGATCCGGAACTGAAGATCGTGTTGATTCATAACGTGATGCCCTTTGCTGCAAGCGCAGCTGCAAGGGTGTGCGTCGCCCGTGAGCAGTGCGTTTTCACGCTGCCTTCGGAACACCCCATTGCCGCTGCCGTCTCGGCTATGTCCATTTCTTCCCAGTAACGCATGAGGAAGGCTTCGCGTTGACGTGGCGGAAGCTTTTCGATTTCCTTTTCTATGACACCAAGGGTCTGGCGTCGTTCAAGCTGCGCCTGGGGCGACTCGCTCTTGTGTTCGCCGTCTGCGGATTCGATGGTCTCGAGGGGGTCGTGCTCGTCGTCCTCGGGGCCCGAGAAGGCCGACAGGAGTGTCGTCCACAGGCTGCGCACCTTCTGGCGGCGGTAGTAGTCGCGGATGACGTTCTGGAGGATGCGCTGGAAAAGCATCGGCAGCTCGTCGACGGGCTTGTCGCCGTATTTTTCGGCGAGCTTCATCATCGCGTCCTGGACGATGTCGAGAGCCGATTCTTCGTTACGGACGGCAAACAGGGCCTGCTTGAAAGCCCGTTTTTCGACGCTCGCGAGGAAATCCGATAGTTCGATGCGGGAGGGCAGGGGAAAATCCTCTGGTGTCGGGAAAGTGCGCTGCTGGTATGCCGCTGCCGGTGGTCGGCGCAAAGGCTGCAGGCGCTGAGTTCATTCGCGGTGCACGATGGCGTGCCTTGACCAATCGTTGCCTCGGCGGTATGGTTCGACGTTTTACATTGCCGAGACAGCTTCGGGTGCATAGATGGTATTGACCGGTGCGGAAATTGTAATCAGGTGTCTCCAGGAAGAAAAGGTTGATTATCTTTTCGGTTATCCCGGTGGGGCCGTTCTCTACATCTACGACGAGTTGTTCAAGCAGGACAAGGTTCGCCATGTGCTCGTGCGTCACGAGCAGGCCGCGATCCATGCTGCCGACGGCTACGCCCGCTCCACCGAGAAGGTCGGTGTTGCGCTGGTGACGTCCGGGCCTGGTGCCACCAATGCCGTGACCGGCATCGCCACGGCCTACTGCGACTCGATCCCGCTGGTGATCATCTCCGGTCAGGTGCCCGTGGGCGCCATCGGCCAGGATGCCTTCCAGGAAGTGGATACGGTCGGCATCACCCGTCCGTGCGTGAAGCACAACTTCCTGGTACGTGACGTGCGGGAGATCGCCGACACCATCAAGAAGGCGTTCTACCTCGCCAAGACCGGTCGCCCGGGCCCTGTGCTGGTTGATATCCCCAAGGACATCACCGCCCAGAAGTGCGAGTTCGAATACCCGCAGACGGTCTCGATGCGCTCCTACAACCCCGTCGTCAAGGGGCATCAGGGGCAGATCAAGAAGGCCCTGCAGCTGCTGCTCGAAGCCAAGCGCCCGATGGTCTATGCCGGTGGCGGCGTGGTGCTCGGCAACGCGGCGGACAAGCTCACCACGCTGGTGCGCAAGCTCGGCCTTCCCTGCACCAACACCCTGATGGGCCTCGGCGGCTATCCCGCCACCGACCGTCAGTATGTGGGCATGCTCGGAATGCACGGCAACTACGAAGCCAACATGGGCATGCACTACTGCGACGTGCTGCTGGCCGTGGGTGCCCGCTTCGACGACCGCGTGATCGGCAGCCCGGCGCACTTCGCGTCCGAACCCCGCAAGATCATCCACATCGACATTGATCCGTCGTCCATCTCCAAGCGCGTGAAGGTGGATGTGCCCATCGTCGGCGACGTGGGTGAGGTGCTCGGCGAGATGCTCGCCATGCTTGATGCCGGTGCCGAGACCAACGACCAGGAATCCCTGGGCGTGTGGTGGAAGCAGATCGAGGAGTGGCGTCGTCGTGACTGCCTGAAGTTCAATCAGGGCGAAGAACTCATCAAGCCGCAGTTCGTCATCCAGAAGCTGTGGGAAGTGACCGGCGGCGACGCCTTCGTGACGTCCGACGTGGGCCAGCACCAGATGTGGGCGGCCCAGTACTACAAGTTCGACAAGCCGCGTCGCTGGATCAACTCCGGCGGCCTTGGCACGATGGGCTTCGGCCTGCCCGCCGCGATGGGCGTCCAGCTCGCGCACCCGGGTTCGCCCGTGGCCTGCGTGACCGGCGAGGCGTCGATCCAGATGAACATCCAGGAACTCTCCACCTGCAAGCAGTTCCGTCTGCCGATCAAGGTGGTGATGCTGAACAACCGGTATCTCGGCATGGTCCGCCAGTGGCAGGAGATCTTCCACGGCAACCGTTATTCCGAGTCGTACATGAACGCGCTACCGGACTTCGCCAGGCTGGCTGAGGCCTACGGGCACGTGGGCATCCGCGTGGACAAGCCGGGTGACGTGGAAGGCGCGCTGCGCGAGGCTTTCCAGCGCAAGAGCGATCTCGTCTTCCTCGACATCCAGGTGGATCAGACCGAAAACGTGTATCCGATGGTCCAGGGCGGCAAGGGCCTGACCGACATGATCCTGTCGGCCGAGGATCTCTGATAACGGCGGGCTGGCCGTGGTGAAGACTTCACGCCGGCAGCCCGATCCATCGACCCTGCTCGACGCCCAGTGGCTGCGCGGGCTGATGCAACTGCCTAACACCAAGACTATGCGACACGTCATCTCCCTTGTCATCGAGAATGAATCCGGTGCGCTTTCCCGCGTCTCCGGCCTGTTTTCCGCTCGGGGTTACAATATCGAATCCCTCACGGTGGCGCCCACCGAGGATGCTTCCCTCTCCCGCATGACGATCGTCACCTCCGGTTCGGACGACATCGTCGAGCAGATCACCAAGCAGCTCAACAAGCTGGTTGAAATCGTCAAGGTGGTTGACCTATCCGAATCCGCCCACATCGAACGTGAGCTGATGCTCATCAAGGTGCGGGCGACCGGCAAGGACCGGGAGGAAATGAAGCGGCTGGCGGATATCTTCCGCGGGCGCATCATCGACGTGACGGACGCCAGCTACGTCATCGAGCTGACCGGCACCCAGGCCAAGCTCGACTCCTTCGTCGGTGCGATCGAACCGGCCCTGATCCTCGAAACCGTGCGTTCCGGGATCTGCGGCGTCGGTCGTGGCGAGCGGGTATTGAAGGTTTAATGTTCGGGGCGCAGCGAATCAAACGCATCTCGCGTCGCCCCTTGATTTGCTCATCTTCTGTCAGAAAGGCAAGAAATGAAGGTTTTTTACGATAAGGACGCCGACCTCTCCCTGATCAAGGGCAAGCAGGTCACGATCGTTGGTTACGGCTCCCAGGGCCACGCCCACGCCCAGAACCTCAAGGAATCCGGCGTCAATGTGACCGTCGGCCTGCGCAAGGATGGCGCCTCCTGGAACAAGGCTGTGGCTGCCGGTCACAACGTTCAGGAAGTTGCCGAGGCCGTCAAGGTCGCCGACGTCGTCATGATCCTGCTGCCGGATGAATCCCAGCCGGACGTCTACAAGAACGACATCGCCCCGAACATCAAGCAGGGCGCCACCCTGGCTTTCGCCCACGGCTTCAACGTTCACTACAACCAGATCGTGCCGCGCGCCGACCTGGACGTGATCATGATCGCACCGAAGGGCCCGGGCCACACCGTTCGTTCCGAATACCTCAAGGGCGGCGGCGTGCCGACCCTGATCGCCGTTTACCAGGACAAGTCCGGCAAGGCCCGCGACATCGCCCTGTCCTACGCGGCTGCCAACGGCGGCACCAAGGGTGGCGTGATCGAGACCAACTTCCGTGAAGAAACCGAGACCGACCTCTTCGGCGAACAGGCTGTCCTGTGTGGCGGCGCTGTCGAGCTGGTCAAGATGGGCTTCGAGACCCTGACCGAAGCCGGCTACGCTCCGGAAATGGCCTACTTCGAGTGCCTGCACGAGCTGAAGCTGATCGTTGACCTGATGTACGAAGGCGGCATCGCCAACATGAACTACTCCATCTCCAACAACGCGGAGTATGGCGAGTACGTGACCGGCACCGAAGTCATCAACGAGAAGTCCCGCGAAGCCATGCGCAACGCCCTGAAGCGCATCCAGACCGGCGAATACGCCAAGATGTTCATCCTGGAAGGCAAGACCAACTACCCGTCCATGACCGCCCGTCGTCGTCTCAACGCAGCTCACCCGATCGAAGTGGTCGGTGGCCAGCTGCGCGACATGATGCCGTGGATCAAGGCCAACAAGCTGGTCGACCAGTCCAAGAACTGATCGGATCTGTCTTGATTGACGCGCGGGGGACGAAAGTCCCCCGTGTCGTTTCCGGAGGCTGCGCCTGGAACGAAACCCTTTTGGGTGCCATTTCAGGTTAGGCGGATTCTCCTGCGTTACAATTCCGTCCGGTTCCATTCATCGCCCGAATCCATGGCCGATCTGCAATCCCGTAAGCCCTTGCTCAACCCCGAGCGGCGTCGCCGGGGCATCTACATCCTCCCCAACCTGTTCACGACTGCTGCGCTGTTTGCCGGCTTCTATGCCATTGTGCAGGCGATGAACGGGCTCTTCGAGCAGGCGGCGGTGGCGATCTTCATTGCCATGGTCCTGGACGGCCTCGATGGCCGCGTGGCGCGCCTCACCCGTACCCAGAGCGCCTTCGGCGCCGAGTACGACTCCCTTTCCGACATGGTTTCCTTCGGCGCGGCGCCGGCCCTGATCGTCTATGAATGGGCGCTCAAGGGCATGGGCAAGCTGGGCTGGATGGCAGCCTTCATCTATTGCGTTGGCGCAGCCCTGCGGCTGGCCCGCTTCAACACCAACATCGACGTGGTGGACAAGCGCTACTTCCAGGGCCTGCCCAGCCCGGCAGCGGCGGCGCTGGTGGCGGGCCTGGTGTGGGTGATGATCGACAACGGCATCGCCGGCCCCGACATCCGCTGGTACGCCTGCGCGCTCACGATCTTTGCCGGCATCTCGATGGTGAGCAACGTGCTCTTCTACAGCGGCAAGGAGATCAACCTGCGCAAGAGCGTGCCCTTCATCGTGATCATCGCCTTCGTGATCGGTCTGCTGCTGGTGTCGAGCTATCCGCCGGGCGTGTTGTTCGGCCTGTTCCTGTGTTACGCGGTGTCAGGGTATGTGCTTGGTGCCTGGAGCCTCCTCAAGGGACGCAAGCGCAGCGCCGTGGCGGCCGACAAGGCCGATCCTCAGCCCTGATCCGTCGGGATGCGGCGCGCGGTTTGCGTGCCGCTCGCCCGACTATTTTCATTCCAATCCGAATTCCGTCCGGCCCATTGAACGGCCGGGCCATTGCCTAATCAAATTACAGAGACTCGGCAGGAGCCCATCATGAACGACCAGTTGATCATTTTCGATACGACCCTTCGCGACGGCGAGCAGAGCCCTGGCGCGTCGATGACTCGGGATGAAAAGCTGCGGATCGCCCGCCAACTCGAGCGCATGAAGGTCGACGTGATCGAGGCGGGTTTTGCCGCGGCATCCAACGGCGACTTCGAGGCCGTCCGTGCCGTTGCCGAGGCGATCAAGGAGTCTCGTATCTGCTCGCTGGCCCGCGCCAACGAGAACGACATCCGCCGCGCCGGCGAAGCGATCCGCCCGGCCGCCCAGAGCCGCATCCACACCTTCATCGCCACCAGCCCGATCCACATGGAGAAGAAGCTGCGCATGGCGCCCGACCAGGTGGTCGAGGCGGCGGTCAAGGCGATTGGCTGGGCGCGTGAATACACCGATGACGTCGAGTTCTCGGCTGAGGATGCTGGTCGCTCCGAGATCGACTTCCTGTGCCGCATATTCGAGGAAGTCATCAAGGCTGGTGCCAAGACCATCAACGTGCCGGATACCGTCGGCTACAACATCCCCGAGCAGTTTGCCGCGACCATCCGCACCCTGATCGAACGCGTGCCGAATTCCGACAAGGTGGTGTGGTCGGTGCACTGCCACAACGACCTGGGCCTCGCGGTGGCCAACTCGCTGGCCGCTGTGCGTGCCGGTGCCCGTCAGGTGGAATGCACCATCAACGGCCTCGGCGAGCGTGCCGGCAATGCCTCTCTCGAAGAGGTGGTGATGGCCGTGCGCACCCGTCGCGACATCTACCAGTGCGACACCCGCATCGACACCACCCACATCGTGCCGGCCTCCAAGCTGGTGTCGGGGATCACCGGCTTCCCGGTGCAACCGAACAAGGCCATCGTCGGTGCCAACGCCTTTGCCCACGAATCCGGCATCCATCAGGATGGCGTGCTCAAGCACCGCGAAACCTACGAGATCATGCGGGCCGAGGACGTGGGCTGGACCGCCAACAAGCTGGTGATGGGCAAGCACTCCGGTCGCAACGCCTTCCGCTCACGTCTGCAGGAGCTTGGCGTGGTGATTCAATCCGAAGAGCAGCTCAATCATGCGTTTGCCCGCTTCAAGGCGCTGGCCGACAAGAAGCACGAGATCTTCGACGAGGATCTGCAGGCGCTGATGAGCGATGAAAGCTCCGAGCCGAAAGAGCATTTCCGCCTGCTCTCCGCGGCCTTCCATTCCGAAACCGGCGAAGAGCCTAACGCTCGCGTGACCCTGTCGGTGGGTGGCAAGGAAGAGAACGTCCAGTCGTCGGGTTCCGGCCCGGTGGATGCGGCCTTCAAGGCGATTGAAGGGATTGCGAAGAGCGGCGCGCAGCTGCTGCTGTATTCGGTTAACGCGATCACCACCGGCACCGATGCCCAGGGTGAGGTGACCGTGCGCCTGTCGAAGGATGGCCGGGTGGTCAATGGCCAGGGCGCCGACACCGACATCATCGTCGCGTCGGCCAAGGCCTATCTCAACGCGCTCAACAAACTGCAGAGCAACATCGAGCGGGTGAATCCGCAGGTCTGACCTGCGGATTCATGGGCTTCAGGCGCCGGGCTTCGGCGCCTGGGCCAGCCGGGACGGCGCGGTGGCGCGGGCGTAGAGCATCGCCGCCATGAAGAAGATCACGCTCAGCGCCGCCTCGGCCAGCGCCAGCAGGTTACCCGGCGGCGCATCGTTGGTGCGGATCACGCCTTCCGTCAGGTAGAGCAGGATCAGCATCGTGCTCCACTGGTAGGTGTAGCGGTTTCCACGCAGGATGCCGAAGAGCGGCACCATCAGCGGCAGTACCTTGAGGGTCATCCACGAACCGCCCGGACGGAGCGGGGCGAGGATCGCTTCCCACGCCAGGCATAGGGAAATCAGGGCCAGCAGCGAGATGATGGCGATCAGCGAGAGGGTCTTGGGTTTCATTGGGGTGCGAGCTTCAGGGCGGTTTCGGCCAGACGTTTGCCCATGGCAAAGGCGAGGCGCTTTTCTTCTTCGGTGAGTCGGGTGTTTTCGTCTTTCCCGGCCACATGGGTGGCGCCGTAGGGCGAGCCACCGCTGGTGGTGCCGGTGAGGTCGGCTTCGGAAAAGGGCAGGCCGACGATCAGCATGCCGTGGTGCAGGAGCGGCGTCATCATCGACAGCAGCGTGCTTTCCTGGCCGCCATGCTGGCTGGCCGATGAGGTGAATACGCAGGCCGGCTTGCCGGCCAGGGCACCCGACAGCCATGGGCCCGCTGTGCCATCCAGAAAATACTTCATCGGCGCCGACATGTTGCCAAAGCGCGTGGGGCTGCCTAGCGCCAGGCCGATGCACTCTTCCAGATCCGACATCTCTGCATACGGAGCGCCACGCTCCGGGATGTCCGCCTCGATGGCCTCGCAGACCGCGGAGATGCGTGGTACGGTTCGCAGCCGTGCGGCGGCGCCAGGAACCGAATCGATACCGCGCCCGATCACTTCGGCAAGGGCGCGCACGGAGCCGCGGTGACTGTAATAGAGAACGAGGATTTCCTGCATGGTGGGGCCTGTAGAACGGAAGGGCATTATACGTAAATGAGTTCCCCCACTGACTCCCGGTCCGACCTCCAAGTGCAAGTCTCGCCGCCTGGAGAGTCGCTGATGCGGTCGGCGGCGCATCTGCTGCGCGTCATCTGGCAGCGCTTTAAGGAAGGGCGCTGTGCTCAGGTGGCGGCCAGTCTGGCCTTCACCACGCTGCTCTCGCTGGTTCCGTTCGTCACGCTGGTGGCCGTCGTGCTGAGCAAGTTTCCCCAATCCGCCCAGTTGGATGCGGCGTTGCGGGGCTTTCTGCTCGACAATCTGCTACCCGAAAAGGCCGGCAAGGTGATCGCCACCTACGCGTTCCAGTTCAGCCAGAAGGCAACCAATCTGACCATTGTCGGTGCGCTGGTCCTGATCGTCACGGCAGTGATGCTGATGCGGACGATCGACACGGTCATCAACCAGATCTGGATGGTGCGTAGCCGCAGGCCGTGGGCCACGCGTCTGGCAGCGTACTGGGTGGCGCTGTCGTTCGGCCCGCTGCTGCTTGCCGGTGGTGTTTTTCTGGCGACGGCGATGCTGAGCATGTCTCTCGACATCGTGAACGAGCCGGTCTGGCTCCAGGCTGTCGGCCTGCGGGTGGTGTCGGTGACGATTCTCGGGTGCGTGCTCACCGCGCTCTACTTCGTTGTGCCCCATTGCAGCGTCAGGTTTTCTGATGCGGCGCTGGCGGGTTTTCTGGCAGCGCTGGCGTTTGCGGTGATGCAGCGGCTCTTCGGCATCTACCTGAGCCATTTTCCCAGTTACACGCTGGTGTATGGCGCGTTTGCCGCGGTGCCGATCTTTCTGCTGTGGCTTTATCTTTCGTGGATCGTCGTGCTGCTCGGGGCGGTGGTTGCCGCCGTACTACCCGAGCGTGATGTGCTGCGACGGCCGCTGCCGGCCTTTCCTGGGCGTCGGGTTTACGTGGCCTTGCTGTTGCTGGTCGATCTGGCGCTCGCCCAGCGTGCGGGCGCCAGTCGGGACGTGGCCCGGCTGTCTGAGGCTGGCCGCTGTGGGCATGGCGAGATCCGGGAGTTGCTCGAGACGCTTGAGCGGGCGGGCATCGTGGCCCGGCGGGAGCAGGGCGGCTGGCTGCTCGCGCGGGCGGCGGAGGATGTTCAGGCCGCGGAGATCGGCCGTCTGTTTGGCTGGAACAGCCTGAGCCAATCACATGCTGTCGGTACTGCAGCAGCGGCTGAGGTCGACGCCTGCTGGCGTGACATGCTGCGCGCCCTGGATGTCTCGGCTGCCGTCACGCTTGCGGTGCTGGCAGCCAGAAGCGGCGGGCGCGCTGGCGGCGGTCAGAGCGGGTAGGGGTCGATCTCGTACTGGAACAGCTCGACCGCCGGCGTCTGGATGTCGAGGCTGAGGAGCCGGCCCTGGGCGATATAAAGACGCTGGACATCGGAAACCAGCATGAAGCGCCGAGCCGAATAGGTGCCTGCGGGCGCCAGGATCGCTTGCTGGCGCCCCAGGGCGGCAACAGGCGGCAGCACCAGCGCTGGGCGCATGGGGCGTAATTGCTCGGCGTTGCGAAAGCCCACGGAAACCGGCTTGGCCGTGTTGCCGATGACCTGCAGGCCCAGTTCGATCTGTTCGGGCGTCTCGGTACGGATCCAGCGCACGATGCAGAGAGACCAGGGTTCCTCCTCGCTGCGGCGGATGGCGATGGCAATGCCTGGCGTGAGGTTGTTGGCGGTGCCGGTCACCTGCATCACGGCGTAGCCGGTAGGGCTTTCGTTCACGACCATCCACTCGGAAGCGTAGCGGCTCTGGCGGGCAGCGCCGGGTTCGCGCAGCATCTTCCAGATGGTTTCTAGGCCGCTGCATACGCTGACGGCGTATTGATTGCGGCGTCGCGCGTGTTCGCGGTGCGGTGGAGAGGCCCAGTATTCCCGGACGCGCCGCAGCAGCATCGCGGTTGCTGTGCGGGACAGGCCGGCGGGAAGGTTTGCGGGCTCCGGGCCTTCGCCTTCGAGTTGTTCTATCAGCGACGTGGTGCGCCGGGCGAGCTCTTCGGCCGTGAAATAGACGAGCCCATCAACGGCCGGCGGGTCGCGCCGGTTGATCGAGACGGGTGGGGCGTCCTGGTCGAGATCGATCCAAAGCCAGCCGTGCCCCGGGTCGTTCGGCACCGAGTTCCGGATCGTGACGTACTTTGCATGGCTGGCGAGGAACTCTGATAGCCAGCTGATCTCGCCACTGGTCAGCCCTTCGGGCTGCGCCGCGACGAAGGCCAGGAGGTATTTGTATGCCTTGAGGGTGGCCTCGGGCACGCTGCCGGCCTTGGCGTCGGGGGACGCTTCAGAGCGGCTGCCCTGAAAGAAGCCGTGGGCCCGCTGCCAGAATTCGAACGGTGCGCTGTTGCCGGCCAGGTGTGCGATCGTCAGTTGTTCGCCGAGGATTTCCAGTGCCTTGGCACTGATGACTTCCGGGTTGCGGCGCATGGTGCGCACAAGCCGGTGCTGCACCTCGGCGAGCACCTCGCCATAGCCTGCGGCGACCTTCCCGAGCGCGGCGACGAGCCGGGAGGCGGAGCGGTGAAGGCTGACCGAGAGGGGCAGCGATGCAACCGCAAAGCGCTCCCGGTGCATCTTGCTGATGGCCAGCGCGCGGGTGTAGAGCAGATCAAGGCAGCGATGGAACTGGTTGCGGCTGATCTCCGGGCGACCAAGGTCGTCGAGATGACGGACGAGGGCCGCCAGCTCGAGGTCGGCATCGGCAGTGAGGTCGGTGGCCAGCCAATCGAGGATCGGTGCCGTGCGGTCGGATTTTGGGGAGTCGGCGGCGCTCATTGCCAAGGTTGTCTCGTAACCAGCTTGCTATTGTAATTAAGTTACCAGAAACATGTGGCCGGAATCCGCCTGTGTGGCCGCTTCCGGTGCATTCGGGCAAGTTGATCGTCCGTTTTGGCCGGGCAGGTTGGCAGGGGCAAGCTTGTCTTGCGGTTTTTCGCTGTGTGGCTTAATATCCAACGTTTTTCCAATTTCCATCGGATCAGGGATAGTCATGGTTGTCATTCGTCTTGCCCGCAGCGGTTCCAAGAAGCGTCCTTTCTACAACATCGTCGCTGCTGATTCCCGCAATCGCCGCGATGGTCGTTTCATCGAGCGCGTCGGTTTCTACAACCCGGTTGCCTCCGGCGCTGAAAAGGGCCTCGTCGTGAACACCGAGCGTCTGGCCTACTGGCAAGGCAACGGTGCTCAGCTCTCCGACACCGTCGCCCGTCTCGTCAAGCAGTCCGCCAAGGCTGCCGCCTGAGCATCGGTATCAAACCCAGCCTTATGAGCGTCGATCAATGATTGTATTGGGGCGAATTGTCGCTCCCTTCGGTGTCAAGGGTTGGGTGCGGGTTCATCCTTTCGGGGATGATCCGCTGTCCTGGAACAAAATGCCCCAATGGTGGCTCGGTACCGATCCGGATGGCTCGGAGTGGGTGCCGTACACGCTGACGGGCTGCAAGGAACATGGCAAGGGCGATCTTGTGGCCGCCTTTGCCGAAGTGCCTGATCGCAACGCTTCGGAGGCGGTCGCCGGCTATTACATCGCGGCTCCCCGGGATGCAATGCCGAAGCCGGACGACGATGAGTTCTACTGGGCCGATCTGATCGGCCTGGAGGTGCGCAACGCCACCGGCGTCGTTCTTGGCAAGGTGACCGGCTTGCTGTCCACGGGTGCGCACGATGTGTTGCAGATCCAGGACGGTGATGTCGAGCGTCTGGTTCCGTTTGTCGCCAGCTATGTCACCAAGGTTGATGTTCCGGCCGGCGTGATTTCGGTGGAGTGGGAAGCGGATTGGTGATGTCGGCTTCTGGCCGCAAGGCCTTCGATGTCGTCACGCTGTTTCCTGAAATGTTTTCGGCGCTGTCGGGATTCGGGATCACCGGGCGTGCCCGGGAGCGCGGGCTCTACGAGCTCAACTGCTGGAATCCCCGGGATTTTGCCGAAGATCGCTATCGTACCGTGGATGACCGCCCGTATGGCGGTGGGCCCGGGATGGTGATGCTGCCCGGTCCGCTTGAAAAGTCGATCGTCGCGGCGAAGGCGCGTCAGCAGGCTTCCGTAGGGAGTTCCGGGCGTGTGATCTACCTGTCGCCCCAGGGGCGTCGGCTGAATCACGGTCGTGTGCTCGAACTCGTGGCGGAGCCGGCGCTGGTGCTGCTGTGCGGTCGTTATGAAGGTGTTGATCAGCGCTTGATCGAGCGCTGTGTTGACGAAGAGATTTCGCTGGGCGACTTCGTGCTTTCGGGTGGGGAGTTGCCGGCAATGGTATTGCTCGACTCAATGATCCGGCAGTTGCCGGGCGCGTTGAACGACGAGGATTCGGCGGTGGAGGATTCCTTCGTCGATGGTTTGCTGGATTGTCCGCACTACACACGCCCCGTGGTTTACGAAGGCATGGAGGTGCCAGGTGTACTGCTCTCCGGCAACCACGCTGAGATCCGGCGTTGGCGGCTTCAGCAGGCCCTCGGTCGTACCGAACTGCGGCGGCCCGACCTGCTGGAAGGGCGCGCGTTGAGCAAGGAAGAATTCCGCCTGCTGGAGGCTTTCCGGCGGGCAGAAGAGAAACCGGTGGACTAGTCTGCCGGTTTCATAAAAAAGGCGTGTACCAGGTGGCGACCTGCTCTGCACGAACGGCCAAAGGCCTCATCACTTATTGGAGTTACGCATGAACCTCATTCAGCAACTCGAGCAAGAAGAAATTGCCCGCCTGACCCAAACCAAGACCGTCCCCGCTTTCGCCCCCGGCGACACCGTGGTCGTTCAGGTCAAGGTCAAGGAAGGTAACCGCGAGCGTCTGCAGGCTTACGAAGGCGTCGTCATCGCCAAGCGTAACCGCGGCCTCAATTCCGCTTTCATCGTACGCAAGATTTCCTCCGGTGAAGGCGTGGAGCGTACGTTCCAGACCTACTCCCCGCTGGTTGCCAGCATCGAAGTGAAGCGTCGTGGTGACGTGCGTCGTGCCAAGCTGTACTACCTCCGCAACCGCTCCGGCAAGTCGGCGCGGATCAAGGAAAAGCTCGATCACAAGTCCTTCGCTGCGAAGGCTGCTGCTGCCAAGGCTGCTGCAGCTGCCTGATCTTCAGGGGTACAAAAAAACGGCACCTTCGGGTGCCGTTTTTTTCGTCCTGCTCCGCCGTTGCCAGCGGAGGGATGACCTTTTTACTGCGCCCGTTTGTCGTGCTCGATGAGCGCGTAGGCGGAGTGGTTGTGGATCGATTCGAAGTTTTCGGATTCGACCACATAGGCGTCGATGCGGGGTTCGCGGTTGAGGCAGCCGGCTACGTCACGCACCATGTCCTCGACGAACTTGGGGTTGTCGTAGGCGCGCTCGGTGACGAACTTCTCGTCGGGGCGCTTGAGCAGGCCGTAGAGCTCGCAGGAGGCCTGGCCTTCGACCAGCTGGACGAGTTCCTCGATCCACAGGTGGTTGTTGGTGGTGGTGGTGACGGTGACGTGGGAACGCTGGTTGTGGGCGCCGTATGCGGAGATCTTCTTCGAGCAGGGGCACAGGCTGGTCACCGGCACGACGATCTTCATCGTGAACTCGTAGATGCCACCTTCGCGGATTTCACCGATGAAGGTGACTTCGTAATCCATGAGGCTCTGCACGCCGGAGACCGGGGCTGCCTTGTTGATGAAGTACGGGAAGGTCATCTCCACGTGACCGGTTTCGGCTTCGAGCTTGTGGACCATCTCGCGCAGCATCGGCTCGAAGGATTCGACGGAGATCTCGCGTTCGTGGCTGTTGAGGATCTCCACGAAGCGGGACATGTGGGTGCCCTTGAAGTTGTGGGGCAGGCCGACGTACATGTTGAACACCGCGATGGTGTGCTGCACGCCGCCGTCCTTGTCCTGCACCCTGATCGGGTGGCGGATGGACTTGATGCCCACCTTGTTGATGGCGAGCTGGCGGGAATCCGCGGAGTTCTGGACGTCCGGGATGGCGGTTGGGGTCTGGGTCGTCATAGCTGTTCTCTTTGATCTCGCGGGAATCTGTGCTCCCAACGAGTTGATCCTATCATTCCCGACAAAAGCGCTCAACTATTCGGCTGATAGGCTTCTTCGATACGTTTGAGGATGCCCGGCACATCGAGGCCGATCTCGGTGAAGAGTTGGGCGTGATCGCCGTGGTCGATGAAGCGGTCGGGCAGGCCGATCTGGAGCACGCGGGCCTGAACGCCGGCTTCGTGGAGGACGCGGGTCACCTCGGAGCCTGCACCGCCGATGGTGGCGTTTTCCTCGAGGGTGACCAGCAGTTCGTGCCCGGCGGCAAGCTGGAGGATGAGTTCGCGGTCGATCGGCTTCACGAAGCGCATGTTGGCCACGGTGGCGTCGATCTCATCGCCCGCCTTGAGGGCATTGCCGAGCATGCTGCCGAAGGCGAGGAGGGCGGTGCGCTTGCCCTGACGGCGGATCTCGCCCTTGCCGATGGGCATCAGGCTCATCTCGGCCATCGGCGTGACGCCCAGGCCGCTGCCGCGCGGGTAGCGCACGGCGGTGGGGCCATTGTGCATGTAGGCGGTGTAGAGCATTTGCCGGCATTCGTTCTCGTCGGCCGGGCAGAAGATCGTGAGGTTGGGGATGCAGGCGAGGTAGGACAGGTCGAACGCGCCGTGGTGGGTGGCGCCGTCGGCGCCGACGAGGCCGGCCCGGTCGATGGCCATCATCACCGGCAGGTTCTGCAGGGCGACGTCGTGGATGAACTGGTCGTAGGCGCGCTGCAGGAAGGTGGAGTAGATCGCCACCACGGGCTTGAAGCCTTCGCAGGCGAGGCCGGCACCGAAGGTGAGGGCGTGCTGTTCGGCGATCCCCACGTCGTAGTAGCGATCGGGGTATTCGTGGGCGAAGCGGACCATGCCGGAGCCTTCACGCATCGCCGGGGTGATGGCCACCAGGCGCTTGTCGATGGCGGCCATGTCGCACAGCCAGTCGCCGAAGATCTGGGTGTAGGTGAGCTTGCCGCCGCCCTTGGAATCCTTGCCGGTGGCAATGCCTGCGGTGTGGTCGAACTTGGAAACACCGTGGTAGAGGATCGGGTCGGCTTCGGCGAGCTTGTAGCCCTGGCCCTTGCGGGTGATCACGTGCAGGAACTGGGGGCCCTTGAGGGTGCGCAGGTTCTGCAGGGTGGGGAGCAGGGATTCGAGGTCGTGGCCGTCGATGGGGCCGATGTAGTTGAAGCCGAACTCTTCGAACATCGTGCCGGGCATGACCATGCCCTTGACGTGTTCTTCGGTGCGACGGGCGAGCTCGAATACCGGCGGCGGCAGGTTTTCGAGGAAGCGCTTGCCGATCTTGCGGGCGCCGTTGTAGATGCGGCCCGACAGCAACCGCGACAGGTGCTTGTTGAGGGCGCCCACCGGCGGCGAGATGGACATCTCGTTGTCGTTGAGGATGACCAGCAGGTTGGTGTCGTGGATGTCGCCGGCGTTGTTGAGGGCCTCGAAGGCCATGCCGGCCGACATGGCGCCGTCGCCGATCACCGCGATGGCGCGGCGGTCTTCACCGCGCAGGCGGGCTGCTTCGGCCATGCCGAGGGCGGCCGAGATCGAGGTGGACGAGTGGGCGGTGCCGAAGGTGTCGTAGTCGCTCTCGCAGCGCCGCGGAAAGCCGGAGATGCCCTGGTACTGGCGCAGGCCGGTCATGGCTTCGCGGCGGCCGGTGAGCACCTTGTGGGCGTAGGTTTGATGGCCCACATCCCACACGATGCGGTCTTCGGGCGTGTTGAAGACGTAGTGCAGGGCGATGGTGAGCTCGACGGT
>JAKLLO010000237.1 GCA_023150095.1 Zoogloea sp. | reverse complement strand
AAGGTGTCCTGACCGATGCCGAAATCGTGGCTGCGCTCTCCTGGATCAAGTCGCAGTGGCCCGCCAGCATCCGGGTCAAGCATGACGAGATGAACCGCAGTTCGTCGCAGCAGCGCTGAGCCGATGCCGCACGAGTTCAGGAACCTCTCGAGTCTGTCGCACGCCGAACTGGGGCTCATGCTGATGGGCGGCCTGGCGAGTGCCGCAGTCATCATCGGATTGGCGCTCTTCCTCGCTTGGAAGAACCGTCGGAGAAGTGCCGAGGGAAGCCAGGAGCAGCGGCCCAAGCCACGCAAGGTCAAACGCCGCAAGCGACGATGAGGATGTTCCTGCCGCAAAGAACACTACCTCTCGCCGCCAACGCGCAATTAGTGACATCACATCAGGAGGCCCTCGATGACTACTCGCGGCTTCGTCGCCACGCACGCCAAGGATGCCCGCTACGAACGGGGACTTCGCTCCTTCTTCGAGTACCGGGATCTCGGGATCAAGACCGCAACCGAGGGTCGCGTTGATGCGCATGTCATCCGTGCCGCTGCCGGCACCGGGTTCTCCAGCCAGCCGCACCTTCATGAGACCGCCTTTCAACTGGTCTATGTGCTCAGGGGCTGGATCGAGTTCGAGTACGAAGGCCACGGCGTTGTCCGTCTCGAGGAAGGCTCCTGCGTTCACCAACCACCGGGCATTCGTCACCGAGAGGTCGGGCACAGTCACGACGTCGAGATGCTCGAGGTCGTCATGCCAGGAGTCTTCAAGACAGTCGAGGTCGCCAGCGTCGAGGGTCCCGAGGCCTGACCAGAGCCAGGCCTATTCCGCTCGTCGAGGATGAAATTGAACCGGAAAGGATCGCGAGTCATGCAAAGAGCCCAGATCATCCTGAGCGGCGTACTGCTGGCAGCGGCCCAGCAGGCCTTGGCAGACAGCCACATCGTCGAGATCGCGTGGAGTCGCGACGGGACGTTCACGCACGGCACGAGCGTCGAACCAGGGAAGTTCGTCGAGTTGTGCGGCAAGCTTGCGCCGGGAGACGCCATTCGATGGCAGTTCGCAGCGTCCGCCCCCGTCGACTTCAACATTCACTACCACGTGGGCAAGGAGGCCGAGTTTCCAGCGAAGCAGGCGCAGACGAGGTCGGGCCAGGACATCTTGCGGGTTGCCGTGCGCGAGGACTACTGCTGGATGTGGAGCAACAAGTCGTCAGGCCGGGCGCGGATCGACGTTCAACTGCAGCGCCAGAACTGAAGTCGTCGCAGCCAATGCGTGTCGGGACTGAAACCCTGCGGCTCAAGCGCTTCGACGCGGGTGACGGGCGGCATTGCGCTGTCCTGCTGCATGGACTCGGCGGGACCCATCGCTACTGGACTTGCGGACCGGAGCCCTTTGCGCTGCTCGAGCACCGCACTGTGCTGATCGACCTGCTCGGATTTGGAGAATCCCCGAAGCCCTGGATGGGGTAGTCGTACTTTTCGTGCAGGTTGGTGCGCTTTGCTCCGAGAACCCGTTGCACGACAAGCACTTACGATTCAGGCTCTTGCGAGGGCTGCGGGTTCTTCGTGCAGATTGGTGCGCTTCGTCTCGGGCACCCCTGCGAGGCCGGACCACGCGGTCTCACGCGATCAGCCCGGTCAGACCTCGTCGCTCCGGTCGCGAAACTCCAGCTTGAACTGCCAGCCCTCGAAGGTCGCAACCATCCGTCCAAGTTCGTCCCAGGAGAGCTCACTGCCATCGACTACGACCATCGGCACACCATGATCCTCCTCGGGATCGCTGTCGACGGTCCCCCGCAGCACCAAGCCATCGTTCACCTGCGGTCCGAGGTCGGTGTCCTCCAGATGCGTGAGAGCCAATGCTCGGCGCATCTTGCCGATTAGCTTGCCCAGCAACTCCAGTGGGTCGTCGTCAGGCTCCCCGATCACCTGAAACCGATAGCCCGCCGGGCTGCCATCGCGCAACTCGAACGCGTCGATCGCCAATCCGGTGCCGCACAGCCAGCTGCGAAACCGGAACTCGTGCTCGGCGCCGCGACCGTCGACCATGCGCACAGGTTCGAAGACCACGTGCTCAAACCCCTGCAGCCCGAGGCGGCTGGCCGCGGCCCCATTGAAGCATCGGCCGCAGAGCTTCCTGTAGCCGCCTTCCATCGAACCGTAATTCACGACGTCGTGGGCGGGCGTGGGCTGATGGCAGGCGTCGCAGATGATGGTCTGCATGGGTGGTGATCTGCGAGGAGGCAGGCCGACTGTAGGCTACGACCGCGGCGCCGCGAACCGATCGACCACCTGCTTGGCGCGCCGCGCATCGTCGGTGTGCAGGTACATCGAGGTCGTGGCCAGCGAGGCGTGTCGCAGGTTGTCGCGCACCGTTGTCAGCTCGGCGCCACCTTGGAGGAGGTGCGTGGCATGCGTGTGCCTCGTCCAGTGCGGCGTGGCCTGCCGCAACTTCTCGGCGAGGGCCGGGGTGCCTTCCTCCACGACGTCGGCTGCAGTGCTGAAGAACCGCTTCATCACCCGCCACAGGCGCCACGAGGAGATTCCGCTGCCATCTTCTCCAAGGCTGCCAACCAGCGGGGTCGATGGACGCCACTTCGAGGGCATCACGGGCAGCCCCCGTTGAACGAGGTAGCGATCGAGGGCGGCGCGGGCCAGCGGCGGCAGCACGACCTTGCCGGCCTTGTGGCCCTTGCCGACGACCCGGATCCACGTGTCGCCGTGCGGGTCCGAGTCGATCGCGCCCAGTTGTGCGCCCACGAGTTCGCTGATTCGAAGGCCCGTGGCGTAGGCGAAGTCCAGCATGAAGCGCAGCCGCTGCGCGGCCGGCTCGCTCCAGCCGTAGGACCACTCCAGGCCGTCGGCGACGACCCGGACGAGCTTCCACTCGTGCTCGGTGAAGGCGTGAGACGTGTCGAGCTGCGCCGGCCGGCCGCCTCGCACCTTGACGCCGGCGAATGGGTTGGCCAGCACGTAGCGCTGCTCGATGAGCCAGCGGTACAGGGCGTTGAGCACCGACAGCGCGTAGGCAGCCGAGCGCGCCGAGAGGTCGCCCGCGAAGGGACGCCACGCCGGCGACGACCTCGGCTGCGGGGCGCCGACCCAGCGCGCTCGCGGGCCTGGGCGACGGAGGAAGGCGCGGTAGGCAATGGCATCCTCGGTGGTCAGCGACGACAAGGCCCGCCCGCGCTCGACGATTGCCCACAGGATCAGCCGTTCGGCCTCCTTGCGGTAGGAACGCTGCGTCGCCGCCGACTCGTGCAGCGACAGCCACGCGTTCACGGCCTGGTAGTCGTTGCTGGCGTCGAGCGCACAGCTGGCCCGGGGCGCTCGGAAGGTGCCCCGTGTGCCATCGACGTCTTCGGGCACGACCAGCCGCTCCCAGGGGACCAGTTCCTGGGCCTGTTTCAAGGTCACCAACGCGCGAGCGCGTTCAGTGAGCGCGGGATGCTGGGCAAAGAACGCCTCGACCTGGCGGGCGCTTGCCGGCCCGAGCCCCGCGATGCCTGCCCACCAGCGCCGGCGCCTGGGAACGCGCAAGGTCAAGTCGGCCAGCGTGCGGATGCCCGCCGCGTGCAGCACGCCCACGAGCCGCACGGGTAGCCAGCGCTCGACGGCGTCGCCGATGAGCGGCTGCGGAGGCGGCATCCCGCGCAACGTCTCGATGGCGGCAGCGGCAGACTTGGCGAGTTTCCGATCGGATGGGCTGACCGCCGTCAACGTGGCGGCCAGGTCCGCCTGCGCACGGCTCGTCGCGAAGGCCGCCAGCTGGCGTTTCACCCGCCCGATCACCGAGCGCGCCGATGCGCCGGCAGCCCGGCGATCGGGCAGATAGCGATCCACGGCGGCGCGGCTGGGAACCCCTTGAAGCCAGGCGCGGAATGCGGCCAGCGCAGCCTCGTCCGGCCAAGCCGGGTCTGCGGGCATGCTGGGTGGCGCTGACAGCGCGTTTTCCATGCACGCTAGTTTAGATCCGTGGCAAGCATGCAAAGCTAATGTTGTTTATCGTGGCATCACTGTCGATGAACTTGCTCGCCAGCGAACTCTCACCGCGGTGAGAGTCACGGCTGCCCGGGAGGCAGGTGCAGCCAAGATTGGGGCTCCATAAAGCTGCCGCTCGCGAAGACCAGCCATCGGCCAAGACCAGCCAGTCAGCCAGCGCCCTCAAAGCCGTCGCTCGCCGGAAGCGACGAAGCGACGCGCGAGAGCGCGACTCCACTCAACCCTTGCGTCCCTTCACGGCATTGGCGGTCGCCGTCAAGACGAGCG
>JAKLLO010000236.1 GCA_023150095.1 Zoogloea sp. | reverse complement strand
CTCGGCGCGCAGGGCCTCGAGCACCGGGGTGATCACCTCGATCTCCTCGGTGCCCATGTGGCCGCCCTCCCCCGCGTGGGGGTTGAGGCCGGCCACCAGGATGCGCGGCGCCGGCAGGCCGAAGCGCTGCACGAGGTCGGCGTGGAGGATGCGCAGGGTGTCGGTGAGAAGCGGCCGGGTGATCGCCGCGGGCACGTCCTTGAGCGGCAGGTGGGTGGTGGCCAGGGCCACGCGCAGGCCGCCGCCGACCAGCATCATCACCACCAGCGGGGTGGCGGTGGCTTCGGCGAGGTATTCGGTGTGGCCGGAAAACGGCACGCCGGCCTCGCAGATGATGCCCTTGTGCACCGGCGCGGTGACCATGCCGGCAAACTCGCCCGACTTGCAGCCGGCGATCGCCCTGTCGAGCATGTCGAGCACATAGCGACCATTGGCGGCGTCGAGCCGCCCCGCCACCGCCTGCACCGCCAGCGGCACGTGCAGGACTTCGAGGCTGCCGGGCGCGGGCGCGGCATCGGGGGTGTAGTTGACCACCGGGACATCGGGCGCGACCCCGTGGACGCGCTCGGCGATCAGCTGACGGTCGCCGATGACGACCAGGCGCGCGGCCCAGTCCCGCTGCGCGAGGGCCGCACAGAGCTCGGGCCCGACGCCGGCGGGCTCACCGCTGGTGATGGCGAGGATCATGGTGGGGAGTGGGTAATGGGTAGTGGGGAGTGGAGAGTGGGGACAGACTGAACGAGGGTGCGTAAGAAGGACTGAGATAAACGGTAGGGGCTGAGCGCGATAATTCCGAGATATAGCGCGCCTTACCGGGTAATAGTGCACGGGCCAGTGAAAGCTATTTTAGCGTGGCGAAAGGTGCGGCGCCGCGTCGCCCTCGGTCAAGGCGCGTTGGATTTCAGGGCAGCCAGTGAGGCCGCGACATCTTCCGGGCGGGCATTCGTTCGGAGCGTCACGGCCTGGTTCGTCGCGAGGTCGGTAATCGTCACGAGCGTGTGCCCGTCGCCATGGCTTGGCACTGTTCCCGCCCGGTCCGCGATCTTCAGTTGCTGGGCGTGACGATGCAGGGCACTGCGGGAGAACTTGATTCCGGCCGCGGCCAGCTCCGCGACACAAGTTTCGAAGCGGCCGTAACGATTCTTCCGGAGCAAGCTATCGACTTTGGCCCGGTCCTCGTCACTCAGCTGTGTAAACGTGTGCAGTCGCCCCATTTTCGTACTCCTCGCCTGTTGGTCTGAGCCGAAACGATAGTGGGAAGGCGTGAGGGATTCCCAATGGAGGAGGTCAGAGCGTGGGCCGCGGCCTCCGACCCGGGGCAGGCACACAGACGGCCGGGCGCTCGCCGCCGGGGGCCGTGCCGGAAGGGCTCCGGCAGATCCGCCCAGGCCGCGCGGCGCCAGCGGTTTCAGCGTGCCGGCCGCGGGGGCACCATGGCGGCCCGGAGTCAGAAATCCACCTCGCCGGTCGCCACGACGCGGCCTTCGGCGTCGAGGACTTCCACGAAGCCGGGCTCTTCATCGACGGCCGGGTAGCCGCCGGCCAGCTCGCCGGGCAGCTGGTGAAGGTGGCCGACGATGGCGGCCAGGTCGGCGCGGGACTTGAGCGGCTCGGCGCTGAAGGTGTGCCAGGCCGGCGCCGGGTGCAGCGGAACGCCGCCGTCTGCCGCCGCCTCTTTGACCTGTGCCGCGCTGGGGCCTGTGACGGCGCCGGTTAACGCGTCCCACTCGAACACCAGGGGCTCGACGCTGGGGTTTGCCGACAAGGGTTTGCAGTTGAACGCGATCATGCTTTCCCGCTGAGAAGGCGCCTGGTCAATCGCCCGCGGGCGGGTCAATGAGGCCGAGGGCCGCGATGAACTCGGCAAGCCTGCCGCTCGAAGCCTGAGCCCGCTCCACAAGCGCAGCCGCCTGCGGGTGGTCAGGGCTGGCCGCCAGGGACGTCAGGAGCGCCAGGCTCCCGATCTCGGCGCATGCCACCAGTGACCGCCGCAGCTCACTCGACCGGGGGCCATGCGCATAGACGAAATTCAACACGCGGGCCTCACCTACGGCCTCGAGCCGGGCGCTGCTCACGATAGACCGGCTGTTCGGGTGGGCGCCGAAATCGATGGTCGAGTCGTACCCGTCCCGCACCGCATCGGCGAACGGCCGGCCTTGCACCGCGGCCAGGGAGTCGAACATCTTCCGTATCGTGAATGCCTCCCGGCAACGCTGTCGTGCGTGCTCGTCCTGGTCACGGCGAAACCACACCGGCCCCAGCTGCGGATCGGCCGCAATCGCATTGGCGTAGAGCGCGCTTTCGAGGGCGCCCCGAAGCGTCATGAAGACCGCCAAGAGCTGACCGGAAAGGGCCAGGAACGACGCCGCACGAAACGACGCGTGCGCATTGACGATCAGCACCACGGCCGCGGGCGGCTTCGGCTTTCCGGCACTCGCCAGCCAGTCAACGAACACCTGGTCGATTTCCCGCAGGTGTGCCAGGGGCGCAGCGAACTCCGCCTCCGCCTCCTGTGAGATGGTGCGGACGGCGTCAAGGAAGCCCTGGAACGAATTGTCATTGCGCGGCATATGAAGACCTCGGTTCGAAGTTGGGGCAGAGACGGCCCCCACGTAGCGCGAAAAGTGGCCCGAATTGGAAGCGTGCGTGCCGCCGGGCATTCTAAACAAACACCCGTCTGGAACCCCTGAAACTACCCGTTTCGGGTCTAAGCTGGGCTCATCGATCAACGCCACAGGGAGCGCATCATGAGCACTCAGCAAAAGACCTCCGGCCAGCCCGGCGCCCCCCTTCAGCTGGTGGCACCGCGCAGCGAGGCAGAATGGCTCCGGCATCGTGTCCAGTTGCTCGAAGGGCAAATGAACGCAATGGCGCAGGCGTGGCTTTACCTGGCGGCCGAAGTCGAGATGCAGGGCGGCTTCAGCCTGGAGCAGATGGAAGAATCCCTGAAGGCCAAGCGCTGGCCGACCTGTGCGAACGTCAATGACGACGCCCGGAACACCATTTACTGGCTGTGCCACGAGCTATCGGCCGCGCGCAACGTGCGGGCCGCCCGGCGGCGGGATGGTGAGGGGTGATGGAATGAGGCGCGGGCATCACATTGAGCCCGCGCCGGCCGCCGGGCGGCCCCGGGGCATCACTCCATCAGGAAGCCGAGGTTGTCATAGATGGTGGCGAGAATCGCCTCCTGGTCGGCGCTGCCCAGCTCGCCCGTGTCGGGGTCGGACATGAGGATGCCGCGCCGGACCATGTCTTTGGTGCCGAACTCATGGAACGCACCGTAGATCTCCGTCAGGCCGTAGGTAACGCTTGTGTCGTCGACACTCCATCCGCGGTGATCCAGTAGATCGCCGTAGCGATCTAGCACGGTGCCGTTGCCCGCTTTAAACCCCTCGCGTGGATAGCTATCGACGGTGGACTGCATCCACGGTGCCCAGGGCACGCCGTCAGGGTCCGTCTCGGTTTCAAAGCGGTTGCTGACCTGGTTGTCCAGGGTGGCGCCGATTGCATCCATTACCTTTCGGGGGTTCTCGGCAAGCTCCAGGTATTGGCTCAACACGTCCAGAACCTCCCTGGACGTTACCTCGATCTTTATGCTCATGACGCGGCCTTTCTGAAATGGAGCGGACGCCAGAGGGGGAAAAGGAAGAGGCGCGCGCCTGGATTTTTGAGCCCCCGCCGAAAGCGGGATGCCCGAGATTTTACGATAGATCGGCAGCGCCCCAGACCGCCAAGATGCCCACGCGGCAGGCCCCGCCCGAGCGCCTCACGGCAGCGCGCTGCCGGCGAGGTAAAAGGCGGTGGGATGGAGGTCCAGCCAGGCGAGCATGGCGTCCTCCCAGCCGGTTTCAAAGGCTTTGAACTTCGGCGAGCCCTGCCGGTATGGCGCGTGGAGTTCACGGCCCAAGGTGCACAGGGCTACGGCGGACTGGAGGCCAAGCCGGTATTCCGCGGGCCGGGCGCCGCGATAGGTGCACTCGGCCTGCTTGATGCGGCGGGCGAAGTCGTCATTGACGGCGGGGGGGAGGCGGCGGACCACGGCGAAGAGATACGGCGTCAACGCCGCGTTTCGCTTGGCCGGTACGGTGGGCAGGTAAGGTGAGCCGATATGGGCTCTCGCTCGTTGCTTCTTGCATGGTCGCCACCCTTTCGCAGCATTCCGAACGGTTCGGAGTTTTTCCGCACGGTGCGGAGTTTACCGGCCCAAACGGTTTGGGCCGGCAAAGCTTCGAGTCGTGACGGCGGGGGGAGGCGGCGGACCACGGCGAAGAGATACGGCGTCAACGCCGCGTTTCGCTTGGCCGGTACGGTGGGCAGGTAAGGTGAGCCGATATGGGCTCTCGCTCGT
>JAKLLO010000235.1 GCA_023150095.1 Zoogloea sp. | reverse complement strand
GATGCGCTCGATGGCCAGGATGTCGCCGGTGGGCTTGCGGGTGAACTTGTAGGCGCCGTGGCTGGTGCCGATGGCGATGGCGAGGGCGTCGACGTTGGTCTGCTTGACGAAGTCGGCGGCCTGGTCGGGGTCGGTGAGCATCTGGGAGTGGTCGAGGGTGCCTTCGGCACCGATGCCGTCTTCCTCGCCGGCCTGGCCGGTTTCGAGGGAGCCCAGGCAGCCCAGCTCGCCTTCGACGCTGACACCGATGGCGTGGGACATCTCGACCACGCGGCGGGTGACGTCGACGTTGTATTCATAGGAGGACGGGGTCTTGCCGTCTTCCATCAGGGAGCCGTCCATCATCACCGACGAGAAGCCGGAGCGGATGGCGCCCATGCAGATGGCGGGGGACTGGCCGTGGTCCTGGTGCATCACGACGGGGATGTGCGGGTAGGCTTCGACGGCGGCGTCGATCAGGTGACGCAGGAAGGCTTCGCCGGCGTATTTGCGGGCGCCGGCGCTGGCCTGCATGATCACCGGGCTGTCGGTTTCCGCAGCCGCTTCCATGATGGCCTGGACTTGTTCGAGGTTGTTGACGTTGAACGCGGGCAGTCCGTAGCCGTTTTCGGCGGCGTGGTCGAGAAGCTGACGCATGGAAACGAGGGACATGTGTTTTCTCCGGTGGCCGGTGAGCCCGGCCGGGTGTAGGCGTAAAAAACCGAATTCTAGCGTGTCGGCATGCCGCCTGCGAACCCGGCCGGAGCAAGATTTGCTTGTTGGCGTTACCGGTTACACGATACCCGGCTTGGGCGTGTCACCGACGCGGACGATCTTCATGGTGTTGGTGCCGCCCGCAGCGCCGATCGGCTCGCCAATGGTGAGCACGATGAGGTCGCCGTAGGTGACCACGCCCTGCTCGAGCAGGATCTGCTCGGCTTCCCACAGCAGCACGTCACGGTCGGCGTGGACCTGGGACATGAGCAGCGGGTAAACCTCGCGGTAGAGCGTCATCTGGTTGCGGGCGGAGGTCTCGGGGGTGAGGGCGTAGATCGGCACGCCGCTGTTGAGGCGGCTCATCCACAGGGCGGTCGAGCCGGTTTGCGTGAGGGAGGCGATGGCCTTCACCTTGAGGTGGTAGGCGGTCCACATGGCGGCCATGGCGATGGACTGGTCGATGCGCGTGAAGATGCGGTCGAGGAAGTCGCGGTCCATCGTGACCTCCGCGGATTTCTCGGCTTCGAGGCAGATGCGCGCCATGGATTCGACCACCTCGACCGGGAACTTGCCAGAGGCGGTCTCGGCGGAGAGCATCACCGCGTCGGTGCCGTCGAGCACCGCGTTGGCCACGTCGGAGACTTCGGCGCGGGTGGGCACCGGGCTCACGATCATGGATTCCATCATCTGGGTGGCGGTGATGGTGAGCTTGTTGCGCTCCCGGGCGAGCCGGATCATGCGCTTCTGCAGGGCCGGCACGGCGGCGTCGCCCACTTCGACGGCCAAATCGCCCCGAGCCACCATGATGCCGTCGGAGGCGTCGAGGATTTCCTCGAGGTTGGCCACGGCCTCGGTGCGCTCGATCTTGGCGATCAGCACCGCGCTGCTGCCGGCGGCGCGCAGCAGCTGGCGGGCCATGTACATGTCGGCCGAGCTCTTGGGGAAGGATATCGCGACGAAATCGACGCCGATCTGCGCGGCGGTCTTGATGTCGTCCATGTCCTTGGCGGTGAGGGCCGGCGCGGTGAGGCCGCCGCCCTGGCGGTTGATCCCCTTGTTGTTGGAGAGCTCGCCGCCGACCTTCACGCGGGTGTGGATCTCGTGGCCGAGGACGCGCTCGACGCCCAGCTTGAGCCGGCCGTCGTCGAGCAGCAGCACGTCGCCGGGCTTCACGTCGCGGGGCAGATCCTTGTAATCCAGGCCGACCCGGTTGGCGTCGCCAGGGGTGCTGAGGGCGGCATCGAGGATGAAGGGGGCGTCCTTGACCAGGGTGATCCTGCCGGATTCGAACTTGCCGACGCGGATCTTGGGGCCCTGCATGTCGGCCAGGATGCCCACCGGGCGGCCGGCGAGGAGCGAGGCCTCACGGATCTGGGCGGCGCGGCGGATGTGGTCTTCGGCGGTGCCGTGGGAGAAGTTGAGGCGAACCACATCCACGCCCGATTGAACCAGGCGCTCGAGGGTGGCGAGATCGGAGGAGGCGGGGCCGAGGGTGGCGACGATCTTGGTGTGGCGGGACATGGGGTCTCCGGTTGGTCTGGACGCGTGGGTGAATGACGGGATTCTATGCGTTCCCGGACGGAACGCGGGTGGGAAGGCCTGCCTGGTCGCGCGCGCCGGCTTTGGCCCGGTACATGGCGGCGTCGGCGTGGCGGGTGAGGGTTTCGATGTCGGTGCCGTCCTCGGGGTAGAGGGCGATGCCGATGCTCACCGAGATGTGCTGCTCGGTGCCTTCAAGGGTGAACGGGCTGCGGATGGCCTGACTGATCTTTGCGGCGACGGCGTGGGCCTCGCCGGGGCTGTGGACATCGTGCAGGAGCACCATGAACTCGTCGCCCCCCTGGCGGGCGAGCAGATCGCTGGCCCGCAGGGCCTGCTGCATGCGGCGGGCGGCTTCGATCAGCAGGGTGTCGCCGGCGGCGTGGCCGAGGGTGTCGTTCACTTCCTTGAAGCGGTCCAGGTCGAGGAACAGCAGCGCAAAGCGGGTGCGGTGGCGCATCGCCAGCAGCAGGCTGGTGTTCATCTGATCGAGGAACTGGGCCCGGTTGGCCAGCCCGGTGAGGGTGTCGTGGGTGGCCAGATAATGGACGCGCTGCTCGGAGGCCTTGCGCTCGGAAATGTCGGTGATGGTGAGGATGGCGCCCTGCAGGTTGCCGGCGGCGTCCCGGTGGGGGGCATCGGTGACGATGGCGGTGAGCAGGCTGCCATCGGCCCGGCGCAGTTCCTGTTCGTAGGTGGCCGCCTTGCCCTGGCGCAGCCGGGTGGCCAGCGCCAGCACGCGGGGCGGATCGGCAGCCGGCCACAGGCTGTCGAGGCGCCGGTCGATGAGGTAGCCGTCCGGGTAGCCGAGCAGCGCGACGAGCCGGGGATTGAGAAAGGTGAAGCGCAGCTCCCTGTCGAGGGCGGCGATACCGTCGTGGGAAAGGTTGACCAGGGTGCTGTAGCGGGCCTCGCTGGCGCGCAGGGAGGCGCTGGTCCGGTCGAGGGCAATGGCGCGGTGGCGGGCGGCGGTGAAGGACATCGTCAGCAGCACGAACAGCGCCCCGATCAGCGTCACGGCGGTCTTCTCGACGATTATGCTGCCACTGGCCTGGGCCGCGTGGGGCGCCTCGTCGAAGATCAGCGTCCACACCCGGTTGTCCAGCTCGAGCACCGTCCTGCGGGTCAGCCCCTTGTGGTCGGCGGTGCGCTCGGGGTTGCTGTCGAACAGAAGCTCGGCCAGGTCTTCGTCGTGGCCGTCGTAGATGCGGATCCGGCTAGTTGAATCGCCGAGGGTGCCCATGATCAGGTCGCCCAGCCGGAAGGGACTGTACACCCAGCCGACGAAGGCCTGGGCCCGCTGGGCCGGGGTTTCGAGGGGCGCGCCGCGACGGAACACGGGCAGGTAGAGCAGCACGCCGGCCTGGGGGTCGGTGGCGGTCTCCTGGACCAGCCGCACCTTGCCCGACAGCGCCGGCACGCCCAGGGTGCGGGCGCGTTCCATCGCCTCGTGGCGCACCGGCTCGGCGTACATGTCGTAGCCGAAGGCGCGCTGGTTGCGCCAGTCGAAGGGTTCGAGATAGATGATCGCCGAGTAGACGTCGCGCTTGCCGGGCGGGCTGATCCGGTAGTCGGGGAAGCCTTCGGAGCGGAGGCGCTGCTCATGGCTGGCAAGCTGCGATGCCGGCACCAGCATCGCAAAGCCGACCCCCTGGATGCCGCCGTAGTCGGCCTGCAGGCGCAGCCCGGAGACGTATTCCTGCCATTCCTGGCGGGTCACTTCCTGGGATGCCGCAAACAGCGCGCGGGCGCCGCGCAGCACCTGGCGGTAGGCCTTGAAGCGCTCCTCGATCTTGAGGGCGATCTCGTTGGTCTCGAGCACGAAGGCGTTCTCGCGGCCAGCCCGGTTGGCCTCGTCGATGCGCTCGATGGCGAGCCAGCCCACCGCGACGGACAGCAGGATCGAGGCGACAGCCGGGCCGAAGGTCACCCGTAGCAGGCCCCGCGGATCCGCTCCGATGAACTTCTTCATGCTTGGTCTGCCCCCTCGCCCGAATACCGCGGCTGGCCCGATGAACCGGCCCTGGCCATCTATTACGGCACGCCCGGCTGCTAGTTTGACCCTTTGCGTCGAAACTGTCTGCCGATCCCCTTCAAGGCAGGCCCAGCCTGACCCGCGACGGCCTGAAGTGTCATAATCCCGAACCTTCCGGCGCGGCACGCAACCCGGGTGTCCTTGCCGTTCG
>JAKLLO010000234.1 GCA_023150095.1 Zoogloea sp. | reverse complement strand
GGCGAAGTGCACCTCGACACCATCGACGTGGACGCCGAAAGCCTCACCCCCGCACCGGGCCGCGAGATCACCCCGGCCCTCTTCGCCGCCTGGCTCAACCCGCGCCGCGCCAACAGCCACAAGGGCAGCTACGGCGACGCCGCGCTGGTGGGCGGCGCCCCGGGCATGGTCGGCGCCGCCGTGCTGGCCGGCCGCGCCGCCATCCATCTGGGCGCCGGGCGCGTGCTGCTGGGCCTGCTCGATCCGGCCGCCCTGCCGGTGGACATCCTGCGTCCCGAGCTGATGTTCCGCGCCGCCGCCGAGCTCCTCGCCGATCCAGCCATGAGCGCCATCGCCGTCGGCCCCGGGCTCGGCCAATCGGATGCTGCCCACGCCCTCGTCGCCAGCGCCATCGGCCTTGAGAAACCCCTGGTGCTCGACGCCGACGCCCTCAACCTCGTCGCCGCCGATCCAGCCCTGCAGCGCGCCCTCGCCGAGCGCAGCGCGCCGACGCTGCTCACCCCGCACCCCGCCGAAGCCGCCCGCCTGCTCGGCAGGACCACGCCCGACATCCAGCACGACCGCATCGCCGCCGCCATAGCCATCGCCCGCCAGCTCAACGCCTGGGTCGTGCTCAAGGGCTGCGGCAGCGTCATCACCAGCCCGCAAGGCGCCTGGTGGATCAACACCAGCGGCAACCCGGCCATGGCCACCGCCGGCATGGGCGACGTGCTCACCGGCCTCGTCACCGCCCTCCTCGCCCGCGGCTGGCCCGCCGACGACGCGCTGCTCGCCGCTGTGCACCTCCACGGCGCCGCCGCAGACCAGTTCTGCACCACCCACGCCCTCGACAGCGGCCTCCTCGCCGACGAAGTCGCCCCGGCTGCGCGGGCGTGCTTCAATCATTGGGTCCGTCAATCAGCTGACGGATCAGCCCGACCCGATTGAAATGTTTCAAACAAAACATAATCTGTTTTAAAAGAAACATCACCTAACAAAGTTAGCCAGAAAACAAACCAAATTGAAAAAAGGTCTTGACTCACCTCGATCTGCTGTCTAAAATGCGCGCTCTAACTCACCGGGCGGTTAACTCAGCGGTAGAGTGCCACCTTCACACGGTGGAAGCCACTGGTTCGATCCCAGTACCGCCCACCAAATTTAACGTAGCGTTTTCAAAAACTTAGATAACGATACGTGTCTAGCAAGACAAAAAAACAGGCGCTCCTAAGCGCCTGTTTTCATTTGCACTCCACATTCTCTATTAGACAGTTCTGCCCTACCTTCCGGGGACGGCTACTTGCGTCCAGAGGTTCGACAAGCTCCCTTACCGCGGCGCGGGCGTCAGGTTGAACACCTCAAGCTCCGACGGCACCAACATCCGTGAAGCCTGCTCGACGGACTTGCACCGGAGCCAGTCACCCCACGCGTCGTCGGGCAGGATCACCACCGACCGCTTCTCGTCCTCCGGCTTGTGGAAGCGCCGGAACACCGGATCGTTGTCGGCGTTGATCGTCAGCATGGTCATGGACCACGACGGAAGGCCGTCGTCCTTCAGGCTCCGCTCCCACAGGCCGGCAATCCCCATCGGCTTGCCACCGCCCCGCTCGATGCGCCAGCGCACCGCCTTACCTGTCTCGTAGCAGGGTTCATAGATGGCGTCCGCCGGGATGATGCAAAGCTGCCCGCGCCTCCAAGCACTGCGAAACGAGGGCTTCTCGGCAACGGTCTCGGACCTGGCGTTGTAGGTGGAGCGAGCAATCTTCGCGTCCTTGGCCCAGGCCGGAATCAGCCCGAAGCACGCCGGCACCCACTCGCGCGGCGCGAAGTTGGTGACGATGGGGACGACCGAGCCCGGATAGGCTTCGCTGTAGCTGAAGTCGGGAGGCGGCAGCGGCAGCGCTGCAAGGACTTCGCGGGAGGATGGGCGGTAATTGGCGCACATGGGCACAGGGTACCGCGCTTCGAATGGCTGCAAGAATGGTGTATATTTTTACAGCTTTAGTCCGCGCTTTCCCAACCCATGACCGCCGCCCTTTCACCCGTGCCCGAGGATTTCCCGGAGCACTGGTTTCCCTTCGTCGATGCCCTCAAGCAGACCTGGCCGCTGGGGCTCACGCCCATCTCGGCCGGCTTCCCCTCGCCGGCGGAGGACTACGCGGACCGGCGCCTGGACATTAACGAGTATCTGGTGCGCAACCCGGTATCCACCTTCTTTTTCTCGGTTCAAGGCGACTCGATGGAGGGTGCCGAGATTTTCGATGGGGACATCCTGGTCGTGGATCGCAGCATCTCGGCGGTGCATGGGCACATCGTCGTGGCCTTCCTGAACGGAGAGCGGCTGGTCAAGCGGCTGCACCGCCGCGGTGGCCGGGTTGCGCTGGTCGCCGAGAACCCGACCTATCCAACCATCGAGCTCCACGAAGGGGCGGAACTGGAGATCTGGGGCGTCGTGGTGGGCAAGTTCAAGCGGATCGGGGCCTGAGATGCCGGTCTTTGCCCTGGTGGATTGCAACAACTTCTACGCGAGCTGCGAGAAGCTGTTCGATCCGAGCTTGAGGGACATCCCCATTGTCGTGCTCTCGAACAACGATGGGTGTGTGGTGGCCAGGTCTGCTGAGTCGAAGGCGTTGGGCGTGCCGATGGGGGCACCGTGGTTCCAGTTGCAGGAACTGGCGAAGCAGCACGGGATTCGGGCGTTCTCGAGCAACTACGCGCTGTACGCGGACATGAGCAGCCGCGTGGTGGAGATCCTCCGCGGTTTCACGCCGTCCCTGGAGGTGTACAGCATCGACGAGAGCTTTCTGGTGCTGGACGGCCTGCCGGGCAGCCTGGACGCCATCGGCCGGGACATTCGCGAGCGTGTTGCGACATGGGTCGGCCTTCCTGTGTGCGTCGGGATCGCCAGCACCAAGACCTTGGCGAAGCTCGCGAACCATGCGGCCAAGAAGGCCTTGGCGGGTCGCAAAGGGGTGTGTGACTTCGGGGCGATGGGGCCGGATGAGCTATCCGCCCTGTTTGCGCGCATCCCGGTAGCCGAAGTCTGGGGTGTCGGCCGCCGTCTCGACGAACGGCTGGCTGAGCTAGGCATCGGCACCGTGAAGGAACTGCGCGACGCGCCGCCGGCGTGGATTCGTGAGCGCTTCTCGGTGGTCCTTGAGCGCACTGTGCGGGAACTGAACGGCGTCTCGTGCCTGGATCTCGAGGACGTGGCGCCGGCCAAGCAGCAGATCATGGCGAGCAGGTCCTTCGGCAATCCGGTGTTCGATCTCGACGGGCTGAGTGAGTCGGTGGCCAGTCACACGACCCGGGCCGCGGAGAAGCTGCGTGCCCAGCGCCATGTCGCCGGGGCGGTTACGGTGATGATCCGAAGCAACCCGTTCAAGCCTTGGGAGCCTCAATACAACCGCAGCGAAGTCGTCCCCCTTGCGGAGCCGTCGGCGGACACCCGAGAACTGATCCGGGCCGCGCTGGCCGGGCTGCGGCACATCTATCGCGAGGGCTACGCCTACAAGAAGGCCGGTGTGATGCTATGCGGCCTGGAGCCCCAGCTACGCCGCCAGGGGAGTCTGCTAGTCGATCCGGAGCGGGAACAACGATCGGCCGCGCTGATGGAGGCGATGGACCGGATCAACGAGCGATGGGGGCGTGGCAGCCTACGGCCGTTGGCGACAGGCTTCGATCCGGGTTGGCGGATGCGGCGGGAGAGGCTTTCACCGGCGTGGACGACACGGTGGGATCAGATTCCGATCGTAGGCTCGAGGAGCCGCTAAAGGGCCCTGAGACAACGAACATTACGAACAGCCTCCACCAACAGCTAGCCTGGCCACTTGGAATAACCCAAAGTTCTCAGCAGCCTCCACCCCGCAACTATGACCGCGACCGAATTCGGTTAAAGCTCTTCGGGCGGTCGCCGCCCTCTCTGGTGGTGTCGCCCAATCGTTACCTTAACGGTGATTCGGTACGTTTCGGGCCCCAGAAGAACGCGATTCTCGCCCACCCGGAAATTAACCAACCGCTTCAAGTGGTAGCAGACCGCAATCATCGCCATCGCAAAGTTCGCCCGCACCTGACCAATGGTGCGAAGCAACTTGCCAGCCATCTGTTCAATGAGTCCGAACACGTGCTCGACCAGCACCTACGAGTTGTTCCGCTATCGGTGTCGGTGGGAAACAGATTCAGAATCTCTGTGACTTTACCAAGCAGCGGGTGATATGAAGTCCTTCGAGGTGGCCTTCTATGAATTCGCAGGCCTTGGGACTGGAGCACAGTTGTTATTCACATCAAAGCAGGAGACGGCAGTCCCGGGAATTGCACGAATCATTTCTCGCAAAATTTCTGGATAATCCTTAAATACCGTCATCCATACCGACCAATAAGACCCTATTTTCACAGTTCGTACAATTTGACGTCGCAATTGAGGTGTGTCATTAGCAACCAAATCCTGCAGCGATTCTTTGGCGATTCCCCATGCCTCCAGTCGATTAAGCCAGCGCCTGTCGGTTGCAGCTGCACTAACTGCAGTAT
>JAKLLO010000233.1 GCA_023150095.1 Zoogloea sp. | reverse complement strand
GGCGCGCTTGTGTCCGCGGCGGAAGCGCATGCCGAGGTCGATGCGCTGCACTTCGCGGCGCGCACGGCCATTCAGGCCTTGCGGTCCAACCAGATCACCGACGGCCGATGCCTGCTCCACGAGACCGAGGTCGAGCCCGAGCTGCGTGATGTCGGGGCGAACGGGGCGTTGCTGCTCAGTGCCTACGAAATCGACTACGAGCAGGTCTATCCGGCCGTGTCCTGACCCTGACCCTTCAACTTTCAAGGAACCATCATGTCTCTGTCCAATGCACAGGGTTTCATCGGCGCGTTCGACGTGCTGATGGCCCCCATCGCCAGCAATGGCGACCTCGGCCTCATGAAGAACGTGGGCAACTGCACCAAGTTCTCCATCAAGCCGAACTCGACGATCAAGGAGCAGAAGTCGCGCAAGCGCGACACCTACGGCCAGATCCTCGAGACTGTGGCGCTGCAGGAGCCCGGTGAACTGAGCGTGACGCTCGAGACCGTCAACCGCGACAACCTGCGGTACTGCGTGATGGGCGAAGATGCCACCTACGCGCAGACCGGTGACACTGTCACCGACGAGGTCGTGATCATGCGCCTGGACGGCTGGGTGCAGCTGGCGTCGGAAGACCTGCAGGCGACGGTGACGCTCACGCACACCAGCGGCGCGCCGACCTACGCCGAGGGCACCGACTACGAGCTCAACCGGCGCACCGGCATGGTCCGCGCGCTGATCGGCGGCGCGATCACAGACGAGCAGTCGTGCAAGATCGACTACGTGCGCAACGCCTTCACCGGCGCGGCCATCCGCGGCAACGTGGAGCCGCAGCTGCGGGTGTACATGAAGCTCGACGGCCTGAACAAGGTCGACAACTCGCTGTACCTGGCCGAGTTCTACGAGGTGGTGCTCACCCCATCGGGCGAGTTCGACTTCATGAAAGACGACTGGAACTCGATCGAGCTGACCGGCAAGCTCAAGACGCCGCCGGCCAGGAGCGAGCCCTTCGTCATCCGCCAGCGTTGATGCGACGGCCCGGCGCGAGCCGGGCCTGCCCGCACAGCATGTGCCGCAGGCTGATCACGGCCGCTGCGGCGCACATGGCCACGCAGCCGCCAGCCAGCCATAGCGTGGCCCAGGCGGGCCATTGGCCAAAGAAGGCGACGGCAGCCCCGATCGCCAGAACAACCGCCGCCTGCAGCGTGCTGCAGCGGCCCGAATTCGTCGCGCGCATGGCGCGATCCTAACCCCAGCGTGGGAGCCCCGGCGGTGACCGACCCCAAGATCCGATACGACATCGAGGCCAACGCCACGGGCGGGCAGTCCGTCCAGGCGCTGGCCGCAGATCTCGAGCGGCTCGATGCGTCCATCGACCCCGCGCTGGCCGAGCGCGCTCGCGGCGTTGCCGGTGAGCTGCGCACGCTGGGCGAGCAACAGGCGTCCATCTCGGAGTTCGTGCGCCTGAAGGAGGCAACCGCGGCGTCATCCGCCGCCCTGCAGCAGGCCCAAGGTGCCATCGCGTCGCATAAGCGCGAGATGGCCGCGTCGGCCGAACCCACGCGTGCCCAGATAGGCCACCTGTCCAAACTCATCGACGCGGCTCGCGCCGCCAAGACCGAGCACACCGCCAACGCCACCTCGCTCGAGATGCATCGTCGCGCGATGAGCGCGGCCGGTGTCGAAACCGAGGGGCTGGCCGGCAAGCAGGTGCTGCTGACCCAGCGCGAGCGCGAGCTCGTGCAGCTCGGGCGCAGCATTGCCAGTTCCTACCATGACCAGGCCGCCGCGTCGGCCGCGTCCGCGTCGGTGCAGTCGCGATCGCATCGCCAGATCAGTGAGGGCGTGCAGTCGATCTCGCAGCAACTGCAACGACTGCAGAACCTGTCGCTCGCGGCCATCGGGGGCAACGCGTTCACGCAAATGGCCTTCGATGTGGCCAAGACCGCCGACGCCTACAACGGGCTTGGCGCTCGCATCCGCCTGGTCACCGGCGAGGGGGCCGAGTTCAAGACCGCCTTCGAGGGGGTCTACGACGTGGCTCGCCGAACGGGCGTCGCGGCGGAGCAAACGGGCGCGCTGTTCACGCGACTGGCGCAGGCGGGCAAGCAGATCGGCCTGGGTAACCAGGAGGCGCTGGCCCTGACCGAGACCGTCAACAAGGCCATCCAGCTCAGCGGCGCAAGCGCGCAAGCGTCCGATGCTGCCGTGACGCAGCTCATACAGGGGCTGCAGGGCGGGGTGCTGCGCGGCGAGGAATTCAATTCCGTCATGGAGCAGTCGCCGCGGCTGGCGCAGGCGCTGGCCGACGGGCTTGGCAAGACCACGGGCGAGCTGCGCAAGATGGCCCAGGCCGGCGCCCTCACCAGCCAAGTCGTGATCGGCGCACTGCAGGGGCAGGCCAACGTCATCGAGAGTGAGTTCTCGAAGCTGCCGCCGACCGTGGGCCGCGCGCTGTCGGCACTGCAGACGTCGTGGCAGGAGTACATCGGCCAAACCGATCAGGCCTACGGAGTCACGTCCACCGCGGCAAAGGCCATCACGCTGGTAGCCGACAACCTGCGCGGGTTGGGCACCGCGCTGGTGGCGGCCGGACAGGCTTGGCTGGGATTCAAGGCGTTGGACATCGCCACGACGCTGCTCAGCCACGCCAGCGCCACCGGAGCGGCCACCGTCGCTACTGCTGCTGGTACAGCCGCAACCACGGCCAACACGGCGGCCAAGGCTGCCAACACCACGGCCATCGTGGCCAATTCGACAGCGCAAGCCGCCAACGCCGTGGCTGCGCGCGCGTCGGCTACTGCCACCGCGGCAGCCACTGCCTCCACCGCCACGGGCGTGGCCGGAATCCTGGGGACAGTCGGGCGGCTCGCCGGGGTGTTTGGCGCTGTCGGCGTGGCCGTGGCTGCGTTCGGCGGGCTCGCCGTCGACGCATTCAAGGCCGCCGGCACGTGGATTGGCGAGGGCGTCGCCAAACTGCAGGGCTATCGAGATGCCACGGCCGATGTGGCGTCGCGGGAAAAGGCTCGGGCGGAAGCAGCCAAAGCCGCAAAGGCTGCGCAGGCCGAGCTCGACCAGCAGACCGAGCGCGCGCGCGATGCCGCATTGGGGCTGTCCGAGCGGTCCAAGGCGCTCGTGGCCGACTTCCAGGAGATGCGCCAGAAGGGCAAGACGGCGGCTCAGGCGCTGGCTGACCTGGCCAAGGCGTTCGACCTCGGCTCGCTGCAGGGCATCGCTGATGCCGGAGCTGCCCTGGACAAGCTGCGGGTCATCGGCGAGGCCTCCGCCGAGGACGTGCATCGCGCATGGGCCCAGGCGCTGAACGGCCGTGATCTGCGTGTCTTCGAGACGCAGGCGCGGGCCGCATTCTCTGGCTCGGCGAACGAAGCCGAGAAGCTCGGCGGTGTGATCGCGGCGATCGCAAACGAATCGCTGCGGCGCGCCGGCACCAGCGTTGAGGAATTGCGCACCGGCTTCAGCGCCGCCATGAACAGCGCAATGAACGACACCGACGCACTGTCCAGGACGCTCGATGATCTGGGCGTCACCGGCACGCGCGCCGGTGAACTGCTGGCCAAGAGCCTGTCGAAGGAGATCGAGGCCGCCAAGACCGAGGAAGCCATCAAGCAGGTCGAGCAGCGGGTGGTGGAGTTGACCAAGCGCTTCCCCGAGTTGGGGATCGAGGGGGCTGCCGCGCTTGCCAAGATCCGGGCGAAGGCCGACGAGATCAAGCCCGGGCTCAACTCCGTCGCGGAGGCGTTCAAGACGCTCGGCATGAAGAGTCGGGAGGAGCTCAACCAGACGGCGAGCACATTCCAGCGTGCATGGGACGTCATCCGCGACAACAACGACGCAACGATCCAGCAGAAGATTGCGGCATTCCAGCGCTACCACGCTGCCGCAGTCGAGGCCAATGGTGGCGTCGAGTCTTCAGAGCTGCGGCTGCAGCGCGAGATCATGGAGACCAAGGCGCGCGTGAGCGGCCTCGGCGATGAGTTCGCGCGGTCGATGAGCAAGGCCGAGAAGTCGACGCGCGCTGTGACGCAGGCACTGACCGAGCAGCGCAACGCGGCCGCAGGCAGCTTCTCGGGCGACCCCGGCAAGTACAAGCTGGACCCAAAGGGGGGTGACAAGGTCGCGGGCGACCCATACGGCCGCACCCAGGCGCAAATCGACGCGCTGGCCGGCAACACCACCGGGGTCGACAACTCGCTGCCCTTCGTGCTGCGCGAGAAGTACCAGGCCGGCACGTTGACCCCGAACGATCTGAGCGCGGCGCTGGCGGCGCTGTCGGCGGCCAAAGAGTCTGCCTACCTTACGGGCACTTCTCAGTTCTCGTCGTTCGCGGCCGTGCAGGACGCCCAACAGTGGGTCAACACCCTGCAGCAGATCGTCGACTCCCTTCAATCGCCCGGCGTCAACCCGGGCACTGGCGCGGGCGCTGGTGGCCTGGGCGGGGGCAACGGTGGATCCAGCGGCACCGTGCGCGGCGGGGGCGGCGGCACCACGGGCACCGCGGTGGCTGGGTCGGCTGCGGCCGCCCCCGCGGCCAGCTCGAGCAGCGGCAGCGTGCGCACCATCAAC
>JAKLLO010000017.1 GCA_023150095.1 Zoogloea sp. | reverse complement strand
GAGGCCCAGCACGCCGATGGCGATGAAGGACCACACCTGGGCGGTGTGGCCGTAGATCGGCTTGCGGGTGAAGGTGGACAGCACGTGGGGCATCAGCCCCCACACCGGCAGCAGCAGGATGTAGACCTCCGGGTGGCCGAAGAACCAGAACAGGTGCTGGAACAGGATCGGATCGCCGCCGCCCGCCGCGTTGAAGAAGTGGGTGCCGAAGTGGCGGTCGGTGAGCAGCATCGTCACGCCACCGGCGAGCACCGGCAGGGTGATGATGAGCAGCACCGCGGTCACCAGCCAGCCCCAGCAGAAGAGCGGCATCTTCATCAGCGTCATGCCCGGGGCGCGCATGTTGAGGATGGTGGCGATGATGTTGATCGAGCCCATGATCGAGCTGATGCCCAGGATGTGGATTGCGAAGATCGCGAAATCCACCCCGATGCCGCCCTGGATGGAGAGTGGCGCGTAGAGCGTCCAGCCGGTGGCCACCGCGCCGTCGCCGATGCCGAAGAGGGCCAGGAAGAAGGGCAGGGTGAGCAGCATGGCGGCCGGCGGCAGCAGCCAGAAGCCCCAGTTGTTGAGCCGCGGCAGCGCCATGTCGGGGGCGCCGATCATCAGCGGGATCATCCAGTTGGCAAAACCCGTGGCGGCCGGCATCAGCGCCGCGAAGATCATCACCAACGCATGCACGCCGATCAGCTGGTTGAAGAACTCCGGCTTCATCAGCTGCAGGCCGGGCTGGAAGAGTTCGGCCCGCACCGCCAGGATCATCGCGCCGCCGACGAAGAACATCAGCAGCGAGAAGGTCAGGTACATCGTGCCGATGTCCTTGTGGTTGGTGGTGGTGAGCCAGCGCATGAGCCCGGTGGGCTGATGACCGTGGCCGTCGTGGTGATCGAGGGCGTGGGTGGCGGTGTTCATCGTTCGGACTCCTTACCGAAGGGCCTTGATCTGGGCGGGCTGGATCATGTCGCCCTTGGCGTTGCCGAAGGCGTTGCGCTCATAGGTGACGATGGCGGCGATGTCGGTGTCAGACAGGGTGGTCTTGAACGCCTGCATCGCGGTGCCGGCCTTGCCGTTCATCACCCGATCCACGTGGCTGTCGGGGATCAGCTTGCCCTCGGGCGAGAGCAGCGGGCCATTGACGATCTTGCTGCCAGCCAGCGCCGGGAAGGCCGGCGGTACGCCCTTGCCGTCGGGCTGGTGGCAGGCGGCGCAGTTCTTCTCGTAGGCTTCCTTGCCGTGGGCGATGAGCTCGTCCTTCGTCCAGGTCTTGTCGCTGCCGGCGGCTGCGGCGGCGAGCTCGCCCTTCTTCTTGTCGACCCACGCGGCGTATTCGGCTTCGGGCAGGGCGTGCACCACCACCGGCATGAAGCCGTGGTCCTTGCCGCACAGCTCGGCGCACTGGCCGCGGTAGATGCCGGGCTCCTCGATGCGCACCCAGGTTTCGCGCAGGAAGCCGGGGATCGCGTCGCGCTTCACGCCAAACTGCGGCACCCACCAGGTGTGGATCACGTCGGTGGAGGTGAGCAGGATGCGCACCTTCTTGCCCACCGGCAGCACCACGGGGTTATCCACCTCGAGCAGGTAGTGCTCGCCCTTGGCTTCCTTGCCCTCGATCTGGTCCCGCGGGGTGGAGAGGTTGCTGATGAACTTGATGCCCGAATCCGGGTATTCGTACTGCCACTTCCACTGCATCCCGGTCACCTTCACCACCATGTCGGCCTTGGTGCGGGTGTCTTCCATCTCGATCACCGCGTGAAAGGCCGGGATGCCCATCAGCACGAAGTCAATGAAGAGCAGGATGCCGAAGGGCACCAGCACCCAGAACCACTGCAGTGCACCGGTGGGGCCCGAGAAGCGCGCCGGTTCGGCGCCCACGCTCTTGCGGTGCTTCACCATCGAATACACCATGATCGCGAACACCACCACGAACAGCACGGTGATGATGACCATGAACTGGTTGTGCATCGACAGCGTGTCGCGCCCGATGGGCGTGACCGGCTTGGGGAAGTTCCAGGTGTAGTCGGCGAGGGCCGGGCCGGTGGCGAGGAGGGTGCCCAGTCCGGCAAGCAGGCCGGCGATGCGTGGGGCTGACTGAGTGAGGCGGATGCGGTGGTTGAGTGTCGTCAAGGCTCTACCTCTTCTCGTCGTGGGATGATGTCAGCGTTGCAGCCGCTGCCGGAGATCCGTCGCCAGCACCCGGCGCTGGTCGGGTGTCATCAGCACGCCGACCTGTGCGCTCCGGCCGTGGGAGCGGATGCACACCAGCGGATCGCCCGGGCGCTCGCCCTCGAGGCTGACCCGGGCCCAGCCGGCATGAAAGCTGTGGTGCGATTCGCAGCCCGGCAGATGGCGGATGACGGTCAGACGGTCGCCTTCAAGGCGGATCGATTCGAACGCGGCATCGCGGCGCGCAACGGCACGCAGGGCGATGAAGAGAATGAGGAGTTCAAGACCGGCGAAGGGGAGCACCAGCCAGGCGCCGGCCAGCCAGAAACCAAGGCTGATGAGCAAGCTTGCCGCCAGGATGAGGCCGATGAGGCCGCGGCGGACTGCGGGGGTGAGTGAGCGGTTCGGGCGCGCGATCCATTCACGCGCGCCCGCCGTCTCTCTTGTTGTTATAGCCATGGCGTCTCCTCCAGGCCCTGTCTGCGACTTTTTGACGCAGATCAAATTCTGGGGTCAGTGTAGCATCGTGCATCGTTTTTGCAGTGCACTTGAAAAACGCGCAAGCGGTTGAAACTTAAAGGGGTTTTAAATGATTTCGATGTTGCGCCGCACCATCGTGACGAGTCTGGCCCTTGGATTGCTGGCGGCCTGCTCGCCGAAGGGTGAAAGCGGGCCGGGCGCGGGCTTTGCCAGCACCGACATCACCGGCGCCCAGTATGGCCAGAGCCTCAAGCTCACCGACCACACCGGCACCGTGCGCACCCTGGCCGACTACAAGGGCAAGGTGGTGACGATCTTCTTCGGCTACACCCAGTGTCCCGACGTGTGTCCCACCAATCTGGCGAACATGGCTGAGGTGATGCGCCAGCTCGGGCCCGATTCCGACAAGGTGCAGGTGCTGTTCGTCACCATCGACCCGGAGCGCGACACGCAGGAGCTGCTGGCCCAGTACGTGCCGGCCTTCGACCCGCGTTTCGTCGGTCTGCTCGGCGACGCGGAGACCACCGCCGCGGTGGCCAAGGATTTCAAGGTCTTCTACCAGAAGCAGGGCGACGTGAGCGGCAAGGCCTACACCGTGGATCACTCCACCGGCACCTACGTCTTCGATCCCCAGGGCCGGCTGCGGCTCTACGTGAAGCACGGCGAGAAGCCCGAGGTGGTCACGGCCGACCTCCGCAAGCTGCTGGCGGGCAAGTAGCCGGCCGCGATCTGTGCCTATCAGATTTTCAGTCTGATTGATCTGTACCTATCCAGCAGTTGCCGGGCACGGCACAAAACAGAAGGGCGACCCGGAGGTCGCCCTTTTTGCTGTTGCCTGCGTCCGGATCAGGCCAGCGCCACCAGCTGGGTGCGCATCTTCTGCATCGCCTTGGCTTCGATCTGGCGGATGCGCTCGGCGGAGACGCCGTATTCGGCGGCCAGCTCGTGCAGGGTCGCGGCGTCGCCTTCGGCCAGCCAGCGACGCTGGACGATGGCGCGGCTGCGCTCATCCAGCGCGGCCAGCGCGTCGTGCAGGCCGGTGTCCTGCAGGCGGGCGTATTCGCGCTGGGCGATCACCTCGGACGGTTCTGCGTGGGGGTCGGCCAGATAGGCGATGGGGGCGAAGCGCTCCTCTTCGTCTTCGGGGCCGGATTCGAGCGCCACGTCGCCGCCGGACAGGCGGGTTTCCATCTCGCGCACTTCTTCGGGCTTGACGCCCAGCTGCGCGGCAATGGCGTGGACTTCCTCGCCCTGCAGCGTGTTGCTGCTGGCCTTCAGGCCGCGCAGGTTGAAGAACAGCTTGCGCTGCGCCTTGGTGGTGGCGATCTTCACCAGCCGCCAGTTCTTGACGATGTATTCGTGGATCTCGGCCTTGATCCAGTGGATCGCGAAGGACACCAGCCGCACGCCGCGGTCCGGGTCGAAACGCTTCACGGCCTTCATCAGGCCGACGTTGCCTTCCTGGATGAGGTCGGCGTGGGGCAGGCCGTAGCCGAGGTAACCCCGGGCAATGGCAACCACCAGCCGCAAGTGGGACATGACCAGCTTGCGCGCCGCATCCAGATCCTCGTTCTCCCGGAAGCTGTGGGCGAGGTCGGATTCTTCCTTCTCGGTCAGCAGCGGGATGCGATTCACGCTCTGGATGTATTGATCCAGGCTGCCAACCGCGGACGGGACGGGAAACGACAAGGTATTGGACATCAGTAACAACCTCCTTCACCCAGATGTTAGCACTCCCTGCCTGTGAGTGCTAAGGGTGCGATTGGTTCCGTGGCGCGGGATCTTCCACACCGCACGGGTAACGCCCGCGCCTGCTGTTTACGGCCGCTGCGAGCCGGACACTGTATGCCGCAAAGGTGCGCCGCCCGCTGGCCGGCCGCGGCCCGCGCTGCTATCTTCCCGTCGCTACCCGAGGCGCCGCCCGCGCCGGTACCGAGGACGAATCGTGCACCACACCGCCGCACTCATACAGCTTCACACCGACATCGACCAGCGGGTCGGGATGATCCGCGCCGGGCAACCCGACTGGCCCTGCGCCAAGGGCTGCGACACCTGCTGCCGGCGCCTCGCCGCCGTGCCGGGCCTCACCGCCGCCGAATGGGCGCTGCTGCGGGACGGGCTGGCCGCGCTGCCGCCCGCCCAGCTAAACGAAATCCGCCGCCGCGTGGCCGCGCTGGCCGATGGCGCAACACGTCCGGTGGTCTGCCCGATGCTGGACGAGGCCAGCGGCGCCTGCCCGGTGTATCTGAGCCGCCCGGTGGCCTGCCGCACCTACGGTTTTTACGTCGAGCGCGACACGGACCTGTACTGCCACGACATCGAGACGCAGGAAGCCGCAGGCGAGCTGGCCGGCGTGGTGTGGGGCAACCACGAGGCCGTGGACCGCCGGCTCGCCGCCCTGGGCGAAACCCGCCCGCTGACCGACTGGTTTGGCGACTGGGGCGACGATCCGTCTTCACGCGGCGCGCCCTGACGGGATTCCCGCGGCTGGCTGCACGCCGGACTTGAAATCTGCGATTGGCTGTATATTATTACAGTTAAAAGAAGGTTTCAAAGGTTTCACCATGCCGCGTTTCATCTGCCCCCACTGCCACAGCCCGGTCGATCCCGCATCGATGGATTCCGCCACCGGCCCCGGCGCTTATTACCGCATCTGCCCGGTGTGCGACGAAGCCGTGCTGGTGGCGCTCACCGCCGGCCTCCACGCCGCCGAGCCCGAGCCTGCCGCCCGCAATGCGCCCGAGCCGGAGCTCGCCCGATGAGCGATGCGGCCACGGCCGAGCTGCCCGCCTATCTCGCCAGTCTCAACGACGCCCAGCGTGCCGCCGCCCTCCACGGCGCCGGTGAGGCCGCGCCGGGGCCGCTGCTCATCATCGCCGGGGCGGGCTCGGGCAAGACCAACACCCTGGCCCACCGGGTCGCCCATCTGCTCGCCCAGGGCGCCGATCCGGCGCAGATCCTGCTGCTCACCTTCTCGCGGCGGGCCGCCGACGAGATGATCCGCCGCGTCCAGCGCATCGCCGCGCAGGTCTCTCCGCGCCACGCCCGGCTGGCCCAGGGCGGCTTTCCGTGGGCCGGCACCTTCCATAGCGTGGGCGCGCGCCTGCTGCGGGAGTTTGCCGGGCGCATCGGGCTCGACCCCGGCTTCACCATCCACGACCGGGAGGATTCCGGCGACCTGATGAACCTCGTCCGCCACGAGCTCGGCTGCTCGGCCAAGCACAAGCGCTTTCCCCTCAAGGGCACCTGCCTCGCCATCTACTCGGCGGCGGTCAACACCCAGGCGCCGCTGGCCGAGGTGCTGCAGACGAGCTTTCCGTGGTGTGCCGAATGGGAGACCGAGCTCAAGCCGTTGTTCCTCGCCTACGTCGAGGCCAAGCAGGCCCAGCAGGTGCTCGACTACGACGACCTGCTGCTCTATTGGGCGCAGATGGTGGCGGTGCCCGAGCTGGCCGATGAAGTGGGCGGGCGCTTCAGTCACATCCTGGTGGATGAATTCCAGGACACCAACCGCCTGCAGGCCGGGCTGCTCCAGGCCATGAAGCCCGACGGTCGCGGCCTCACCGTGGTGGGCGACGACGCCCAGTCGATCTACAGCTTCCGGGGCGCCACGGTGCGCAACATCCTCGAGTTTCCCGACCAGTTCGATCCGCCCGCCCGGCGCGTCACGCTGGATCGCAACTACCGCTCCACCCAGTCCGTCCTCGCCGCCGCCAACGCCGTGATCGCCCAGGCGAAAGAGCGCTTCAGCAAGGATTTGTGGAGCGATCGCACGTCGGGCGAAAAGCCCCGGCTGGTGTCGGTGCGCGACGAGGCCGACCAGGCCGCCTACGTGGTCGAGCAGGTGCTGGCCCGGCGCGAGGCGGGGCTCAAGCTCAAGGCCCAGGCGGTGCTGTTCCGCGCCGCCCACCACAGCGTGCGCCTCGAGATCGAGCTCACCCGGCGCAACATCCCCTTCGTGAAGTTCGGCGGGCTGAAGTTTCTCGAGGCCGCCCACGTGAAGGACGTGCTGGCCATCCTGCGCTGGGCGCAGAACCCGCGGGATCGCGTGTCGGGCTTTCGGGCCGTGCAGCTCCTGCCAGGCATCGGCCCCAAGACGGCCGGGCGCATCCTCGACAACATCCAGGCCGCGCCGCCGGGCTGCCAGCTGCTGGCCGAGCAGCCGGTGCCCGAAAGTGCCCGCGCCGAATGGGAAGTCTTCGCCCACATGGTGGAGGCGCTCGATACGCCCGGCAGCTGGCCTGCGCCGCTGGAGCGCCTCGCCCAGTGGTACGAAGCCGGGCTCGACCGCCTGTATGAAGACGCCGCGGTGCGTCAGGCCGACATCCAGCAGCTCGTGCGCATCGCCGCCACCTACCCGAGCCGTGAGCGCTTCCTCACCGAGCTCACCCTCGACCCACCCGACGCCACCAGCGACGAATCCGGCGCCCCGCTGCGCGACGAGGATTACCTGATCCTGTCCACCATCCACTCCGCCAAGGGCCGCGAATGGCCGGCGGTGTCGGTGCTCAATACGGTGGATGGCTGCATTCCGTCCGATCTGGCCACCGGCAGCGAGCGGGAGATCGAGGAGGAGATGCGCCTGCTCTACGTGGCGATGACCCGCGCCAAGGACCACCTCGATCTCATCGTGCCCCAGCGTTTTTACGTGAGCGGGCAGGCCGCCACCGGCGATCGCCACGTGTACGCCAGCCGCACCCGCTTCATCCCCAACCGGCTGCTGGATCGCTTCGAGAGCACCAGCTGGCCGCCCGTGACGCCGTCGGCGGATGCCGACCCCCAGGCGCGGGAGAAAGCGGTGGATCTGGCGGCGCGGATGCGGGCGATGTGGCGCTGAAGTCGGCGCCGGGGTGGCTCAGGGCTCGGCCTGGGGGCCGATGCGGAAATCCGCCAGCAGGGTGTCTGCATCCTTTGCCGGGCTGCGGCGCCTGTCCGTCGTCTGGAAGGGCCGGCTGGCCGCGCGCCCGCACGCCGCCGCGGCGATGGCTGGCCGCGACGGGGGCTTGGCGGCGTAAGCGCTCAGGTCATAGACCTGCCCGTTGATGGCCGTCCAGCAGTCTCCGGGGCGGTTGTGCCGGGCGATCTCGGCGAGCCCGATCCGCCTTTCGGCCGGGGCGGCGGCGAGCGTAGCGGGCGCAGGCGCCGGGGGCGGCAGCGTTTCGCCGCCCTGCCAGATGGCGGCCACCGCCACCCAGAAGGCGACCGTGCCCAGGTAGAACAGCTTGCGCATCATTGGAAGTCGAAGGGCTCGAAGTGGATGTGCCCGTCGGGCACCCCGCGCGCCCGCAGCAGCGCCACGGCGGCCTGGAGCATGGCCGGGGGCGCGCACAGATGGCAGTGCCAGCCGGTCAGGTCGGAGGCTTCGGGCAGGATGGCCTTGAGGTTAGGCGCCGCCGGGCCGGTCTCGCGGGTTTCGAAGTGCAGCCCGGGGTCGTGGCTCGCCAGCGCTTCGAGTTCGTCGAGGCAGGCGCCTTCGGCCTCATCGCGGTACAGGTAGATCAGCCGCGTGGGGGATGGCAGCCGGCCCTTGCGCAGCTTCTTCAGGAAGGGCGTGATGCCGGCGCCGCCTGCCAGCCAGATCGCCGGCGGTTCGTTGTCGCGGGACACGAAATCGCCGAACGGCCCCTGGACGCGCACGGCCACGCCGGTGTTGAGGCTTTGCAGCTGGCGGGTGCAGTTGCCCAGCACCTTGATGGTCACCGAGATCTGCCCGTCCAGGCGCACTCCGCTGAGGGGGTAGGGGTGGAATTCGCCGCAGCCCCTGAAGTTTGGCCCGGCGCCAAAGGCGACCAGCACGAACTGCCCGGGGTCGGCGTCGATCGGCAGGGTGAGGGGTTTCAGGCGCACCTCGACGGCATCGGCGGACGGGTGGGCGACGTGATCGACGATATACGGGCGGGCGGCCACGCCGGCGCCGGCGCGGATCATCTGCCAGCCCGGAAAGGCGATGGCCAGCAGCGGAAGGGCGAAGAGCGGGTCGGAATGGCCAAGGGCCACCAGATGGGCCACCGAGAGCGCCGCCGCCAGCCCGAGCAGCCAGTGGGACGCCCGCCAGATGCCGTAGGGCAGGCGCCGCGCCAGCGACAGCCCGAGGCCCACCATCAGCCCCAGCAGCGCCGCCCAGCCCAGCCAGCCGGGCCAGCCCTGCTGCAGCGGGTCCAGCGCCGACCACGCGCGTTGCGGCGACGTTTCCCAGCCATCGGCGGCCAGCGCCAGCGGGTGGGTCAGCAGCGCCAGGTAGGCCAGCGTACCCAGCCCGTGGTGCCAGCGGTACATCCGCTCCAGCCCGCCCAGCCATTCGGTCAGCCGCGCGGCGCGGATCATCGTCAGCAGGCTGGCGAGGATCAGGCCGGCGCCGATCCAGCCGGACACGATCGCGACCTGGCGACCGATGGGGAGGTTTTCCGGGTAGGCCCAGTAAACCGGAAGGGCCACCAGCAGCCCCGAGATCAGCGGCATGGAGAGCCGTTGCAGTGCGTTCATGATGGGCGGGCGTTCACTGGGGGCCGGGCTGCAGGTGGGCGCAGAAATCCGGGCCGCTGCCAGGCTCACGGGCAGCAGCCCGAGCGCGCAGGGCGATCAGGCGCAGGTGTTCTTCCTGATGACGCCGGCACTCATCTTGGTGCCGGAAGCGCCGGACGCGGGCCTGGTGGTCGATGCGCTCCGCCGGGCTCATGAGCTGCCATCCCGGGGTGTTGCTCTCGCTGGCCCGCCACGGGCCGCGGGCCTCCGCGCCGCCGGCTGCGCAGCCGAGCGCCAGGACGAGCATCGTCCGGTACCCCCGCTTGATCATGACATCTCCCTACCCAAGGCTCACGGACGTAAGTGTACTCCGCCTCCCCGGCTGCCTTGTGTCCTCCGTGAAACACATTTTCAGCCGTGTGGGCTGTCGGCGCCGGATGGGGCGCGTGGTGCCTTCGCGGGCGGCACGCGGGTAGTCAGCGTTGAGCAGGGGCGGTAGTGCCGTGCGTGCTGATTTTGTCATGGACAAAAAATGACTGATTATCTATAATCGAGACAAGCACAGCCTTGCCAAGGTGTGTGCCGGTTTTGTGTCAAAGACAAAACGGTTTTCTCCTCCTGAGCGGCGTGGCCGGGTGGCCTTTTGAAGGGGTCGAGCATGTCCAGACTGTTCAAGCGGCTTCCCGGCCAAGTGCCAACGCCTGCAGGCGCAGAGCGAGTGGTGCTGCGCCTCCTCCCCCGGATTTTCTTCGTCGGCACGCTGGTGCTGGGCTTGCCTTCGTTCGTCTGGCGTCTGTTTGCCGACGTGGCGCCCGGCCTGGCGATGGTGGACATCTACTGCGTGAGCCTGGTCGTCCTGCACTGGACGGTGGTGTTCACCGTGGGGATCGGGGCCTTCATCGTGATGGTGATGAAAGGCCCGGCCTACGTCGCCGACGCCTATCCGCTCTCCGATGCAGAACGGCCGCGCTGAGCGCGGCCTTGGGGATCAGCGGTCGTCGTCCTGTCGGCCGCTCACCAGTTTCTCGGGATCAAAGCCCCGGGCCACCAGCCGGGTGCGGATGTCGCCCTCCGTGCGCGCGTCGAGCGTTGGCGTGCGCGCGAGCACCCACAGGAAGCGCCGGGACGGCTCGCTGACCACCACCCAGCGGTAATCGGCATCGATCTCCACCACCCAGTAGTCGCCCCACACGGCGGGGATGAAGGACAGCCACGCCGGTGCGAAACGCACCTCCAGCCGGGGCGACGTGGGGCCGCCCAGCTGCCGGGCCTGGCCGATCGCCTCGTTCAGGCTGCCATCGGCCAGCCGGCAGCGGTTGGTCACCCGCACCGTGTTGTCGGGCTGCAGCTGATAGTCGGCCGACGAGTCGCCGACGCACTGGCGCTGGAAACGGTTGGGATAGCGGGCGATCTCGTACCAGCGGCCCATGTAGCGGGGCACATCAAGGGACTCGATGGTCGCGAGCGGGGCGGGCGCGTCGCCAGCGCTGGCCGCCAGCGGGGCGAGCAGACACAGGGCCGCGGCGAGGAGATGACGTCTTTTCATGGTGTCGGGGTGTGGGCTGCGCGCCAGGCGGCCAGGGCGGCGAGGGATTCGTCGAGCGAGCCGATCATCTGCACCCCTTCCTGCCGGGGGACGCGAAGCACGCCTCGACCGCCGGCCCACAGCGCGGTGGCGGCCGGCAGCATCAGGCGCAGCTGCTGGAGCAGGCCGGGAATCTGGCGGTGGGGGAAGGCCACCGAGAACGACAGGGCCACGATGTCGGCCCGGTGCGCCTCGGCGGCGCGGCAGATCTCGAGCAGCGGCATCTGGGTGCCCAGGGGCACGCAGTCGGCGCCTTCGAGGGCGAGCATGGATTCGGCCATCAGCAGGCCCAGCACGTGGGGCTCTTCGGGAACGCTGGTGAGCAGCACCCGCGGCCCGCGTCCGGCCGACGGCAGGGTGGCGATCACCTGGCGCAGCAGGCGCTTGGTGAGCTCGGTGAACAGGTGTTCCTCGAAGACCTCGAAGCTGCCGTTCTCCCAGGCTTCGCCCACCTTCTCGGTCAGCGGGGCGATGGTGTCCTGGACAAAGCGCTGCAAGCCCTGGCGTGCGAGGCGCTGCTGCATCGCCTGCTGATAGCCGACGGCGTCGTGTCGCTTGATGAGGGCGAGCAGTTCGGCCAGCTCGGCGGCGTCGGCAGGGGGGGCCGTCTCGGCAGCGCGGGGGCGGCGCGGGCTGAGGCTGGCGAGCTCCTCGGCCGGCGCGCCGATCAGTTTTCCGGGGCGATGCCCTTGATCCATCAGGCGTTTGATGAGGCGCAGGCGCTCCACCTGATCTGCCGGGTAGACCCGCTCGCCGTTGACATCCCGCTCGGGCACGGGAAAGCCGTAACGCCTCTCCCACATCCGCAGAACGTCCTTGGAAAGCCCGGTGTCGCGCTCCACGGCCGCGATATTGAAACTGAGGGTGTTCATAGTTGTCCTGAACAAACGCTAGACAAACCGTTGACAAATCACTATCTGGAACCTATCTTACGAACAAAGCTGCATTTTGTCCAGGACAAACAAAGAGTGAGGCTGAACATGAAAATCCGATCCTGCACTGTGGCCGGCCTGTTTGTTCTGGCGCTGGCCGGCATGGCGCCGGGGCTGGCGCAGGCCGCCTGCCCGCCGCTCCTCGAGCACAACTTCACCACCCTTCAGGACGGCAAGCCGATGCCTCTGTGCCAGTACGCCGGCAAGGTGATCCTGGTGGTGAACACCGCCAGCTACTGCGGCTTCACCAGACAGTACGACGGGCTCGAGAAGCTCTACGCCCGGCTGAAGGACAAGGGGCTGGTGGTGGTCGGCTTTCCGTCCAACGACTTTGGCGAGCAGGAGCCGGGCTCCGACAAGGAGATCGCCGACTTTTGCCGGCTGACCTACGGGGTGAAGTTTCCGATGGCCAGCAAGACGGTGGTCAGCGGCAAGGGCGCCAATCCCTTCTACCTGAAGCTCGCCGAGATCACCGGCAGCCGCCCCAAGTGGAACTTCCACAAATACCTCATCAACCGGGACGCGACCCAGGTGGTCGCCTTCACCAGTTTCACCAAGCCGGACGACAAGGATCTGGTCAACAAGATTGACCAATTTCTCAGATAAATCCCCCGCCAGGAGCCGACACCGATGAATGCCCCCGAGAACCTCTTCCTGCCCGACGTGCAGTCCACTGTCGATCATCGCCGGCTGGCGATCCACCAGGTGGGCGTGAAGGGCCTGCGCTACCCCCTCGCCTGGCGGGCTGCCGGCGGTGAGACGGTGAGCAGCGTGGCCACCGTGACCATGAGCGTCGGCCTGCCGCCCGAGGTAAAGGGCACCCACATGTCGCGCTTCGTCGAGCTGCTCGAAGCCCGTGACGGCGCCCTCGACCACGCCGGCCTGCTGGCGATGGCCGACGAGATGCTGCTGCGCCTGGATGCCGCCAGCGGACGCATCGAGATGGCCTTCCCGTACTTCATCCGCAAGGCCGCGCCGGTGTCCGGCGTGGAGAGCCTGCTCGACTACGACGTGACCCTGATCGCCGAGCGGCTTGCGAACGAGGCGCCCCGGATCACCCTGCGGGTCGTCGCGCCGGTCACCAGCCTGTGCCCGTGCTCCAAGAAGATCTCGGCCTACGGCGCCCACAACCAGCGCTCCCACATCACCCTGGAGGCCCGCCTGCGCGCGCCGATGGACATCGAGGAGCTGGTGCGCATCGCCGAGGATGAAGCGTCCTGCGAGGTCTTCGGCCTGCTCAAGCGGCCGGACGAGAAGTGGGTCACCGAGCGCGCCTACGACAACCCCAAGTTCGTCGAGGATCTGGTGCGCGACATCGCCTTGCGCATGGCCGCCGAGCCGCGCATCGCCGAATGGAAGGTGGCCTCCGAAAACTTCGAGTCCATCCACAACCACTCCGCCTACGCCGAGCTGTACGGATGCAATCCATGACCCGCCCGACGCACACGAGGCAGCGCATCGCCGTGGTGGGCGCCGGTATCTCCGGCCTCGCCACCGCCTGGCTGCTGGGCCGCGATCATGCGGTGACCCTCTTCGAGGCCGGCGACTACCTGGGCGGCCACACCAACACCGTGGATGTGACGCTGGAAGGGCGCACCCACCCGGTGGACACCGGCTTCCTGGTGTTCAACGAGAAGACCTACCCCAACCTCATCGCGATGTTCGCGCTGCTGGGCGTCGAGAGCGTCGAGACCGAGATGAGCTTCGCGGTCAGCCTCGAGTCGCCCAACCTCGAATGGGCCGGCAGCAACCTGGCGACGATCTTCGGCCAGAAGCGCAACCTGGTGCGCCGGCGCTTCTGGGCGATGCTCTCCGACATCCTCCGCTTCAACCGCGAATGCACCACCTGGCTCGACGCCAACCCGGGCAACGACCGCCGGCTGCGGGATTTCCTCAGCGAAGGGCGCTACTCCCGCGCCTTCGCCGATTGGTATCTGCTACCCATGGCCGCCGCCATCTGGTCGTGCCCCACCGGCCAGATGCTCGACATGCCGCTCGCCACCTTCATCCGCTTCTGCCACAACCACGGCCTGCTGCAGGTGTTCGACCGGCCCATGTGGCGCACCGTGAAGGGCGGCGGGCGCGAATACGTGCGCCGCATCGCCGCCCAGCTCGACGACGTGCGCCTCGCCTGCCCGGTGTCGGCGGTGCGCCGCAGCGGCGCCGGCCTGGATGTCACCCACCGCCACGGCACCGAGCACTTCGACCAGGTGGTGATGGCCTGCCACAGCGACCAGGCCCTGGCCATCCTCGGCGATGCCGCCAGCCCGGCCCAGCGCAAGGTGCTGTCGGCGATCCGCTACCAGCCCAACCGCGCGGTGCTGCACACCGACAAGGCGCTGCTGCCCCGCGACCCGCGCCTGTGGTCGGCCTGGAACTACTTTGCCGGCAAGGGCGAGCCCGGCCACCAGCCGGTGGGCGTGTCCTACCTCATCAACCGCCTCCAGCCGCTGCCCTTCCGCACGCCGGTGGTGGTTACCCTCAACCCCGCGCGGGAGCCCGACCCGGCCAGCGTGATCGCCGAGTTCGACTACGCCCACCCGATCTTCGACGGCCCGGCCATCGCGGCCCAGCAGCGCCTGCCGGCGGTGCAGGGCGAGGGTGGCGTGTGGCTGGCTGGCGCCTGGGGCAGCTTCGGCTTCCACGAGGACGGCCTGCGCTCGGCCCTCGCGGTGGCCAACCGGCTCGGCGTGCTGGCCCCGTGGCAGGGCGAGGCCCCGGCGGACGCTCGCCAGGCCGAACTGGCCTGAACCCCATGAACGCCGCACCGGAAATCTTCCTGGGGCACGTGATGCACCGCCGGCTGCGCCCGGCGCTGCACGCCTTCGTGTATCCGGTGTTCTTCGTGCGGCTGCCACTGCGCCGGCTCGAATCCGCCCGCCGGGCGATCTTCGGCATCGAGCGCGCGAACCTCCTCGGCTTTCGCAACGCCGACCACGGCCCCCGCGACGGCAGCCCGCTGCTGCCGTGGATCGAAGCCCTGCTGCGCGCCCGCGGCCTGCCGGCGGATGGCGAGATCGTCCTGCAGACCTTCCCCCGCGCGCTTGGCTACGTGTTCAACCCGGTGAGCTTCTGGTTCTGCCACGACCGCGCCGGGCAGCTGGTGGCGGTGCTGGCCGAGGTGAACAACACCTTCGGCGGCTGCCACGCCTACCTGCTCCACCACCCGGACGGCGCGCCCATCTGCGATGCCGACGAGTTTGGCGCCGACAAGGTCTTCCACGTCTCGCCCTTCAACCGGGTGGAGGGCGGCTACCGCTTCCGCTTCCAGCTCGGCCGCAGCGTGCAGGCCGTGCACATCGACTACGACGACGCCGAGGGCGAGCTCCTCGCCACCGCCATCAGCGGCCGTCCGCGGGCGTGGTCCACCCGCGCGCTCGCCGCCGCCCTCGCGCGGATGCCCTTCCTCACCCTCGGCGTGATCGCCCGCATCCACTGGCAGGCCCTGCGCCTGTGGTGGAAGGGCGTGCCTTTTCTTGGCGCCCGCCCTGCCAAACCAGCCCTACAGGAATCGACAAAATGAACAACACGATGATCCTGCGCGGCGTTGCCCGCGACGCATCCTCCCGCGACACCCGCACCGTCTTCGACCTGCTCGACAAGCTCGAAGGCGGCCCGCTCGAGGTGCGCCTGCCCGACGGTTCCTGCGTGCTCTTCGGCCACGGCGACCGGGGCGTCACCCTGCAGGTGCACGACAAGGCGGTGTTCAGCCAGATCCTCGCCCGGGGCGACATCGGCCTCGCCGAAGCCTACATCGACGGCCTGTGGGATTCGCCGGATCTGCCCGGCCTGCTCACCCTGCTCGCCGCCAACCGGGACGTGCTGAAGAAGGCGCTCTACGGCTCGTGGCGCGAGCTGCTGTCGGCGCGCCTGCGCCACTGGCTCAACCGCAACAGCCGGGCCGGCAGCAAGCGCAACATCATGGCCCACTACGATCTGGGCAACGACTTCTACAGCCTGTGGCTCGACCCCAGCATGAGCTACTCGTCGGCCCTGTACCGCGAGGCGCTGGAGCCCACCTTCGAATCCGCCCAGGAGGCCAAGTACCGCCGCATCCTGCGCCGCCTCGACCCCCAGCCCGGCCAGCGCATCCTCGAGATCGGCTGCGGCTGGGGCGGCTTTGCCGAGCTCGCCACCCGCCGCGGCGCCCAGGTCACCGGCCTCACCCTGTCGCCGGCCCAGCAGGCCTGGAGCCGCTCCCGCGTGCCCGAGGCCGACATCCGCCTGCAGGATTACCGGGACGTGAAGGAGCGCTTCGACCACATCGTCTCCATCGAGATGTTCGAGGCCGTGGGCGAACGCTGGTGGCCCAGCTACTTCCGCACCATCGCCCGCAGCCTCAGCCCCGGCGGCAAGGCCGTCGTGCAGAGCATCACCATCCACGACGACCTGTTCCCCCGCTATCGCAAGGGCACCGATTTCATCCAGCAATACATCTTCCCCGGCGGCATGCTGCCGTCGCGCAAGGCCTTTCGCGCCGCGGCGGCCAAGGCCGGGCTGGCGGTGAAGGACGAGTTCGCCTTCGGCCACGACTACGCGGTGACCCTCGCCCAGTGGCGCGCCAACTTCGACGCCAACTGGCCGCGCATCGAGCGGCTGGGCTTTGACGACACCTTCCGCCGCCTGTGGCGGATGTACCTTGGCTACTGCGAGGCGGGCTTCCGGGCCGGCAGCGTCGATGTCGTCCAGTTCGAGCTTGCCCACCGCTAGGCGCCGGCTGCTGCTGGCGCTGGCCATCTGGCCGTGGCTGCCGGCAGGTGCCGCCACGCTGGTCGACCCCACCCGCGGGCTGCGCCGCTGGGGGCAGGGCGAGTTCCGGCGTTTCGGCTTCCTGGTCTATGAGGCCACCCTGTGGGGCGGTGACGATCCGCTTCGCCCGCCGCTGGCCCTGCGGCTGGATTACCGGCTCAGCATCGCCGGCAGCGCCATCGCCGAGGCCAGCGTGAAGGAAATGCGCGCGCTCGGCGCCGACGAAGCCCAGCTGCGCCGCTGGGGCGCCGAGATGGCTCGGCTCTTCCCGGACGTGAAGCCCGGCGACCACATCGTCGGCGTGTATCGGCCGGAAGGCGCGAGCTTCCTGTTCAACGGCCGGCTGCTGGGCGCGATCCCGGAGCCGGATTTCGCCCGCCGCTTCTTCGGCATCTGGCTAGACCCGCGCACCAGCGCCCCGGATCTGCGCGCCGCCCTGCTGCGTCGGCCGGAAGGCTGAGATGCCCGCCCGTCGCGCCCTTGCCTACGGCCTGCTGGGCCTGCCGCTGGCCTTTGCCGCGCTGCCGGTTTACGTGCATGTGCCGCGCCTGTACGCCGAAGCCGCCGGGCTGCCGCTGGCGCTGCTGGGGGCGATCCTGCTCGGCGCACGGCTCCTCGACGCCGGCATCGACCCGTGGCTGGGCTGGCTCGCCGACCGCCTGCCCCGGCGCGGGATGCTCGCCATCGCGCTGCTGCCCTTTGCCGCCGGCTTCGCGGCCCTCGTCAATCCGCCCGCCAGCCACGCCGCCGGCTGGCTGCTGGGGGCGCTGGCGCTCACCTACCTGGGCTTCTCGGCGGCCACCGTGGCCTATCAGGCCTGGGGTGCCGACATCGCGCCAGATTCGGCCGAGCGCACCCGCTTCACCGCCGCCCGGGAGGGCTTCGGCCTTGCCGGCGTGGTGCTCGCCGCGGCCCTGCCCGGGCTGCTGGCGGCCGACCACAACGTCGGCCTCGGGCGGCTCGGCTGGGTGCTGCCGCCCCTGCTGCTGGTGGCCGCGGTGACGACGCTGGTGGGCGTCGGGCCGGCGGCGGGGCGCGTCACCGCGCTGGCCGAGCCGGTCGGGGCCAGCCTGCGCGGCGCGCTGGGCGATCCGGCCTTCCGGCGCCTGCTGGCGGTGTTCGTCGCCAACGGCCTGGCTGCGGCGCTGCCGGCCACCCTGTTCCCGTTCTTCGTGGCCGACGTGCTGCAGGCCGACGCCGCCGGCGGGCCGCTGCTGGTGGCTTACTTTCTGGCCGGCGGGGCGTCGCTGCCCCTGTGGGTGAGGCTCGCCGCGCGGCACGGCCGGGTGCGGGCGTGGCTGGCGGCGATGGGGCTGGCGATGCTGGCCTTCGGCTGGGCGGCGCTGCTCGGGCCTGGCGAGGTGGCAGCCTTTGCGCTGGTGTGCGTGGCGTCCGGGCTGGCCCTCGGGGCCGATCTGGCGCTGCCCGCCGCCATCGCCGCCGACCTGGGCGAACGCCAGGGGCGGCCCGGCGCCTGCTTCGGGGTGTGGAACCTCGCCGCCAAACTCAACCTGGCCCTCGCCGCCGGCCTGGCCCTGCCGCTGCTGGCATGGCTGGGCTATCAACCGGGCAGCGGCTCCGGGCTGCCCGCCCTCAGCTTCACCTACGCGCTGCTGCCGCTGGCCTTCAAGGCGGTGGCGGCGGTGCTCCTGTGGCGCTGGCGCCACCTGCTGGAGATCACATCATGAAAACCCTGCTCGCCGCGGCCCTGTGCCTCGGCCTCACCGCCTGCGCCTCGCCCGGCGTCGAACAGTACAAGGCCGAAACCCCGGTGCTCGATCTGCGCACCTACCTCAACGGCACCGTCGATGGCTGGGGCATGTTCCAGGGCCGCTCCGGCGAGGTGAAGAAGCGCTTCCACGTGGTGCTCGAAGCCCGCTGGGACGGCGACACCGGTGTGCTCGACGAGCACTTCGAGTGGTCTGACGGCAGCACCTCGCGCCGCGTGTGGACCCTCACCCGCCAGCCCGACGGCAGCTACCGGGGCCGCGCCGACGACGTGATCGGCGAGGCCACCGGCGAACTGGCCGGCAACGCCCTGCGCTGGCGCTACGTGCTGGCCCTGCCGGTGGATGGGCGAACCTATCACGTGGATTTCGACGACTGGATGTTCCTGATGGACGGGCAGGTGATGATGAACCGCTCCTACATGTCGAAGTGGGGCTTCCGGCTGGGCGAGGTGACCCTCACCTTCGTCCGCCGGCCCGCCCCATGAACCCGAAGATCACCGACTGGCGCGGCCGCCGGGTGTGGCTGGTGGGCGCCTCCAGCGGCATCGGCGCGGCGCTGGCGCAGCATCTGGCCCGGCTGGGCGCGCGGCTCGCGCTGACCGCCCGCAGCGCCGACCGGCTGGCTGGGCTAGACCTGGGTGACGCCGACGCGCTGATCCTGCCCTGCGACGCCACCGACGCCGCGGCCCTGGCGGCCGCCCGGGACCGCATCGTCGCCGAATGGCAGGGCGTGGACCTGGTGATCTACCTGGCCGGCGACTACGTGCCGATGAGCGCCGACAACTTTGATCTGGCGGTGGCCGAGCGGGTGGTGGCGATCAACTTTGGCGGGGCGATGCGCCTCGCGGCGTGCGTGCTGGGCGATCTGCAGCCCGGCGGCGGGATCGCCTTCGTGGCCAGCGTCGCCGGCTATCGCGGCCTGCCCCGGGCGCTGTGCTACGGGCCGGGCAAGGCGGCGCTGATCCACTTTGCCGAATGCCTGCATTTTGATCTGGCGTCGAAGGACGTCGGCGTGTGGGTTGTCAATCCGGGCTTTGTGGCCACCCGCCTCACCGCCCGTAACGACTTTGCGATGCCCGCGCTGATGAGCCCCGACGAGGCCGCGACCGAACTGGTGGCGGGCTTCGCCACGGGGCGCTTCGAGGTCGATTTCCCGAAACGCTTTACCCGCATCATGAAGCTGCTGGCGGCGCTGCCTTACCGCTGGTATTTCCCGCTGGTGCGCCGGCGGACCGGAGCCTGAGATGAGTCTGAACGCCCTGATCGCCTTCTACGAGAGCCTCACCGAGGACAGCATTGCCCGCATGCCGGCCTTCTACGCCGAGGACGCCACCTTCACCGACCCTTTCAACGACGTGCGCGGCGTGCCGGCGATCCAGCGCATCTTCCGGCACATGTTCCGGCAGGTGGATCGGCCACGCTTCGTGGTGCTCGAAAAGGTGGCCGACGCCGAAGGGGCGGTGCTGGTGTGGGCCTTCCACTTCCGCTTCCGGCGCAGCGGGCCGGACGAGGTGATCCGCGGCGTGTCGCACCTCAAGTTCGACGACGACGGCCGGGTGAACTTCCACCGGGATTACTGGGATGCGGCCGGCGAGCTTTACAGCAAGCTGCCCGGGATCAAGGTGCTGATGGGCCTGCTGCGCAGGAAGCTCGCCGCCTGACGGAGTGTGACGTTCGGTTAAAGCCGCGGAGCATGCTGCCGATAATGGGAGCGGTGGTACGCTGTGCCACGTCCGCGACCTGGGTGCGTCCGTTTGCACCGCTCGCCCGGTTTCAGGGGCGTGGTCGAACCCCCGCATTCAAAACCGAGGCAGGTCATGATCAGCAACGGCAGCTCCCTACAACACGCCGATAACAAGCCGGGCCAGACGATCCTGATCGTGGACGACACGCCTCAGAACCTGACCATCCTCGGCGAGCTCCTCCAGCCCTATTACCGCGTCCGCGCGGCCAACTCCGGCGAGCGCGCCCTGCGGGCCGCCGGCCTCCAGCCCCGCCCCGACCTGATCCTGCTCGACGTGATGATGCCGGACATGGACGGCTACGCCGTGATGGAGCGCCTGCGTGCCGACCCCTCGACCCGCAACATCCCCGTGATCTTCGTGACCGCCATGCACGGCGTCGAGAGCGAGGAGCACGGGCTCGAGCTGGGCGCCGTCGATTACATCACCAAGCCGATCAACCCGGCCATCGTGCTGGCGCGGGTGCGCACCCACCTGGAGCTCAAGCAGGCCCGCGACCGGCTGGCCGTCGAGAACCAGTGGCTCGAAGGCGAAGTCGCCCGGCGGATGCGCGAGAACCTGCTGATCCAGGACCTCAGCGTGCGCGCCCTGGCCTGCCTTTCCGAGGCCCGCGACAACGAGACCGGCCTGCACATCGTGCGCACCCAGACCTACGTGGAGCTGCTGGCCAACCGGCTGGCCGACCACGACCGCTTCCGCGACGCGCTGGCCGGCGACCGGCTGGGCATGATCGTCAAGGCGGCGCCGCTGCACGACTTGGGCAAGGTTGGCATCCCCGACGGCATCCTGCTCAAGCCGGGCAAGCTGACCGACGAAGAATTCGAGATCATGAAGCACCACGCCACCATCGGCGCCGACGCCATCGGCAAGGCGATGGCGCAGGCCTCGGCCAGCGCCGGCGCAGATGCCGCCGAGAGCGCCTCGCGGGCCTTCCTGTTCCTCGGCGTGGCGCGGGAGATCGCCCTCGGCCACCACGAGAAGTGGGATGGCAGCGGCTATCCGCAGCGCCTCGCCGGTGACGACATCCCGGTATCGGCCCGCCTGATGGCCCTGGCCGACGTGTTCGACGCGCTGATGACCCGGCGGGTCTACAAGCCCCCGTTCAGCCTCGAGGAGACCACCCGGATCATCCGCGAAGGCCGTGGCCGGCATTTCGACCCGGACGTGGTGGATGCCTTCATGGATTGTCGCGACGCCTTTGCCGACATCGCGGTGCGCCTCGCCGACCCCCTGCCGGAGGGCGTGGAGGGGGAGCGATGATCCCGCCTTCGATCGCGTCCGTCTGCCGTTCCGAGGCGGTGCGAGCGGGTGCGGGTGGATCCCGCCCGCCTCACTGAAGGTCGCCATCCATGCGCCGCCCCCGCCGTGTCCGACCCGATGCCGCAGCTGCGGAATGGTGCGTTCGACAGGGCGGCCTGGCAGGCACGGCCGCCTTTCGCCGGCGCAGGCAGGCGCGGCGGGCCACCGATGCTGCTGCCTCCCGCGGCCGGCTCGCGGGCACGCTCGATGCGCTGCCCGACGCCTATCTCGAACTCGATCGTGACGGCATCTGCATCGATGCCCACGTCCGTCATTCCGCCCTGTTCGCCGGCCACCCCGGGCCCCTGACCGGGCACGACATCCGCAGCCTGCTCGCCCCCGAGCCCGCCGCCGTGCTGATGGCCGCCCTGGGCGCGGCCGGCGCGCAGGGCAACGACCTGGGGCGCATCCTGCGGATCGAGGCAAACGGCCACGCGCACTGGTTCGAGCTCGCCGTGACGGTTCGCGCCGGGACGCACGGTGGCGCGACGCGCTTCATCGTGCTGGCCCGGGACATCACCGCGCGCCGCGAGGCCGATCTGGACCAGGCCCGCCACCACGATCTGCTGGAAGACGAGGTGGCCCGTCGCACCGCCGACCTCGCCATCGCCATCGAAGAAGAGGCGGCGATCCTGGATTCGGCCAGCGTGGGCATCGTGGTGATGAAGGACCGGCGGATCGTCCGCGCCAACCGGCGGATGGACGAGATGTTCGGCTACGACCCGGGCGAGCAGATCGGGCAGTTCACCCGCATCTGGTATTGCACCGACGAAGACTGGGCGGCCACCGGTCAGGAGGTGCGCGACCAGGTGTGGCGCGGGCAGACCCATCAGCGCATCCAGGAAGTCCGGCGCCGCGACGGCGGCCGCTTCTGGGCCCGCATGTCAGGCCGGGCCATCGACCTGGCCGATCCGGCCAAGGGCATGGTCGGGATCATCGAGGACATCACCGCCGAGCGCGCCGCAGCCGAGGAGATGCAGCGGGCCCGGGCGCTGGCCGAAGAAGCGGTGCGGGTGAAGTCGGATTTCCTCGCCAACATGAGCCACGAGATCCGCACCCCGATGAACGCCATCGTCGGGATGGCCTACCTGACCCTCCAGACCAGCCTCACCGAGCGCCAGCGCGATTACCTCACCAAGATCCAGGCGGCCAGCCAGCACCTGCTGGGCATCATCAACGACATCCTCGACATCTCCAAGATCGAGGCCGGCAAGCTGGTGATCGAGCACGTGGGCTTCTCCCTCGACCGGGTGCTCGACAACGTGACCGGCCTGATCGCCGAAAAGACCGCCGAGAAAGGGCTGGAGCTGATCGTCGATGTGGCCGGCAACGTGCCCGGCGAGCTGATCGGCGACCCCCTGCGGCTGGGCCAGATCCTCATCAACTTCGCCAACAACGCGGTGAAGTTCACCGAGCGCGGCGAGGTGACGATCCGCGTGCGGCTGGCCGAGATGCAGGAAGAGGGGCCGTGCCTGCGCTTTTCGGTCACCGACACCGGCATCGGCATCACCGACGACCAGCGCGGCCGGCTGTTCCGCAGTTTCGAGCAGGCCGATTCGTCCACCACCCGCAAGTTCGGTGGCACCGGCCTCGGGCTGGCGATCAGCAAGCGGCTGGCCGAGCTGATGGGCGGCGAGGTGGGCGTGGACAGCATCCCCGGTGTCGGCTCGACCTTCTGGTTCACCGCCCGGCTCGGCCGGGGCGCTGCCCAGCCGCGCCGGCTGGTGCCGCGGGCCGATCTGGCGGGGCGCCCGGTGCTGGTGGTGGACGACAACCCCAACGCCCGCGACGTGCTGGCCGACATGCTCCGGCGCATGGGCTTTGCGGTGACGGCCGTGGATTCGGGGCGTGCGGCGGTCGCCGCGGTGCGCGACGCCGAGGCCCGGGCCGCGCCCTTCGCGGTGGTCTTTCTCGACTGGCAGATGCCCGACCGGGACGGCGTCGCCACCGCCGGCGACATCCGCGACCTGAAGCTCGCCGAGCCGCCGCGGCTGGTGATCGTCACCGCCTATGGCCGGGAGGAACTGATCCGCTCCGCCGGCAGCGTGGACATCCGCGACGTGCTCATCAAACCGGTCACCGCGTCGCTGCTGTTCGATACCGTGGTGCGGCTGCTGGCCGGCGAGGAAGCCGGCGAGCGGGCTGCCAACGACGGACCGGCGCAGCCGTCCCCGCCGGCTGCCGAGCTGGCCGCGATCGCCGGCGCGCGCATCCTGCTGGCGGAAGACAACGACCTCAACCAGCAGGTGGCCACCGAGATGCTGGCCCAGGCCGGCTTTGTGGTGGAGGTGGCCGACAACGGCGCGATAGCGGTCGAGAAGGTGACGGCCGGGGCCTACGACCTGGTGCTGATGGACATGCAGATGCCGGTGATGGACGGGCTCACCGCCACCCGGGCGATCCGCGAACTGCCCGACCTGGCCTGGCTGCCCATCGTGGCGATGACCGCCAACGCGATGTCCGGCGACCGGGAGCGCTGCCTCGAGGCGGGGATGCAGGACCACGTGGCCAAGCCCATCGACCCGGCCCTGCTGTGGGCCACCCTGCTGCGCTGGATCAAGCCGCGCCGTGGCGGGGTGGCATCAGTGGCCGGCGAGACCGCCGGCGTTGCCGATGCGGTGGCTGGCCCCGCGATGGTGATGCGCCGCCTGGCAGGCATCGCCGAGCTGGATGTGCCGGTCGGCGTGCGCAACGCCCTTGGCCGAGAGACGCTCTACATCGCCCTGCTGGGCAAGTTCGTCAGCGGGCAGGGGGAATTCCCGGCCCACGTGGCGTCGGCGCTGGCCGATGCGGACTGGATCTCCGCCGAGCGGCTGGCCCACACCCTGAAAGGGGTTGCGGCGCAGATCGGCGCCCACGGGGTGAGCGAGCTGGCGGCCCGCTTCGAGCTGGCCGTGCGCAGCCGCGAACGGCTGGTGGTGATGGTGCCGCTGCAGGCCGAGATCACCCGGCGCCTCACCGCACTGGTGAAGGCCATCGCGGCGGCGCTGCCGGATGCGCACAGCGTGCCGGCGTTGGTTTCAGTCGATCCGGCCGAGCTGCAGGCGATCTGCGCGCGTCTGGCGCGGGAGCTGGCCGACCCCCGCGTCAGTGCGTTTCGGGCACGTGGCGGGCGATCAGCTCGTCCACCATGTGGTGGGCGGATTCAAACTCGAAGTTCTCGATGGCGTCGCCGATCTGGCGGGCTGCGTCGGGCTGCAGGCTGGCCAGCAGGTTGCCGTGGGTGCGCCACAGGGTGGCCGATTGCATGTCGTCTTCGGAGAGCAGCCGGGACAGCTCGCTGCCGACGCGGCGTACTTCCTGCAGGTCGGCGGGCGGGGCGGGGGCCGCGGGCGCCGGGCTGGTGGCGGCCAGCGTGGCCTCGATGGCCGGGATGATCTGGGCCAGTTCGGCGGCCAGGGTGGTGATGCCGGCTTCGATGGTGTCGGCGGGCGCCGTGTCGCGGATGGCCCGCTCGAGGGCTGCGGCCGCGCTGGCAACCCGCATGGCGCCAATCGAGCCGGCGCTGCCCTTCAGGCTGTGGGCGGCCCGCTCGGCCTCCGCCAGCCGGCCGTCGACGAGGGCCTGGCGCAGGGTGGCGGCGTCGTCCCGGTGGGCGCGGGCAAACACCCCGAGGATGCGCCGGTAGCGTTCTTCGTGACCGCGCATGGTGCGCAGCCCGGTGGCCACGTCGAGCCCGTCGATGCTGCCCAGGCTGGGGCGGGTTTCGGGTTCGGCCGCCGCTGCCTGGCTGGCGGGCAGGCCCGCCGGGCCGGTGGGAAGCCAGCGCAGCAGGGTCTGGTAGAGCACGTCCGGGTCGACGGGCTTGGGCACGTGGTCGTTCATGCCGGCGGCGAGGCACAGGTTGCGGTCCTCGTCGAAGGCGTTGGCGGTCATCGCGACGATGGGCACGGCGTCGCCGCCGGGCAGGGCGCGGATGGCCGCGGCGGCTTCGAGCCCGCCCATCACCGGCATGCTGAGGTCCATCAGGATCAGGTCGAAGCTGCCGCTGTCGCGCACCTTGTCCACGGCCTGTTGGCCGTCTTCGGCAAGCTCCACGTTGATGCCGGCGTCGCTGAGGAGCTCGCAGGCGATCTCCTGGTTGAGGGGGTTGTCCTCGGCCAGCAGGATGCGGCGGCCGGCGTAGTGCTCGCGCAGGCGGCGCAGCGGGTCGGAGAACTCGCCGGGCAGCGGCGCGGGGACGTTGTCGTTGCGGTGCGTGGGCTGGCCTGTCTCGAGGTGCAGGCGCAGCCAGAAGGTGCTGCCGGCGCCCTCGGCGCTGCGCACGCCGATCTCGCCGCCCATCAGCTCGGCCAGCCGCTTGCTGATCGCCAGCCCGAGGCCGGTGCCGCCGTACTTGCGGGTGGTGGAGTTGTCGGCCTGCTCGAAGGCGCGGAACACCGAGCCTTGCTGCGATTCGCTGAGGCCGATGCCGTGGTCTTCGACTTCCAGCCGCAGATCGACGCCGCTGCCGGTGCCGGGCAGGCGGATGGCCCGCAGGGTGATCGCGCCCTGGCTCGAGAACTTGACCGCGTTGGACAGGAAATTGACGAGGATCTGCTCGATGCGCACCGGGTCGCCGCGCAGCAGCGGCGGCAGTTCGGGGTCGATATCCACCACGACCGGCAGCTGCTTCTGGTTGGCGCTTTCGCGGACGAGGTTGGTGGCCTTCTCGAGGGTGGTGCGCAGGGGGAAGTCGATCGCTTCGAGGGTGACCTTCTCGGCTTCGATCTTCGACAGGTCGAGGATGTCGTTGATGATGCGCAGCAGGTGCTGGGCGGCGGAGCCGATCTTCTCGACCCGGTCGAGCTGAACCGGCTCGCGGATCTCGCGCTGGAGCAGGTGCGACAGCCCGATGATGGCGTTCATGGGGGTGCGGATCTCGTGGCTCATGTTGGCCAGGAAGGTGCTCTTGGCGCGGTTGGCGCTTTCGGCCTCGTCCCGCGCGGCGGCGAGCTCGCGGGTGCGCTGCTCGACGAGGTCGGTGAGGTGGTGGCGGTGGGCTTCGAGTTCGCTGGCGATCTGCTGGCGTTCGGTGATGTCGCGCACCGAACACATCACGTAGGTCTTGCCGCCCCATTCGACGCGGCTGGACTTCACTTCGGCCACATAGACGCTGCCGTCCTTGCGCTTCTGGATGGTCTCGAAGGTGTCGCCGTCGGACCGCACGCTGCGGATCATCGACATCAGTTCGGTCTTGGAGAAGCGGGCCTCCCAGTCCCACACATGGAGGCGGGCCAGCTCTTCGGGGCGGTAGCCGAGCATGGCGGCGAACTGCAGGTTGGCCTCGAAGACGCTGCAGTCGTCGTTGAGCACCACCATGCCGTCGCGGGCCATCTCGAACAGCGCGCGGCGGCGCGAGGCTTCCTCGGCAATCCCGCGCTGGGCCTGCTGGCGGGCGAGTCGCTGGGCGTCGAGGGTCTCGAGGAGGCTGTTGAAGTGGCTGGCCAGCTGGGCGATCTCGTCCACTTCGTCGTCGCGGGGGACGCGGGCGCCGTACTCGCCCCGGTGGGTCGCCTTCATGGTGTCGGAGATTGCGCTCAGGCGGCGGGTGATGTTGCGGGCGCCGTACAGGAACGAAATGGACAGGCCGAGCATCGCCAGGGCCAGCAGGCCGCCGATGCTGCCGGTGAGCAGCCAGCGTTCCCGGGCGTAGCGTTGCTCGGGGAAGCCGGTGCCGAGCATGCCGATGTGACGCCCCTCGCCGTCGAGGATGGCTTCGTAGCTGGCGATGTGCCAGTTTTCGCCGATCTGCGTGCGGTGGGCCCAGGTCTGGTGGCCTTCGAGCACTGCGTTGCGGACTTCGTCGGGCGCGTGGGTGCCGGTGGCGCGCAGGTCGTGTCCCAGGGTTGCCGAGGTGGCAACCCGCAGGTCGTCGAGGAAGAAGGTGGTGACGCCGTCGTTGGAGGTGGCGTCCGGGGCGACCGGGAACACCACATCACGGATGCGGTCGATCATCGGCACGTTGTTGTTGAGCAGCATCCCCCCGACCAGGATTGCGTCCGCATGGCTGTTGCTGAGGGGCAGGTGGGCTGCCGCCTCGATCATCAGGCCACGGGTCTCGGCGCGGGCGCCACTCCGGTCGGAGACGTCGACGCGCGCGCGCGTGGGCAGGTTGGGTGACAGGGCGCCGAGTTCGGCGGCATCGAAGCGCGCATATCGGGCCGATGACAGGCCGGTGGCGGCCTGGCGCAGCGAGAAGCTGGATGGAAGCTGGCTGCCCGGTGCGAGCCCGGTGCTCGACGCAATCACCCGCCCGTCCTGGGTGGCAATGATCAGATAGTCGAGGCGCGCCACTTCGGCCCGGGATGCGAGGTACTGGTCGAGGAGCGGGATCGGCTCCTTCGTCACGTGGTCGCCATGGGCGGCCAGGAAATGGGCGATCCGCTCCACGTGCACCACCTCTTCCACATGCCGGAGCGTCTGCGCCCGCACCTGATCCATGTAGTTGCGGGCACTGGCGAGGTTGCCCCGGGCGCTGCTCTCCAGGAGGTCGGTGAAGCGCGCATCCCCCACCAGCAGCAGGGTCGCCAGGATCAGCGGAAAGGCGATCAGCAGGGGCGCCAGCCCCAGCGCGACAAGCTTGAGGCGCAGTGACGAGCGCCACCTGTGTTGACGGTTAGCGAGCAGGGAACGGGGAGACATTGTGTTGATCCGTTCGACGGCCTGGTTCGATGGGGCTCGGTGTCTGGGATGGCAAGCACGGCCTGGAATGGGCCGGCGGGCAGTTGGGGCGTCCATCCCACAGGGAACCGGTACGCGCGTCCATTGTAGACGGCGCGTCCGGGGCTGACTTGAGCATGAGGAGAGGACGGTCCGTCGTGATGTATGAACTCGTTAAAAACCTCAATTTTGGTATTATCGCAAGAATATGAAAAAACATGATCGGTTTTGTTGTTTTTTCGATAGTGATGGCGAGGAGTGGATTTCGGCCTGGATTGCGCTTCATTCCGGGACTTCGGCCTTCATCGCAGGCCGCGGAAATCTTTGTTGAAGAACAGATTTTCCCTATGGCATATTCTTCGGAAATTTATGCGGGTATCGTTGCGCATGGGGCGCGAGTGCAGAGAGGTTGGTATGGCGTTGCTGAGGTGTGTGCTGATTGCGGCGGTCGGGTTGCTGCTTTCCGGATGCGGGCCGGACGCGCCGCTGCGTGTCGGGTTCATCGGCGGCCTGTCCGATCAGAATTCGGACGTGGGTCAATCGGGCTATAACGGGGTGGTGCTGGCGGTCGAGCAGATCAACCGTGCCGGCGGTGTGAAGGGCCGCAAGATCGAGCTGGTCGCCCGCGATGACGCCCAGAGCCGCGAGACGGCAGCGAAGGCCGCGACCGAGCTGGCGAACGCCAGGGTGGAGGCGGTGATCGGCCCCTTCACCAGCGGCATGGCGGCGGTGGTCGTCCCGCTGCTGGCGAGCACCGAAACGCTGGCGATCAGCCCGACGCTCACCTCGATGGATTTCTACGGCAAGGACGACAATCTGGTGCGGATCAACCGTAGCACCCGCGACAACGCCCGGGATTACGCCCGCGTGATGTTCCACCGCGGTGAGCGCAAGGTGGCGGTGGCCTACGACGAGCGCAACCGCTCCTTCACGCTGTCGTGGCTCAACGAGTTCCGCCAGGCCTTTGCGGAGGAGGGCGGGCAGCTGGTGGCCGAGGTGGCCTACGAATCGACTGCCGACACCGATTTTGGCGGGGTGGTCGGGGCGATGCTGAAGAAGCGGCCCGACAGCCTGTTCTTCGTGGCGGGTGCCATCGATGTGGCGCGTCTCGCCCAGCAGGCCCGGCGTCAGGCGCCGGAGCTGCCCATGGGCGCATCCGAGTGGGCCGCCTCCGAGCAATTGATCGAGCTTGGCGGAAAGGTTGTCGAAGGCCTGCTGATCGTTCAGAACTACGACCGCGACGACGACTCCCCGCGCTTCAGCGAATTCCGCGAGGCGTATTTCAAGCGCTTCCAGAAAAACCCGGGTTACAGCTCGGTGTCGGCCTACGACGCGGCGATGGTGCTGTTCGAGGCGCTCTCCAAGCGCTCCGGCACTGAGAGCGTGAAGGCAGCGGTGCTGCGCAACGGGCCTTATCAGGGGCTGCAGCAGCGGATCGTCTTCGACGCCAACGGCGACACCCAGCGCAAGGTGTTCTTCACCGAGATCCGCGACGGCGCCTACCAGAAACTGGACGAAACCCTCTCCCGGTAAGTCGGGCGAGGGTCAGCGGTCGATCGGCAGGTTGCGGCGCAGGACGACCGGCACGCCGCCGAGCTTCTTCTTGGCCATCCACTGGGCCAGGGCCGAATCAAGATAATCCGCGTGGCTGGGAAACCACCGGCCCAGCTCGGTGGCAAACTCGCGGCCCACGGCCACATCGCCGGTACGCACCAGGTCCTCCACCTGATAGGCGGATTCCATCACCGCGTTGTGGTCGTCGATGTGGCATTCCCGCGGCGGGAAGTCGGTTTCTTCCATCCACGCCTTCTCCTGCCCGAAGTGGGCTTCGGCATGGACGATGAACGCGCGCATCGCTGCGGCGAGTTCGTCATCGGGGCAGGTCAGCAGCCGGTCGACGACGGCGACGAACTCCCGGTGCGTCTCGTCCATGGCCTCGAACCCGAGCAGGAAGGCATCGGTCCACGGCAAACCCTGTTGATCGGTCATGTTCTGTGTTCTCCTGGCATGTCATGCTTCTGCCCTCGGCGGGCGAAAGGCCAAGGATAACCCGAGGTCTGCCGTGTTTGCCCCCGTGGGCGAAAAAATCTCGAGAATATTTCTACGCACGCCGGAGTGCCCCCTCATGACGCCTTCAGGTTCCTCCCCGCAAACCGCTGTCCGTCCCCGCCTGCCGGCGGGCATCTGGGCGCTGGGGCTGGTGTCGATGCTGATGGACATCTCGTCCGAGATGATCCACGCGCTGCTGCCCGTCTATCTGGTGGGCGCGCTCGGGGCCTCGACGCTGGCGGTGGGGATGATCGAGGGCATCGCCGAGGCCACCGCGGCGATCACCAAGGTGTTCTCCGGCGCGCTGTCCGACTGGCTGGGCCGGCGCAAGCTGCTGGCGGCCTTCGGCTACGGGCTGGCGGCCTTCACCAAGCCCGTGTTTCCGCTGGCCGACACGGTGGGCTGGGTGGTTGTGGCGCGCTTCGTGGACCGCATCGGCAAGGGCATCCGCGGTGCGCCGCGGGACGCCCTGATCGCCGATCTGGCCCCGCCGGGCCTGCGCGGTGCGGCCTTCGGGCTGCGCCAGTCCCTCGACACCACCGGGGCGTTCCTCGGGCCGCTCGTGGCCATCGGGCTGATGGCGCTCACCGGCGGCGACATCCGGCTGGTGTTCTGGGTGGCGGTGCTGCCGGCCTTCGGGGCCTTCGCGCTGATCAGCCTGGCGGTGCACGACGTGCCCCGGCCGGGCGCGGCGCGGGTGCGGTCGCCGCTGTCCCGCGCCGAGCTGGCCCGGCTGCCGGCGGCCTACTGGTGGGTGGTGGGGATTTCGGCGGTGTTCACCGTGGCGCGCTTCAGCGAGGCCTTCCTGGTGCTGCGGGCCCAGGAGCTGGGCGTGGCGCTGGCGTGGATTCCGGCGGTGCTGGTGGTGATGAACGTGGTGTATTCCCTGTCGTCCTACCCGGTGGGCGTGCTGGCCGACCGGATGCATTGGGGCAGCCTGCTGGGCTTGGGCTTTGCGATGCTGGTGGCGGCCGATCTGGCGCTGGCGCTGGTCGATGGCCTGCCCGGGCTGGCCCTCGGCGTCGCCCTGTGGGGGCTGCACATGGGCATGACCCAGGGCCTGCTGGCGGCGCTGGTGGCCGATGCGGCCCCGGCCGAGCTGCGTGGCACGGCCTTCGGGGTGTTCAACCTGGCTGGCGGGCTGGCCTTGCTGGTGGCCAGCGTGGTGGCCGGCGGGCTGTGGGATGCCTTCGGCTCCCGCTCGACCTTCCTGTGCGGCGCGGCCTTCGCGGCCCTGGCGCTGGTGGGCTTGGTCTGGCGCCGGCCGGATTCGCCGCGCGGCTGAAAATTTTTTCGCCTACCCTGTAAGAAAGCCGGGCGTCGGAGCGACTAATCGACAGCCCGCGCATGTTGTGCGAGGCAGCCCCACCCCCGACAGGAGATTCACCATGAAAAAGACGTCCGCGATCACCGCCCTGCTGGCCACTTCCGCGCTGCTTGGCGCCACCGCCGCCCAGGCCGGCGACAACCCCTTCTCCGCCACGCCCATGGCGGGCGGCTACCAGCTGGCCCAGGCCGACACCAAGCCGATGGACGGCAAGATGATGGACAAGCCCATGGACGGCAAGGCGGCCGATGCCAAGTGCGGCGCCGAGCGCAAGGCCGGCAAGAAGGCCGACGGCAGCTGTGGCGGCAAGAAATCCGACGCCAGCTGCGGTGCCGCCAAGAAGAAGGCCGACGCCTCGTGCGGCGCCAGCAAGAAATAAGCGCCCCGTCCGGCGCCTGGCCTGCGGGCGCCGGCCTGGGGTTCCGGCGTGAACTGCTCGCCGAGCTGGAAGCCGGCGTGCCGGATGAGGTCGCCTTCTTCGAGCTCGCGCCCGAAAACTGGGCCGGCGTCGGCGGCGAATCCGCCCGCCGGCTGCGGGCCTTCACCGAGCGCCATCCCTTCGTCTGCCACGGGCTGTCGCTCTCGCTGGGCGGCGGGCTGCCGCTGGACGTGGATCTGCTCCGGCGCATCCGCGCCTTCATGGGCACCCACGGCATCGGCCTGTACACCGAGCATCTGTCGTGGAGCAGCGATGCCACCGGTCAGCTGTACGACCTGCTGCCGCTGCCCTTCACGGCCGAGGCCGTGCGCTGGACGGCCACCCGCATCCGCCAGGCCCAGGAGGTGCTGGGCATGCGCATCGGCATCGAGAACGCGTCCCGCTACCTCACCCCGCCGGGGGCCGAGATGAGCGAGGCGCAGTTCATCCGGGCGGTGCTCGAAGAAGCCGACTGCCTGCTCCATCTGGACGTGAACAACCTCTTCGTGAATGCCCGCAACTTCGGCTTCGACCCGCTCGCCTTCCTCGACGCGCTGCCGCTCCAGCGCGTGTGCTACCTGCACATCGCCGGCCACCACCAGGAGGCGGACGGTCTGCTGATCGACACCCACGGCGCGCCGGTGATCGGCGACGTGTGGGCGCTGCTCGACGCCACCTACCGCCGCGTGGGGCCACTGCCCACCTGCCTCGAGCGGGATTTCGACTTTCCGCCGCTGGCCGAGCTGGGAGCGGAGGTGGCGCGCATCGCCGCCCTCCAGCAGCAGGCCCGGCAGGCGGAGGCCGCATGAGCGGCCTGCAGGCTTTTCAGGCAGCCTTCGGTGCGCGCCTGCGGGGCGGGCGCAGCGTGCCGTGCCCGCCCGGCGTGGCGGCACGGCCGATGGCGGTGTACGAGGCGCTGCTCTTCAACAACCTGCGGGGCTTTGTCGATCGCTGCTTTCCGGTGGCCCGCGCCTGCCTGGGCGAAGCCCGCTGGACGCGCCTGTGCCGCTGCTTCTACCGGGACTGGCCGTGCAGCAGCGCGTGGTTCCGCGACATCCCGCGGGCCTTCGTCGATTACCTGGAATCCGCCCCGCCCGCCGGGCTGCCCCGCTGGCTGGCGGACCTGGCCCGTTACGAGTGGGCAGAGCTGGCGGTGGATCTGATGGACGTGGCGCTGCCGCCGGTGGAGGTGGGCGCCAGCCTGCTGGACGACTTTCCCCAGCCCAACCCCGCGGCGATGTCGCTGGCCTTTGCGTGGCCGGTGCAGCGCATCGGGCCGGATTTTCGCCCGCGCAAGCCGGCACCGGTGTGCATCGTGGTGTATCGCGATGGGGGCGAGGCGGTGCGTTTCATCGAGCTCAGCCCGGCCTCGGCGCGCCTGCTCGCCCTGTGCGACGGCGTCACCCGTGGGCGGGCGGCCATCGAGACGCTGGCGACCGAACTGGGCCGCGCGGCCGACCCGGCCTTCGTGGCCTTCGGCGCCCAGAATCTGGCGGCGCTGGCCGACGCCGGAGTGATCCTGGGGGCGCGCCGATGAGCGCTGCCGAGCTGATCGCCGATTTCCGCCCGCAGATGGTGAAGTTTGCCCGCCTGCAACTGCACGACGACGCGGCGGGCGAGGACGTGGTGCAGGAGGCCATCGAGGCCGCGCTGGCGGGCATCGACCGCTTTGCCGGGCGCTCGGCCCTCAAAACCTGGCTGTTCACCATCCTGCGCCACAAGATCATCGACAGCCTGCGGGAGCGTGGGCGCACGGTGCAGATCTCGAGCCTGGAGCGGGATGAGGAAGAACTGGACGAGACCCTCGACGGGCTCTTCAACGCCAGCGAGCACTGGCGCCCGGACACCCGCCCGCGGCCCTGGGCCGACCCCCACGCGGCGCTCGAGCAGCGCCAGTTCTGGCTGGTGTTCGAGACCTGCCTTGAAGTGCTGCCCGCCCGAACGGCGCGGGTGTTCATGATGCGCGAGTTTCTCGGGCTGGAAACCGACGAGATCTGCGCGACCCTTTCCCTCACGACGAGCCACTGCCACGTCATCCTTCACCGGGCCCGGGCCGGGTTGAGGCAATGCCTCACCAACGGCTGGTTCGGTGTGGAGCCCGCACCATGCTGACCTGCAAGAAGGCCACCCATCTGATGTCGGCCGGCCTCGACCGGCCGCTTGGCCGGGGCGAGCGCCTGAGCCTGCGCCTGCACCTGATCTTCTGTCGAGGCTGCCGGGCCTTCCGGAGCCAGATCGGCTGGCTGAGGAACATCAGCCGCGGTTTCGTGGGCCGCGACGACCGGCACGACTGACCGCGCTCAGGCGCTCCAGCGCGCCCGGCCGGCGTTCTTGGCCCGATACATGGCGTGGTCGGCGGCGGTGAGCAGGCGTTCGGCGCTGTCGCCGTCGTTGGGGAAGCGTGCCACGCCCACGCTGCAGGCGATGCGCAGCACGTGCCCATCCACCTCGAAGGGCTGCGACAGCGCCTCCACCACCTTGGCGGCGGTGGGCTCGATGGCGGCCTGGCCCGCGTCGTTGGGCATCGCCACCACGAACTCGTCGCCGCCCAGCCGGGCCACGGTGTCCTCGTCGCGGAAAAGCCGCTGGAGGCGCTGGGCGACCTGCTGCAGCAGCAGATCCCCCACGTCGTGGCCGAAGCGGTCATTCACCGGCTTGAAGCGGTCGAGGTCGATGAACAGCACCACGACTTCGGACTGATGGCGGCGGGCGTGGTGCACCATGCTCTCGAGCCGGTCGGAGATCAGCGAACGGTTGGGCAGGCCGGTCAGGCGGTCGAAGTTGGCCTGGTGCCAGATCTCGCCGTCGCGGCGGCGCAGCTCGGTCACGTCGGCCACCAGGGCCACCCGATGCACCACGCTGCCGTCGGCGGCCAGGACCGCCGAGATGACCGCGTGGCCGGTGTAGGCCTCACCGTCGCGCCGGCGGCCTTCGAAATCGCCGCGCTGGTGGTGCAGGTCGGCGGGGCCGAACAGCTCGCCCAGGCTCTGGCCGCCCACCCGTCCGGCGGGGAGTGTCGAGATGTGCTGCCCGCGCAGTTCGTCCACGCCAAAACCGGTGATGGCGCTGAAGGCCGGGTTGATGTCGACGATGTGGTTTTCGGTATCGACGATGACGATGCCTTCGGCCATGTAGTCGAGGACTTCGGAGAGGTGCTCCTCCCGGTCGGCCAGGGCGTCCACCGCCCGCTCGTAGCGCTTGAGGGCCACCAGCAGGCCGCTGATGACGAGCACCAGCAGGGCGCTGAAGATGCCCGCCTGCTGAATCGCCCAGGTGTTCTGGGCGCGCATCGGGGCGAGGGCGTCTTCGAGGGCGATGCCGCTCATCATCACCAGGCCCGACGGAAGGCGCGTCCAGGCGTAGTGGCGCAGGATGCCATCCACCGACGCATGGGCCACGTAATGGCCTTCCTTGAGATCGGGGCGGGTGATGTATTCCCGTTGCTGGGGCGCCTGCTTCCCGTAGTGGGCGGTGGGGTCGAGGGTCCGTAGCAGCACGTGACCCTGGCCGCTGACGAGGGTCAGGGTGTCGCGGGGGCCGCTCTCGAAGCGGGCGAGTTGTTCTGCCCAGGCCTCGGGCGAGACGGCCAGGGACACCACGCCATCGAAGCGACCGTCCCGGCGGATGGCGCGGGCGATCTGGATGCTCCACTTGCCGGTGAGGCGGCCCAGCACCGGCGGCGAGACCACCAGCCGGTCTTCGTGTTCGGTGGCGAGCTGGCGGAAGTAATCCCGGTCGCCGAGGAAGTTGCGCGGCGACGGGCCGAGGGACGAATAGGCCAGGTAGCCCTCGACGTCGATCCGGAACTGCTGGAGCACCAGCCCCGGCGGCATGGTTTCGGTGATCAGCTGGCCCTGCAGGGCCATCGCGGCGGGGCCGTCGAGGGTGGCGATGCGCGCCGTCCGGAGGGCGAAGTCGAAGCGCTCGATGCCGGCCTGCACCGTTGCGCCGGCGGCCCGGGCCTGGATCAACGCCTGGGCGCGGACGCGGTCGGTGGCGTCCTTTTCGTTATGCGATGTGGACGTGAGCGTTTCGTACCAGATGATGCCCAGGGCCGGCAGGGTGACGCCGATGATCGCGGCACGGACCAGCTGCAGCGGGCGCGCCGATATCTGGGGTAATAGCCGGGAAATCATGGGAATGGGCCGAGTCCTCGCCGTTTCTGCGTCATGCTGCGGTCCGCGGATGTCTGCAGGCCTCAGTGTGCCTCAAGTCGGGCGCGCGGTGGCTGTCGGGATTCCCACTCTGGCAATGCCCGGCCGGTGTCCGCGTGGCTTGAGCGCAATGCGGGTGCAGGAGCGATCCTGATGAAAAGGTATTCGGGTGCGGCAGAGGGCGGGGGTGTGTGGTGCTCATGGGCAGGATTGAACTGCCGACCTCTCCCTTACCAAGGGAGTGCTCTGCCACTGAGCTACATGAGCACTGCACGAGCGCTGCAGAATGCGGCGCCGTCGGGTTGGTGGATCACACTGCTGCCGTAAGGCTTGAAGTGCGACAACCCTTGAAAAGCGGGGCGGATAGTATCAAGAGCAGCCGGACGCCGCAAGGATGTCCGACGCATGATTGCCTGAAATCCGGCCGTTTTTCACGATTGTTGAGGCTTCGTGGGTGCCCGGCCGGCTTCAGGGGGCTCAGTAGCGCCGGGCGGGAGCCGGGGCGTTGCCGCTGCGCGGGGGCAGGTGGCGGAAGGTGATGCGGCCCTTGGAGAGGTCGTAGGGCGACATTTCGAGGGTGACTTCGTCACCGGCGATGATGCGGATGTGGTTCTTCTTGAGCTTGCCGCCAGCGTAGGCGATCAGCAGGTGTTCGTTGTCGAGGGTGACGCGGTAGCGACCATCCGGCAGGACTTCGGTGACCTTGCCGTGCATTTCGATGAGTTCTTCTTTGGCCATGTTCGGGCTCCTTGTGGCGGGCCGCGCATCCGGAAAAGGGTGGATGGGCCCGGGTTTCGCCTGGCCCGGTTGGGGCCGGGGAGGGCGGGTGCCGGCCACCGGGTGGGCGATCGGCACAAGTTGCCTGCGAGCAATGTCGCAGGCGCAGTTGATTGGCGTTGTGGGCAGCGAGGCTGGCGCGCCAGCTGAAAGCATCGGGCCGGCGGGAGGCAGGCCTCTGCGGATGTGAATTCGGATGGGGTGAGAGCACCGCCTGCGTCAGACGCGCGGACGACATTACGAATGCACGATTCAGACGGCCATGATAGCACGGCTGGAGGCACCCACGTTGGGCCGTCTTGCCGGGAACCGGGAATGTTGCCGGTTTGTCCGACCGTGAGGCGCGGCAGATGCCGCCCGTTCAACCCATTTCAGGGAGAAATCGATCATGTCGCTCAAGTTCCTGGGCATCGCCGGCAGCCTGCGTCAGAAGTCCACCAACAAGGGGCTGCTGCGCGCAGCCGCGGCCAGCCTGCCGGCCGGGGTGAGCCTGGACGTTGCGGATCTGGCGGAGGTGCCGTTCTACAACCAGGACATCACCACCAAGCCCGCCGCCGTCGAGCGCGTGCTGGCGCAGATCGCCGAGGCGGACGCGCTGGTGCTGGCCTGCCCCGAGTACAACTATTCGATGGCGCCGGCCCTGAAGAACATCCTCGACTGGGCATCCCGTGAGCCCGACAACGCGCTGCTGGCCGGCAAGCCGGTGTCGATCATGGGCGCCGGCGGCGGGATGGGCACATCCCGCGCCCAGTATCACCTGCGCCAGGTGAGCGTGGCCCTCGACCTGCGCCCCCTCGTCAAGCCCGAGGTGTTTGCCAACGCCTTTGCCGGTGCCTTCGACGGGGATGGCAACCTGACCGACGAGCGGCTCCTCAAGCTGATCGCCGAGCAGATGCAGGCGCTGGCGGCCTGGACGCAGCAGCTCAGGGCCTGAGCTGCGCCGTCAGTCGATGCGCCTGAGGAGCTGCGTGGCGGGCTCCACCAGCCCGTCCAGGGCCTCGTCGTCCAGATCGAGCAGGCGCAGGCAGGACGGCCCGAGCTTGTCCCATTCGCGGGTCTGGCTGCCGCCGGTGGCCGCCTGAACCAGCCGCTCGGCGGTCTGGGCGATGGCGACGAGGCGGCGGGAGGCCAGCGGCAGGCCGGAGTCGAAGCGGTCGAGCATGGCTGGGTCGTGGTGGTTGCGGATCGCCTGGGAGATCACCTCGGGCAGCCACCAGTTCTGGGCCAGCAGGCTGCCGACTACCGCGTGGTGGGTGGGCAGGGTGTCGAGTTCGTGGTCGGTGAAGAGCCGCTCGCCGTCGCGGTTGGCGCGCATCAGGATGTCGCGATAGCTGCCGAAGCGGCGCAGCAGGATCACGATCCCGCAATCCCGGAACAGCCCGAAGGTGTAGGCGTCGTCGGCGCGCACGCAGGGCACCGCGAGGTGCTGGGCGAGCCAGCCCGATAGCGCGGCGATCTCGGCCGAGGCGTGCCAGAAGCGCTCGTAGTGGGCGCTGTCGGGAAAGGCCTTGTGCAGGCTGATCGCCGCAATCGCCCGGCTGGCGGCGTCGAGGCCCAGCATCATCAGCGCCTCGTTCACCGAGCGCACCCGCATCGAGAAGCCGAAGTAGGGCGAGTTGGCGGTCTTGATGAGGCCGGCGGCGAGGCTCACGTCGCGGCTGATGAGCCGGCCGACCATGAACATGTCGGGTTCGTCCCGGTGCATCTCGTGGCGGATGCGGTCGATGATCTGCGGCCGCGGCGGGATGTCGATGTCGCGGATCGAGCGCTCCAGCAGCGCGTCCACTGGCGGATGGGCGGGTTGGGTCGGGTTCGTCATGGTGTGTTCCTTTGCTCAAGCCAGGCCAGCAAGGCTTCTTCGTTCATCGGCCGGGCCCAGATGAAGCCCTGGATGGCGTCCACCTCGGCGTCGTGGAGCGCGGCGAGCTGCTCCGGCGTCTCGACCCCTTCGGCCACCATCACCATGCCCAGCTCCCGGGCCAGCCGCGACATGGCACGCACCACCGCGTAGGCGCGCCGGTCGTCGGGCAGCACCTGCACGAAGGAACGGTCGAGCTTGAGCTTGGTGGCCGGCAGATCCTTCAGGCACGACAGGCTGGAATAGCCCGTGCCGAAGTCGTCGATGGCGAGGCCGACGCCGGTCTCCCGGGCGCGGCGCAGGTTCTGCTGGACGACGTCGGATTCGTCCATCACCAGCGATTCGGTCAGCTCCAGCTCGATCAGGGCCGGATCGACGTTGGCGCAGATCAGCGCGCCGTGCAGCGCCGGCAGGAAGGTCGGCGAGGTGAGCTGGGCCCGCGACACGTTGATCGCCACCTTGGTCGGGCGGCCGGCGTGGCACAGGCGGGCGGCGAAGCGGGTGCCCTGGAGCAGGCTCCATTCGCCCAGGCGCACGATCAGGCCGGTCTTCTCGGCCACCGGGATGAAGCGCCCGGGCGCCAGCAGGCGGTCGTGCACCCGGCAGCGCATCAGCCCCTCGACCGCCTCGATGCGGCCGTCGAAGCCCAGCACCGGCTGGAAGTCGAGGGATAGCCCGCCAGTCTCCAGCGCCAGATGCAGGTCGGATTCCACCGTCAGCTCCTCGCGGGCCAGCTGCACGCCGTGGCGGCCGCGGAAGGTCTCGCTGCCCGACACCACCAGCCGGTTGCCCCCCTGGCGCTTGGCGTCGAGCATCGCCCGGTCGGCGCGCTCGAAGAAGGCGTGCAGGCTCTCGCCGGCGGCGTGCTGGGCAAGTCCGATGCTGGCGGTGGGGTGGATCATCATGCCGTCGAGTTCAAGCGGCTGTTCGAGGGTCGCGGCCAGCCGCAGCCCGAGGCCGCTGGCGTGGTCCAGCGCCATGTCCGGCAGGAGGATCACGAACTCGTCGCTCCCCATCCGCATGCAGTGGGCCGTATCCGGCACCTGCGCCCGGATGAGGCTGGCGACATGGGCAATGATGCGGTCGCCGCCGCGGTGCCCGAACGAGGCATTGACCTTGTGAAAGCGGTCGAGATCCAGCCACAGCAAGGCCAGCGGCTGGCCCTTCGCGGTGGCTGCGCCAATGACCCGACGGGCGAGGGACAGGCTCCCGCCCCGGTTCAGGAAACCGGTGATGGGATCGACGGCGAACTTGCGGTTCGTCATGGTGGCTCCATCGTCAGGATTGCGGCCGCGATGGCTCGCGGGGTCCGGCATCCGCAAACAAGCGTGACGCCTTACCCGGATCGTATGAAAACGACCCGGAACGGGCTTGACGATCCGCGCCTTTCAATTGACGATCTGCGCCACAAAAACAACGGAGGGGCGGATGGCGACGACGAGCACCTTGGCCACCGTGTGGCTGATGATGATGCGCATGTTCGAGCGGGAAGGGCTCGATCCGACCGAGCTGCTGGCCGGCCTCGGCATCTCCGAGCAGCAGCTGGCCGAGCCCGGCGAGCGCTTTCCGAGCCGCATCGCCGACATCGTCTTCGAGCGCGCCTGCCCGCGGCTGTCCGATCCGGCCTTCGCGCTCCATGCGGCGCGCTGCTGGCACCCGTCCAACCTGGGCACGATGGGCTACGCCTGGCTCTCCAGCAGCACCCTGCGCACCGGCCTCAAGCGCATGGAGCGCTACGCCCGCGTGCTGGGCGAACGCTTCCGCTACACGGTGCAGGAATCGCCCGACGGCCTGCGCTTCATCTACGACCACGGACGCGGCGACAAGGCGATCGGGCCCTTCATGACCGACTTCTCCCTGTCGATCATCGTGGACATGTGCCGCACCAACTTCGGCGACACCCTCAACCCGCTGCAGGTGCGCCTGCGCCGGGCGCTGCCGGCCAGGCGCGAGGCGTGGGATGGCTTCTTCGGCTGCCGCGTCGAATTCGGCTGCAGCGAAGACAGCTTCCTGCTCGCCCCGGCCGACGCTGACCGGCGCCTCCCCACCGCCTACCGGGACATGGCGGCCACCTTCGACCGCATCCTCACCGGGCAGCTGGCCGAACTCACCCGGGACGACCTGGTCACCCGCTGCAAGGCCCACCTGCTCGAACACCTCACCTCCGGTGAGCCCGCCGAGGGCGCGCTGGCCGAAGCCGTCGGCCTCAGTCGCCGCACCCTGCAGCGCCGGCTGGCGGAGCAGGGCATCACGTACAAGCGGCTGGTGGACGAGACCCGCGAGGCGCTGGCCCGGCGCTATCTGGAAAACCCCCGGCGCAGCCTCACGGAGATCACCTTCCTGCTCGGCTTTTCGGAGCAGAGCGCCTTTACCCGCGCCTTTCGCCGCTGGCACGGCGAATCGCCCAGCGACTACCGACGCCGTCAGGCTGCCACCGCAGCGGCCTGAGCGCCCGCCGCGCGAACCGTCGTCGCCTGCCGGCTTCCTCCCTTAGAATCCTGTCCAGACCACCGGCATGCGCCCTGCTGCGTGTGCCGCCGGCCTGCCGCCGTCGGGCGACGGCGGGCGCCCTCTCCGACAGGAAAGACCACACCATGTTTGCGATTCTGCGCAGTACCTTCCGCCTCGCCGCACCGTTCTGGCGCCGTTCGGCCGGCCGCCACATGGCCTGGCTGCTGGCGGCCCTCCTTGTTGCGCTGGTGGGCATCGGCACCTGGCTCAACGTGCGGGTGAACGAGATCAACAAGCTGTTCTACGACGCGCTGCAGCACCTCGACACGCCGGCCTTCAACGACAGCATGGTGCAGTTCTTCGTGGTGGTCGGTTTTCTGGTTGCGGTGATGACGCTGCGCGCCTACATCGAGCAGGGCCTGCAGATCCGCTGGCGCCAGAGCCTCACCGACGCCATGACCGCCCGCTGGCTGAGCGGCGACACTTTCTACCGCATCGAGCGCGACAGCCTGTGCGACAACCCGGACCAGCGCCTCGCCCAGGACATCAACGAATACGTGCGGCTGATGCTCAGCCTCGGGCTCGGCTTCATCGCCAACCTGGGCACCCTCGGCTCGATGGGCTGGATCCTGTGGCAGAGCGCCGGCCCGATGAGCTTCAAGGTGGGCGGCGGAGTGCTCACCATTCCGGGCTATCTGTTCTGGCTGGCGATTTCGTGGGGCGTGCTGCAGACCCTCGCCACCCACCTCGCCGGCCACCGGCTGGCGGCGCTCACTGTCGAGCAGCAGAGCTGCGAGGCGGACTACCGCTTCTCCCTCGCCAAGGTGCGCGAAGCCTCCGAGCAGATCGCCCTGTACGGCGGGCAGGGTGTCGAGCAGGGCCGGCTGCAGCGGCTGTTCGGCGAGATCCAGCGCAACTGGGTCCAGCTGATGCGCCAGAACGTCTATCTCAACGTCACCAGCACCACCTTCTCGGTGGTCGCGGTGCTGGTGCCCATCATCGCGGTGGCGCCCAAGGTGCTGAGCGGCGAACTGTCGATGGGCACGCTGATGCAGGACGTGTCGGCCTTTGCCGCCACCACCGCGTCGGTGGCGTGGTTTGCGCTGTCGTACAGCGATCTGTTCCAGCTCTCGGCGCGGGTGCGGCGTCTGGCCGGGATGGAGGCGGCGATGGCCGCCAGCGACGGCGGCAGCATCGAGCTGTCCCGCGATCCGGCCGCCGACGCCATCGAGGGCGACGACGTGCGCCTGTGCCTGCCCACCGGCCGGGTGCTGTCGAAGATCGACGAGTTCCTGTTTGCGCCCGGCGAGCGCTGGCTGGTGCGCGGCCCCTCCGGCGTGGGCAAGAGCACCCTGCTGCGGGCCATCGCCGGGTTGTGGCCCTTTGGTGACGGGCGGATCAGCGTGCCGGCCGGCGCCCGGGTGATGTTCATGCCCCAGAAGAACTACCTCGCCGACGGCCCGCTGAAGGAAACCCTCGTCTATCCCTCAAGCCTTGACGACATCGGGCGCGACGAACTGGTGAAGGTGCTGGAGGACTGCCGGCTGCCCCATCTGGTGCCGCGCCTGGACGAATCCGCCCGCTGGAGCCACCAGCTGTCGCCCGGCGAGCAGCAGCGCCTGGCCTTTGCCCGCGCGCTGCTGTTCAAGCCGGACATCCTGTTCATGGACGAAGCCTCCGCCGCCCTCGACAACGACACCGAAGCCCACATGTACCAGCTGATCGTGGACCGGCTGCCCAACTGCACCATCGTCAGCGTCGCCCACCGTACTACGCTGGAGGTCTTCCACGACAAGCACCTCAACGTGAGCGCCGCCGGCGCTGCGGCCTGACGGCTTACAGCGCGTCGAGATTGGCGCGCAGGGCAGCGGCGCGGGCGCGGATCGCCGCGAGGGCGGAGTCGTCGAAGCGTTCCAGCTGCCGATACACCATGCCCAGCCGGTGGTTGGCACCCAGCCGCTCGCGGTTGCGGTCGAAGAAATCCCAATACAGCGCGTTGAACGGGCAGGCGTCGTCGCCGGTGCGGGCCTTGGCCTTGTAAGCGCAGCCCTTGCAGTAGTCGCCCATGCGGTCGATGTAGGCGGCGCTCGACACGTAGGGCTTGGTGGCCAAGAGGCCGCCGTCGGCAAACTGGCTCATGCCCAAGGTGTTGGGCAGCTCGACCCACTCGAAGGCGTCGATGTAGATGCCCAGATACCAGCGATGCACCTCGGCCGGGGCTAACCCGGCGAGGAGCGCGAAGTTGCCGATCACCATCAGGCGCTGGATGTGGTGGGCGTAGGCGTGCTCCAGCGACTGGCCGATGCTGTGGGCAAGGCAGCGCATCTTCGTCTTGCCCGTCCAGAACCATGCCGGCAGCGGTGTGCTGTGGCCGAACACGTTGTGGTCCACGTAGCCCGGCATGTGCGCCCAATACACGCCGCGCACGTATTCACGCCAGCCGATGATCTGGCGGATGAAGCCCTCGGCCGCCGCCAGCGGCACCTTGCCCTCGGCATGGGCCGCCTCGACCCGCTGGACGACTTCGCGCGGATTGATCATCTTGGTGTTGAGGGCGAAGGACAGCAGCGAGTGGAACAGCCGCCAGGCACAGCTGCTCAGGGCGTCCTGAAAATCGCCGAAGTGGGGCAGCGCCTCGGCGACGAAATCCTCCAACTGAGCCAGCGCCTCGGCGCGGTTGAGCGGCCAGGCGAGGCGATCCGCTGCCGGGTTGCCGAAGTGCTTCACGTCCGTCGCCTTGATGCGCTGCCACAGGGCCGAGTGGTCGTGGCGCACGCGCGGATCGGCCGGCTCGCGGGGCAGGCCGGGCCACGGCTTGCGGTTGTCGTGGTCGAAGTTCCAGCGCCCGCCCAGCGGCTTGCCGCCGGCCATCAGCACGGCGTGGCGGGTGCGCATGGAGCGGTAGAAGTGCTCCATCAGCCACTGCTTGCGGCCTTCGAAGAGGCGCGCGGCATCCAGCCTGGCGGTGTAGAAGTGTTCGCTGCCGACCATCACGGCGGGAATGTCCAGTTGCCGCACCCACGCCGCCAGCTGCCGGTCGAGTCGCCATTCGTCCGGCGCCTGGTATTCGACGCGGGTGATGCCGTGGCGGGCGATCAGGGCGTCCAGGTTGGCGGTGAGCGACTGGGTGTTGGCTGGGTCGTCGATGGCGAGGTATTCGACCCGATGGCCGGCCACGCCCAGCTGCCGGGCGAAGTCGCGCATCGCGGCGAAGATGGCGAGGATCTTCTGGGCGTGGTGGAGGACGTAGTCGGTCTCCTGGCGGATTTCCATCAGCACGTGGATCACGTCCGGGCGGGGCTCGGCAAACCAGCTGTGGAGCGGGTTGAGCTGGTCGCCGAGGATCAGGCGCAGGGTGCTCATGGCGTGCTCCAGCGGGCCTGGTAGGCGCCGTCCGGGTCGTGCTCGGCGGCCTGCTTGTCGGGGTTAAAGCGGCGCCCGCCGCGCGGGTCGGTGCCCCGGCCGGCGATGTAGAGCCAGTTGCCCTGGTTGCTGCACACGTCGAAATCCACCAGCTGGGCCTCGAACCACGCGGCGCCGGCCCGCCAGTCGCAGGACAGATCATGGGTGAGGTAGCTGGCGACGATCTGGCGCATGCGGTTGGAGAGATAGCCGGTGGCGGCCAGCTCGCGCATGCCGGCGTCGATTAGCGGGTGGCCGGTGTGGCCGGTCTGCCAGCGGGCGAAGGCGGCGGCATCGTGGGGCGGCGGTGCGCTGCTGGTCAGGCCGCTGGCGCGGTACAGGCGCCGGCCGTGCTTGCGGTGGAGCAGGCGGAAGTGGTCGCGCCACAGCAGCTCGAACCACAGCCAGTACGTGCCGTTGCTGGCGCCGCGGCGGGCCTCGAAATCCTTGAGGCCGGCGTGGATCTGCCGGGCCGACAGGGCGCCGAGGGCGAGCCACGGCGAGAACTTGCTGGAGTCGTCGATGCCGGCGAGGCGGTTGCGGGTGGTCTTGTAGCTGTGGGGCAGGCCGCGGGCCAGATATTGGGCGACGTGGGCGCGCCCGACGCTGGCGCCGCCGTGGAAGGCGGGCTGGGCGTAGGGGAAGGCCGAACGGGGATCGGCGAGCGATGGCGCGTCTGCCGGCTGGCGCGGGCTGGCGGGCAGGTTTTCCGGCAGCGGCGGCAGGTGGCGCGGCGCGGGGATGGGCGCGGGTGGCTGGATGTCGGCGCTTTCGATCTTCTGCCGGAAGGCGGTGAAGACGTCCGGCACGGCGGCGGCGTCGAACGGCAGCGTGGCGGGGGCGAGCAGCGTGGATTGCCAGTGGGTCTCGACGGTGATGCCGGCTGCGCGCAGCGCGGCGATCTGGGCTTCTTCCTCGGGCGCCGAGATGACCTCGCAGACGATGCGGATGGCGCTGGTCTGGCGGACCAGATCGGCGAGGTGCCCGACGGGATCGCCGTGCAGTTCGACGAGGGCGCTGCCTGCTGCGCGCAGCTGCGTGTCCAGATCGGCCAGGGCGGTGGCGAGGAAGTGCCGGCGATGCGGCCCGATGCGTTCGAAGCCCCAGCGGGTGGCTTCTACCGGCGGGTGGCAGAACACCGGCACGAGCCGGCTCGCTCCCCGGGCGGCATGGACGAGGGCTGGGTTGTCGGCGAGGCGCAGATCGTTGCGGAACCAGTGGATGACGGTGCTCATGGCGTGGCCTTGTGGGTGCGCTGGCGGCGGCAGCGTTCGGAGCAGTACTTCACCTCGTCCCACACCCGCGCCCACTTCTTCCGCCACGCAAAGGGGCGGCCGCAGCAGGGGCAGGTCTTGGTGGGCAGGGTGGGTTTGGCGTGGGCCATCACAGATCCAGTTTCAGTTGGGCCTTGTCGGCGACTTGCCGGGCGCGGGGGCTGCCGCCCGGCGCGCGCTTGCGCGAGCCGTGGCGGGCCACGATGGCGGCCTTGGCGGCGCGTACCTCGGGCTGGGCGCGCAGGGCAAACAGGCGGGCCTTGGCGCTACGGGTGGCGGCGTCCAGATCCACGCAGGGTTCGGGGATGTCGCCGGGGTTGAGGCCGTGGGCCGCCTGCACGGCAGCGGGCATCCGCCAGGGCTCGAACAGCCAGCTGTCCGGCACCTTGCGCAGGGCGGGCAGCCAGCGCCGCACGAAGTGGCCTTTCGGGTCGTGGTCGCGGGCCTGCTTGATGGGGTTGTAGATGCGCGGCAGGTTGATGCCGGTGGTGCCGGACTGCATCTGCATCTGGCTCCAGTGGATGCCCGGCTCGTAGTCGAGGAACTGCCGCGCCAGCCACAGGCCCACCGGCCGCCAGTGCAGCCACAGCGGGTAGGCCGCCGCCGAGACGAGCATCGCGCGCATCCGGAAGTTGATCCAGCCGGTCTCGCGCAGCATCGCCACGCAGGCGTCCACCAGCGGCCAGCCGGTGCGCCCGGCGGTGAGGGCGGTGAAGTGGTCCGGGTTCCAGTCGGCCTCGCGCAGGCCGTCGTAGCCGCGGTGAAGGTTGCGGAATTCAAGCGCCGGCTCGCTCTCGAGCTTCTGGATGAAGTGGCAGTGCCAGTAGAGCCGGCTGATGAAGGCGGTGAGGCCGTTGCGCTGGGCGCCGGCGGGCAGGTTGGCGACGGCGTGCCGGGTGGCATGGACGATCTCGCGCAGGCTGAGGCAGCCGAAGGCCAGGTAGGGCGACAGCCGCGAGCAGGCGGTGGGCGCCGACAGCGGCGACGAGATGCCGCCCCGGTATTGCCGGCTGCGCTCGCCGAGGAAGTCGTCCAGCACCGCCAGCCCGGCCGTGCGCCCGCCTCGCTGGCGGCCGGGCGGGTCGTCGTCGGCGAGGCTCAGCTCGGCCGCGGTGGGTGGCGGGGTGTCCGGCCACGGGAGCGGCGCGAAGCGCAGTTGGGGCGGCGCGGGCAGGCAGGGCTGGCCGACGAAGGCTTCCCAGCGGGCCTGCCAGGTGTCCCGGTCGGCGAGGCGCCGCACCACGCCGAACTGGGGAAATTCCTGCCAGCGCACGCCGTGTTCATGGCACCAGCGGGCCACCGCGATGTCGCGCTGGTAGCTCAGCCCGTTGCCGGTCTCCTCGTGGGAATACAGCGCACCAAACGGCGCCGCCGCATGGAGGCGGCCGAGCACATCCGGTACCTCGCCGGTGACGACGTGGATGCCGCCGCCCAGCTTGCGCAGCGCCCGGTACAGGTCGCGCAGGCTTTCGAGGATGAAGGCGTAGTGCTGGCGGGCGGCGTCGGGCTCGGCCCACAGGGAGGGCTCGACCACGTACAGGCACAGCACCGGGCCCCGCAGCGCGGCGGCGGAGAGCGCTGCGTGGTCGTGGAGCCGCAGGTCGCGCTTGAACCAGACGACGCTGTAGTCCATCGGGAAGGGCCGTTCAGGCGTAGCCGAAGTGCTGCAGCACGTCCTGGGCGAGGCTGCGTCCGCCCAGCCAGGCGCCTTCCACCTTGCCGCCGTTCAGCCAGTCGCCGCACAGGCCGATGCGCCGATCCACATCCCACACATGGCAGGTGTCGAGCGGCGGCTCGGTGTCGGCGTAACGCCAGCGGTGGGCGGTCCAGGCCTGGGGCGGCGGGGCGCCGAGCTCGGCAAAGGCGCGCAGCAGGGCGTCGGCGACGGCTTCGGGTGTGGCCTCGATGTGGGCCTCGCTCCATTCGGCGGTGGCGTGGAGCAGCCAGGTCTCGCCGCGGGGGCGGCCCGGCTTGCTGCTGTCGCGGGCAATCCAGCGCAGCGGGCCGTTGTTCACGAAAGCCGCATCAAAGGGGAAGTGGATGGGCGTGTCGTAACGCAGCATCAGCGCCCAGCTGCCGCGCATGTTGGCGCGGGCGGCCAGGCTCGCCAGCCCCGGCGCGGGATCACGCAGCAGGGGCACGGCCTGGGGCGCCGGCACCGCCAGCAGCACCGCGTCGAAGCGGGTCGGGTGCAGGCCGTGCTCGGCCGAGACGAGCCACCAGCCGTCCGGGCTGGGGCGGAGCTCGGTGACGGTGGTCTGCAGCGTGAGGGGCAGGTTGTCGGCCAGAAAGCGGGCGGGGGCGGTCATGCGCGGTACGCCGACGAAGCGCTCGAGGGAAAAATCCGAGCCCCGCTGGCCGCCCTCACCCAGCACCGCGATGCGGGCCCGCCAGACGTCCGCCACGCCGGCTTGCTGCCAGCGGGCGACTTCGGCGCGGAAGTCGGGATCGCGGGCGGTGAAGTACTGGGCGCCGTGGTCACATTGCCAGTCGTCGCCGCGGCGCGTGCTCATCCGGCCTGCCGGGCCGCGGCTCTTGTCCACGAGGGTGAGTGAGATGCCTGCCGCCTTCAATGTTGTTGCGCAGGACAAACCAGCTATTCCAGCCCCGACAATGGCGATTCGTGGGTGTTGTTTCATTTTTTGTCCTGGACAAAAAAGATGGGCGCCCCATAATACATCTCACCATCAAGCGCTCAAAGCAGCTTTTAGGGCTGCCGCAAACCGAGGAAATCACCATGAACAAGATTGCACTGATCACCGGCGCCGCCGGTGGGCTGGGGCGGGCGGTGGCCGCCGAGCTGGTGGCGGAAGGCTGGCGCCTGATCGTCGTGAGCCGCGACGCCGGGCGGCTGGCCGAGGCCTATGGCGCCGCGCACCTGCAGATCGAGGCGGACTGCAGCAGCGTGGCCGGTGTGCGGAAGGTATTCGAACAGGCTGCCGCTGCCGATCTGCGGCCGGCTGCGCTGGCCCACTGTGTCGGCAACATCCGGCTGGGCCCGGTGCATCGGATGTCGGAAGCGGATTTCGATGACTGCCTGCGCGCCAATCTGGTGAGCGCCTTTCATACCCTGGGCGGTTTCGTCGGCGCCCTGCGGGAGGCGCGCAGCCCCGGGGCGGCCGTGCTGGTGTCGTCGGTGGCAGCGCAGATCGGCACGCCCAACCACGAGGCGGTGGCGGCGGCCAAGGCGGGGGTCGAAGGGCTCGTCCGCGGCGCCGCGGCCAGTCATGCGGCAGTGGGCATCCGGGTGAATGGCGTGGCGCCGGGCATCATGGATACGCCGGCAACCTCGGCCATCCTGGCGAGCGCCGCCGGGCGGGATGCGGTCGCACGGCAATATCCGCTGCCCGGCCTTGGGTCGGCACAAGAGTTGGCGCGACTGATGGCCTGGCTGCTGTCAGACCGGGCCGCGCGGGTGACGGGGCAGGTGTGGGCGATGGACGGAGGTTTTGCGCAGATACGCCCCTTGGTGAAGTGAGCGTCCGCAGGGCGTTGATGCACGGCTGATCGATGATCCGGCGCAGTGTTGCCCTGCTGGAAGGGGCTTGGGAAGGGGCGCCGGAAATGCGAAAAGGCCAATCCCGGGGGATTGGCCTTTTATGTATCTGGTGGGTTGTGAGTGGCTCGAACACTCGACCTACGGATTAAGAGTCCGCTGCTCTACCAACTGAGCTAACAACCCATTCTTGCGGGAGCCGGTATTATAGCCCACCGTTTCTACTGGTGGGTCGGGCGAGATTCGAACTCGCGACCAACGGATTAAAAGTCCGCTGCTCTACCGACTGAGCTACCGACCCCCCGGAAGAGACGCGCATTATAGCCCTTCCAAAGAATCCGTCAACTGTTTCGTAGCTGAATCTTTATCGACACCGCTGCGCCCAGACAAATCGCGGCAACGGTGAGCATGGCGCCCACCGAAAGGGTGGATAGCCCGCTCATGCCCTGACCGATGGTGCAGCCCAGCGCGGTGACGCCGCCGAAGCCCATCAGGATGGCGCCGGTGACGTGACGGACGAGATCCGGCGTGTCGCGGAAGCCTTCGATGCGGAAGCTGCGGCTGGTGATGGCGCCCAGCAGCGCGCCGGCCACGACGCCGAGGGTGGTGGCGATGCCGATGGTGACGATGCGGCTCTTGTCGGTCCAGAGCATCAGCAGGTCGAGGCTGTAGGCGTAGGGCGCGACGAAGCTGAGGGATTCCATCCGCCCGCTGTTGGTGGCGAGGAAGGCGGGGGCGAGGGTTTCCGGGTCTTCGGCCAGCCACGCCAGCTGGCCGCTGAGATACCAGCCGGCGACGATGCAGGCGCCGATGGCGATGCTGCCGAGCAGCGGGCCCGGCCGCCAGTTGTCGCGGCTCGAGAGCGCGAACAGGGCCAGGCTGCCGGCGCCGACGGTGGCGCAGGCGAGCCACGCACTGCGGGTGTCGAGCCTAAAACGGGCGGCGAGCAAGGTCGGCAGATCCTGTGGCGTGGCGAGCTGCAGGGCGATGGGATCGAGCCATTCGACCCGCCAGCCGCCGAAGAGGCCGCGCAGGGTCATCGCTGCCGAGATGCCCAGGAAGACGAACACCACCAGCGACTTGAGGTTGCCGCCGCCGAGCCGCACGAGTGTCTTTGCGCCGCAGCCGGACGCGAGGGTCATGCCTACGCCGAAGAGCGCGCCACCAACCAGGTGCGATAGCCACGGCAGGCGGCTGCCGGTGTAGATCGAGTTGTGCACGTCCACCAGCCCGGCCATCTGCAGGCCGGCGGTGCCGGCGATGGCGACCGCGACGGCCAGCGCCCACATGCGCAGCCGCGTCCAGTCGCCCATCAGCAGGATGTCGGCGATGGCGCCCATGGTGCAGAAGTTGCTGCGCTGGGCAGCAATCCCGAACACCGCGCCGATCGCGAAGGCGGCCCAGGCGATGGCGGGCAGGGCGAGCGGTGGGCTGGCGGCGTCCATGGCAGGCTCAGGCGTAGGGCGTCGGGTCGGGCAGGCCGGCGGCTTCGAAGCCGGCCTTGCGCAGCCGGCAGGCGTCGCACAGGCCGCAGGCGCGGCCGTCGTCGTCGGCCTGGTAGCACGACACGGTGAGGCTGTAATCGACGCCAAGCTGGGTGCCGCGGCGGATGATGTCGGCCTTGGAGAGGTCGATCAGCGGCGCGTGGATGGCCAGGTGATGGCCTTCGACGCCGGCCTTGGTGGCGAGGTTGGCCATCTTCTCGAAGGCTTCGATGAAGGCCGGGCGGCAGTCGGGGTAGCCGGAGTAATCCACCGCATTGACGCCCACGTAGATGTGGTCGGCGCCCAGCACTTCGGCCCAGGCCATGGCGATGGACAGCATGATGGTGTTGCGGGCCGGCACGTAGGTGATCGGGATGCCGGCGCCGACGCCGCCGGTGGGCACGGCGAGGGCCGGGTCGGTGAGGGCCGAGCCGCCGAACTGGCCGAGATCAACGTGGGCGACGCGATGGGCGACGGCGCCGAGGGCGGTGGCCACGCGGCGGGCGGCGGCGAGCTCGGCCGCGTGGCGCTGGCCGTATTCGACGGACAGGGCGTAGGTCTCGAAGCCTTCGGCGCGGGCGATGGCGAGGCAGGTGGCGGAATCGAGGCCGCCAGACAGCAGGACGAGGGCGCGGGGCGTGCTCATGCTTTCATCCAATACAAAAAAATGGATCCAGGCAAGGGGAAGATCTGGTGCCGGGGCCTGGCCCGGCGAGGTTTGACCGCTTACCGACCGGGTTCGTTGCCCCAGATGACCTTGTGCAGCTGAACCTGCATGCGCACCGGCAGGCGGTCGCGGAGGATCCACGCGGCGAGATCGGCCGGCTTGAGCTGGCCCTGGACCGGGGCGAGGAGCACCGGGCAGCGTTCGGTGAGGTGGTATTCGGCGATCTGCGCCTTGGCCCACTCGTAGTCGGCCTCGCTCGCGAGCACCAGCTTCACTTCGTCGCGCAGGGTGAGTAGCGGGATGTTGGTGAGCAGGTTGCGCGCGACCTCGCCCGAGCCCGGCGCCTTGAGATCGACGATGCGCGAGACGCGCGGGTCGACGCCGGCGATGTCGAGGGCGCCGCTGGTCTCGAGGGATACCGAGTAGCCGGCGTCGCACAGGGCGGTGAGCAGCGGCAGGCAGTTCTTCTGGGACAGCGGCTCGCCGCCGGTGACGCAGATGGTCGGGCAGTGGTAGCCGGCCACTTCGGCGAGGATGTCGTCGAGGGTGCGGGTGGTGCCGCCGGTGAAGGAGTATTCGGTGTCGCACCAGCTGCAGCGCAGCGGGCAGCCGGTGAGGCGGATGAACACCGTCGGCAGGCCGGCGCGCGAGGTTTCACCCTGAAGCGAGTGGAAGATCTCGGTGATGCGCAGGGTGGTGGCGCGGGGAGCGGGGCTGGAGGTTGTGGGCATGGGAAAAAAAGCGCGCCCGGTGTCGGGCGCGGCTGGCTTACTTCTTGAGGCGCTGGCGGGCGATGGTCGCCGCCGAACTGCTTGGGTACTTGGCGACCAGCCGTTCGAGGGTCTTGGTGGCCCCTGCGGTGTCGTTGCGGGCCGCCTGGGTGCTGGACAGGCCGAGCAGGGCATCCGGCGCGCGGGTGTCGTCCGGCCACTGGCTGGCGACCTTGGCGTAGTGCTCGGCGGCGCCGACGTTGTCCTTCAGCTGATAGAGCGCGCTGGCGGCCCAGAAGTGGGCGTTGGGCTGGAAGCTGCTGTTCGGGTAGGCCTTGGTGAAGGCCACGAAGCCCACCGCCGCCTCGCGGAACTTGCCGGCCCGCAGTTGGGTGAGGGCGGCTTCGTAGTCGCGGCTTTCGCTGGCCGGATCGGCCGCCGGTGCGGCGGGGGCGGCCTGGGCGGCCGGCGCTTCGGTCGAAGCCTGGGGCTCGACCTTGCGCAGGCGGTTGTCGAGATCGACGTAAAAGTCCTTCTGGCGCTTGTTGGCGTTGGCCAGATCGTTGCTGAGAACTTCGTTCTCGCCGCGCAGGCGGGCGATCTCGGCCTTCAGGGTCTCGATCTGGTCGGCCAGTTCGAGCTGGGCGCGGGCGCTCGCTTCGAGCTTGTCGATCCGGGCTGTGAGTTCGGTGCGCATCTGGTTGATGCGCATCCGGGCTTCCTCGTCGTCAAACAGGCCGGCCTGGGCCTGGCTGGCCAGCAGGCCAGCCAGCAGCCCGGCCAACAGGCGGGGCAGAAGGCGCGGGAACATCAGAATTCACCCGAATAGAGCATGTCGCCGCGACGGTTGGCGGACCAGCAGGCTTCGGAGGCGTCGGTGCAGCTGGGCTTTTCTTCGCCGAGGCTGACGGATTCGAGCTGGCTTTCGGCCACGCCCAGCAGGCTCAGGGCCTTCTTGACGGCGTCGGCACGCTTCTGGCCGAGGGCCAGGTTGTATTCGCGGCTGCCGCGTTCGTCGGTGTTGCCCTGGATCAGCATCTTGACCTTGGGGTGGGCGACGAGGAACTTGGCGTGGGCTTCGACGATGGGGCGGTACTGATCCTTGATCACGTAGCTATCGTAGTCGAACAGCACGCTGCGCTTGGACAGGATGCTCTTCGGGTCGCGCAGCTCGGGGTAGGCGGAGCCGTTGGCGCCATCCGCCGCATTGACCGTGGTGACGCGGTTGCTGTCGACTCCGCTGCTGGCGGCGCCGCTGCTGCGGTCCTCGACGGCGGCACCCTGGCCGTTCTGGTTGGGGGCAGAACTACAAGCGGCCAGCAAACCGGCAGCGATCAGGGACAGGGTGAGGTGCTGAAACTTCATGGTGTGAGCTCCGTGGGCACGTTCGCGCGGGGGCGCAATGGGTGCGTGGTGTGGCGTTTCGTTTTCGCGAGCGGGTCAGTTTCGGGGCTGGGGCCCCCAGGCGGGCTCGCGCACGTCGCCTGATTGTACCGATAGACGCTGCTTCACACGACCATCGGCAGACACGGCGGCGAGCACGCCACGGCCGCCGATCTCGGTGGCGTAGAGCACCATGCGGCCGTTGGGGGCGAAGCTCGGGGATTCGTCCTTGGAGGAGTCGGTGAGGATTTGCGTCTGGCGGGATGCGAGATCCAGCATCGTGACCTGGAAGCGGCCGCCGTTGCGGGATACGTAGACGAGGCTCTTGCCGTCGGGCGACGGGCGCGGGCTGACGTTGTAGCTGCCCTCGAAGGTGACCCGCTGGGCGTCGCCGCCGCCGGCCGACACGCGGTAGATCTGCGGGCTGCCGCCGCGGTCGGAGGTGAAGTAGATCATGCCGTCGGGCGACCAGGCCGGTTCGGTGTCGATGCCGGAGGACGAAGCCAGGCGCTGCACGCCGGAGCCGTCGGCATTGACCGAGTAGAGCTGGGACTGGCCGTCCTTGGTGAGCACCACCGCCAGCCGGCGGCCGTCCGGCGACCAGGCCGGCGCGGAGTTGGAGCCCTTGAAATTGGCGGCGACGTTGCGCTGGCCGGTGGCGAGGTTATGCACGTAGACCACCGGCTTCTTGGCTTCGAACGACACATAGGCGAGGCGCGAGCCGTCCGGCGACCAGGCCGGGGAGATGATCGGCTCCTTGGAGGCCAGCGCAGTCTGGGCGTTGCTGCCGTCGGCGTCGGCGATCTGCAACTCGTAGCGCGGGCCGGACTTGAGCACGTAGGCGATGCGGGTCGAGAACACGCCGGGTTCGCCGGTGAGCTTCTCGTAGATGAAGTCGGCGATGCGGTGGCCGGTGGCGCGGTACTGGTTGGGCGACATCACCATCGCCTGGCTGCCGAGGCCGAGCTGCTTGGCGGCGTCGTGGAGGCGCACCTCGATCTGGAAGCGGCCGGCCCCGTTGGGGCTGACGGTGCCCACGGCGACGGCGTCGGCACCGCGGGAGCGGACGCGGGCGTAATCGACCGGGCCGGCGGCGCTCATCGGGCTCGGGCCGAGTTCGATCATCTTGAACAGGCCGCTGCGTTCAAGGTCGGCGCGGACGACATCGGTGACGGCGCGGGGCAGGGCGTTCTCACCCTCGAAGCTGGCAACGGCAACCGGCATGCGGTTGGCGCCGGCGCCGGTGATCTCGATGGCGAGCTGGGCCTGGGCCACGGAGGACGCAAGCACCAGCGCGCAGGCCGGCACGGCACTGCGCAGGAAGGACAGGATGCGTGAAGTCATGGGCGGAAGACTCATGGTTTAGTCGCGGAGCGGATAGAACTTCAGCTCCAGCGTGCGGTTGAACAGTTCCGGCTTGTCGGGGCGGGGCAGCGGGCTCGATTTCTGGATGGCGCGTTCGATGGCGCCGTCGAGCTGGGCGTTGCCGGTGGAGCGCTTGAGGCGTACCTCGATCACCGAGCCGTCGGGCAGCTGGTCCACGTAGAACAGCGCGAAGGGATCGCCGCTGACGCCCGGAGGCAGCACGATGTTGCCCTTCACCTTGGCGCGGATCTTCTCGATGTAAGCTTCGATCGCCTTGTTGCGGGCTGCGCTGGCCTTGGCGCCGGCGACCCGGGCGAGTTCTTCCTGGATCTGGCGGGACTGGCTGGCGTTCTCGCTGTCGCGGGCCATCAGCTCGCGCATCCGGCGGTCTTCGAGCTCGCGGGCGCGGGCGGCGGAGGCCTTGGCTTCCTTGTCGGCCTTGGCCTGGTCGATGCGGGCCTGCTCCGCGCGGGCCTTGGCTTCGGCCTTCGGGTCGGGCTTGGGTTCCGGCTTGGGTTCGGGTTTCTTCTGCTCCGGTTTCTTCGGTTCGGGCTTGGGTTCCGGCTTTTTGGGCTCCGGTTTCGGCTCGGGCTTCTTGGGCTCAGGCTTGGGTTCGGGCTTCTTCGGCTCGGGCTTGACGATTTCCTTGACCGGCTTGGGCGGCTGCTTCTTGGGCTCGGGCGACTTGATGGCGATATCCGGCTGCTTGCGCGGCGGCGGTGCAGGCTCGGGTTCGTCTTCGGGCTCGGGCGGCGGAGGCGGCGCGGGGCGGGATTCGGCCGGCGGGGCGGGGGGCGGAGGCGGGGCGACGCGGGCGGCCGGCGGCGGCGCGCTCACCAGCTCGACCTCGACGGCGTCGGGCAGGCGGTTCTGCCAGCGCACGCCATAGAACAGGAACAGACCGAGCAGGACGTGGACGAGCGCAGCCAGCGCTGCCGACGACCACTTGCCCCGGTCATTACCGGACAGCAAAGGTCTCATCGGCTGGACTTGCCGATCTGCGTCTGCAGGCCGACCTTGTTGACGCCCGCGTTACGCAGGTCGTTGAGGACATCCATGACCAGCTCGTACTTCACTTCCTTGTCGGCGGCGATCACCACCGGCTGGCCGGGGTTGGCCGAGACGGCGTCCTGCACCGCGCCGATCAGGTCGCGGCGGTTGTAGGACTTGGGCTGGGCCTGGCTGGTCTGGCTGAGGGTGAGCTCGCCCTGGGGCTTGACGGTGACGATCATCGCGTCGGTGGGCGGCGCGGGGACCTTGTCGACGCTGGGCAGGTTCACCGAGCCGGACTGGATCATCGGCGCGGTGACCATGAAGATGACGAGGAGCACCAGCATCACGTCGATGTAAGGCACGACGTTGATCTGGTTCATCAGGCGACGTTGACGCATTGCAGCTTTGCTCCGGTCAACGCAGCTGGCGCTGGAGGATGTTCAGGAACTCTTCGGTGAAGCTCTCGAAGCGGATCGCGATGCGGTCGATGTCGTGGGCGAAGCGGTTGTAGGCGACGACTGCCGGGATCGCCGCGAACAGGCCGATGGCGGTGGCGACCAGCGCTTCGGCGATGCCCGGCGCCACGTGGGCGAGGGTGGCCGAGCCGACGTTGGACAGGCCGCGGAAGGCGTTCATGATCCCCCAGACAGTGCCGAACAGGCCGACGTAAGGCGACACCGAGCCCACCGAGGCGAGGAAGGCCAGGTGGGCTTCGAGATCATCGACCTCGCGCTGGTAGGTGGCGCGCATCGCGCGGCGGGCGCCGTCCATTATTGCGCCGTGGTCGAGGTTCTTGCCGCGCAGCTTGGCGAATTCGCGGTAGCCGGCTTCGAAGATGCGCTCCATGCCGGCGGCTTCGTGGCGGCCGGTGGCGGCGCTCTGGTAGAGGGCGTTGAGGTCGCCGCCGCTCCAGAAGTCGCGTTCGAAGAGGTCGGTCTTGCGCTTGGCGTCGCGGATCTGGAACCACTTGCGGAAGATCCAGTACCAGGACATGAAGGAGACGGTGCCGAGCAGCGCCATCACGAGCTTGACGAGGACGCTCGCGTTGGCGATCAGGGACAGGATTGAGAGGTCTTCGGTGACGTTCATCGGTTTAAACCAGGGTGGCGAACTGGTCGCGTACGGCAGGAGGAATCGGAATGGCGCGCTTGGCAGTGCTGTCGATGCAGGCGATGGTGATCTGGGCGTCGAAAATGGGCTGGCCGTCGCGCCGGATCTGCTGGTCGAACACTAGGCTGGCGCGGCCGAGCCGGGAAATCCGGCTGACGACGTCCAGCATGTCGTCGAGGACGGCGGGCTGGAGGTAGTCGGCTTTCACGGAGCGCACCACGAAGACGATGTTGCGCTCGGCTTTGATCCGGCCTTGCTCAAAGCCAATAGCCCGCAACCAGTCGGTGCGGGCTCTTTCGCAGAACTTCAGGTAGTTGGCGTAGTAAACCACACCACCTGCGTCGGTGTCTTCGTAGTAAACCCGCACCGGCAGCGTAAAGGACGCCTTCTCCGCGGCAGGAGCGGGATCGTTCGTGAAATGCATCGCAACATTTTACCGCACGACTCGCCCTGATCCGAAGCAACGCGGTAGATTCAGTGTTTCAGAATGTAGGTACGCGTAGGCCGATTGCGCTGGCCGCATTGTAATTGCAGCAATCCTGTGCCTAGAATCGCGCTCTTGGAGACAGGCTGGTGCGATTCGTGCATCAGCCAGCGAGTCGCAGATGGGCGATGTCGCGGCGCGGAAGTCGCGGGATCCCGGCCCGACAGTCGATTCATGGGAGGAATGAGAGATGGTTGCAACTACCAGCAAAGACAAACTGCTCACCGAGGCCGAAATCCTGGCCATGCCGGAAGATGACTACATGAACCCGGCGCAGCTGGAGTTCTTCCGGGAGCGTCTGTCGAAGATGCGTGAAGAGCTGCTCGAGAACGCAGCCAGCACCGGCGCCAACCTGCGTGAGAACGAGCTCGTCGCCGACCCGGCCGACCGCGCCACCGTCGAGGAAGAGCACGCCCTCGAACTGCGCGTGCGCGATCGCGAACGCAAGCTGATCAAGAAGATCGAGGAAGCCCTCGAGCGCATCGCCGAAGGCGAATACGGCTGGTGCGAGGAAACCGGCGACCCGATCGGGATCGGCCGCCTGCTCGCCCGCCCCACCGCCACCCTGTCGATCGACGCCCAGGAGCGGCGCGAGCGCACCCAGAAGCTCTACGGGGAATAATCCCCCCGTTCCCGCTTCCTGCTTCACCATGTTTCGCCGGATCGGCCAGGCCCGCCCATGACCGCTCCGGCGAACCGCATTCCCGTCACCCTGCTCACCGGCTTCCTCGGTTCGGGCAAGACCACCCTGCTCAATCACCTGCTGCGCCAGCCCGAGCTGGCCGGAACGGTGGTGCTCGTCAATGAATTCGGTGCCGTGCCGCTGGACCACCTGCTTGTCGAGAAGATCGACGAGGACGTGGTGCTGCTCGAATCCGGCTGCATCTGCTGCTCGGTGCGGGGCGATCTTTCCCGGGCGCTGAAGGATGTCTTCATGCGCCGCCTGCGCCGGGAGCTGCCGGCGTTGACCCGGGTGGTCATCGAGACCACCGGCCTTGCCGATCCGGCGCCGGTGATCTTCACCCTGATGCAGGATTTCTTCATCGCCGAACGTTACCGGCTCGACGGCGTGGTGACGGCGGTGGATGCGGTGTTCGGCGCCGGGCAGCTGGTCCGCCAGCCGGAGGCCGTCAAGCAGGCCGCGATGGCCGACCGGCTCATCATCACCAAGTGCGATCAGGCCACGCCTGAGGCCGTCGATGCGCTTGCTGGCACGCTCGCCGGGCTCAACCCGGGCGCGGCCCAGTTCCGCGTTGAAGGCGGCGTGGTTGAACCCGCGGCGGTGCTCGATTGCGGCCTGTGGAACCCGGCCACCAAATCTGCCGACGTGGCGCGCTGGCTGGCAGACGAAGCCGTTGCGGCCCGGTCCGTCCGCAATCAGTACGCCCCGGCGGGCCGCGGCACGCGTCCGGCGGGCGACCCGAACCGGCACGACGCCAGCACCCATGCTTTCGTGGTGCGCATCGACCAGCCGGTGGGCTGGGGTGAGTTCTCCACCGCCCTCGACATGCTGCAGGGCCTCAAGGGCGATCACCTGCTGCGGGTGAAGGGCATCGTGAACGTGCGGGGCGAGGCCGCGCCGCGGGTGATCCAGTGCGTCCATCACCTGCGCTACCCGGATGCCGCGCTGCCGGCGTGGCCCGATGACGACCGGTCCACCCGGCTGGTGTTCATCGTCCGCGATCTTGACCGCGCCATCGTCGATCACGCCTTCTCCTGCTTCTGCGTGCCGGAGGTGGCGGCGTGAGGCGCGCCGCGATGCCTTTCCGCCTGCCGCGCCGGGCCTCGCCGCTGCTTCGCAGCGTGCTGGCGCTGGTGCTGGTGTGCGCCCAGTTGTTTGCCGCCGCCCACGCCCTCAGCCACGTGGGCGAGGGGCTGGCGGAGCGCCGTGGTGCGGGCGTCCGCGCCGCGACGCTGGCGACCACCGGTGAGGCCGGTCCCGGCGGCCTGCCCGCGGCGGAGCGCCACGAGCGCTGCCTGCTGTGCCTGGCGGCGGCTGATCTGGCTTCCGTGCTTCCACCCTCGCCGGCCGTGCTGGTCGTCGAGGCGCTTCCGCCCGCGCAGCTTGCCGAGCCCGCCGTCACGCTGGCGGCCCGGCGCGCGCCCTGCCCACCCTGCCGCGGGCCGCCCGCTTCCGTCTGATCCCGTCCCCGAACCGCTGACCGGCGTCCGTCGTTGCCCGAGGGCATGACGCGCGCCGGCTGGCTGCTTTATCCGAACCGATCCGACGGAGCACTCTCCATGAAATTCGTACGACCCGCCGCCCTGTTTGCGGCGCTCGCGGCGTTGCCGCATGCCGCCTTTGCGGCCCCCGACGCGGCTTCCGACGCCGACCTCAAGCAGCTCCGCAGCCAGCTGCGAGAGCTGCGCGAGACCTATCAGCAGCGTATCGACGCCCTCGAACGCCGGCTTGCCACCGCCGAAGCCCGCAGCGCCTCGGCGGTGGCCGTAGCCACCGAGGCCGACCGCACGGCAGCTCGCGCCGAGAGTGTCGCCAAGGCCAGCGCCGAGCCCGCGCCCCAGCGCTCGGCAGGCGAGTCCGCCTTCAATCCGGCGGTCTCGCTGATCATCGACAGCAAGTTCACCCGCCTGCAGCGCGACCCCTCCACCTACCGCATCGACGGTTTCATCCCGTCCGGCGGCGAGATCGGCCCTCCGCGCAAGGGCTTCTCGCTGGGCGAGTCCGAGCTCGCCTTCTCGGCCAACGTGGATCATCTGTTCCGCGCCAATGCCCGCTTTGCGCTGGCCGAGGATGACGGCGCCGGGGTGGTCGAGGTGGAAGAGGTCAACGTGGAAACCCTCGGACTGTCCTCAGGCTTCAAGGTGAAGGCCGGGCGCTTCCTGTCCGGCGTCGGTTATCTCAACCAGCAGCATCCCCATGAATGGGATTTCGCTGATGCGCCGCTGGTTTACAAGGCCTTCTTCGGCCCGCGGCTGCAGAACGACGGTGTCCAGTTGCGCTGGGTCGCCCCCACCGACCTGTTCCTCGAATTCGGCACCGAAGTGGCGGGCGGGCAGAAGTTCCCAGGGGCCGAGCGCACCCGCAACGGTGCCGGTCTGTGGACTGCTTTCGCCCATCTGGGCGGTGACATCGGAGCTTCGTCCTCCTGGCAGGTGGGCTTGTCCCACGTGCGCACCAATCCCCGCGAGCGGGGCTTCGAGGATGGCGTCGACGGGGCCGGCGCGGCCCTCGCTCACAGCTTTTCCGGGCGCAGCCAGACCTGGATTGCCGACTTCGTCTACAAGTGGGCGCCTGACGGCAACAGCAGCGTGACCAACCTCAAGGTGCAGGGTGAGTACTTCCAGCGGCGTGAGACCGGCGACCTGAACTACGACATCGGTGGCATCAATGAGGCGACGTCGGCGGCCCGCTTCCGTCAGTCGGGCGCCTATCTGCAGGCGGTCTACCAGTTCATGCCCCGCTGGCGCGTGGGCGTGCGGGGTGACTGGCTGCGCTCGGGGAGTGTCGATCTGGGGGCGCTGTCCAGCGCCGAACTGCCGATCCTGGCCGGCTACGATCCGACCCGCCAGTCGGCGATGGTGGATTGGTCGCCGTCGGAGTACTCGCGCCTGCGCCTGCAACTGGCTCGCGACAAGTCGCGCAGTGGCGAGTCCGACAACCAGGTGTGGCTGCAGTACGTGATGAGTCTTGGCGCCCACGGCGCCCACAAGTTCTGAGGAGTCGGATGATGATCGACAAGTTGATCCTGCGCGTCGTCGCGCTGCTGTGCATGCTGCTGTCGGCCCTGCCGGCCGCGGCGTCCGTCAATGTGTTCGCCACCGTGCCCGAGTGGGCCGCGCTGGCGAAGGAGATCGGTGGTGACAAGGTCAATGTGCTGGCCGCCACCACCGCCCTCCAGGATCCGCATCGTATTGAGGCCCGGCCCTCGCTGATCGCCCGTGCTCGCAGCAGCCAGCTGGTGGTGGCGACGGGTGCCGACCTCGAAATCGGCTGGCTGCCGCTGGTGCTCCGCGAGTCGGGCAACGCTGCGATCCAGCCGGGCCAGCCGGGCTACTTCGAGGCGAGCTCGGTGGTACGTCTGCTGGAGGTGCCGGCCCGGCTCGACCGCGCCGACGGTGACGTCCATGCGGCTGGCAATCCGCACATCCAGCTCGATCCGCGCAACATCCTGGCGGTGGGCGAGGCGCTGACGGCTCGTCTGGCTCAGGTGGATGCGCCGAACGCTGCCGCCTACAAGGCCGGCTTTGCGCGCTTTGCCGAGCGCTGGAAGGCGGCGATGGGGCGCTGGGAGCAGGCCGCCGCGCCGCTCCGGGGCGTGCCGGTGTGGGTCCAGCACAAGGGCTTTCCATATCTTTCCGCATGGCTGGGCCTGAAGGAGCTTGGCGCGCTGGAGCCCAAGCCGGGCGTCGAGGCGGGCAGCGCTCAGCTCGCCGGCCTGCTGGAGCGCCAGAAGGCCACGCCGGCGAAGATGATCCTGCGCCCGGCCTACGCCCGGCCCACGTCGTCGGACTGGATGGCCGAGCGGGCGAAGATCCCGGTGGTCGTGCTGCCCTACACCGTGGGCGGCTCGAGCGAGGCGTCCGACCTGTTCGGGCTGTTCGACGACACCGTCAGGCGCCTGCTCGCCGGGGCGAAGTAAGGAGGGGCGTGGCATGGACGGATTCCTGATCCGCGTCAGCGGGCTGGTGGCCGGCTATGCTGCGCCGGTGGCCGGGCCGCTGGATTTCGAGTTGAGCCGGGGCGAGATCCTGGGTCTCGCGGGGCCCAACGGTGCCGGCAAGTCCACGCTGCTCAAGGCCCTTTGGGGCGGCGTGCGGATTTTTGGCGGCACGGTGGAGAAGGCGCCGGGGCTGGCGATCTCCCATCAGGCCCAGGTTTTTGATGACCTGCGCGGCATTCCGCTGACGGGGCGCGAGCTGCTGCGCCTCACCGGCGCCGCCACCGACGGCCTGCCGACGTGGCTGTCCGGCCGGCTCGACGAGCGCCTCGATCGGCTCTCCGGTGGGCAGCTGCAGTTCCTGCGCCTGTGGGCCTGCCTGGCTGCGCCAGCCGACCTGATCCTGCTGGACGAGCCCACCAACAACCTGGACAAGGCCGGCGTGGCCTTCCTGTCCGACTGGCTGGGCCGTGCCCACGGGGCGCACGGCATGGTGATCGTTTCCCATGATGCCGGCTTCATCGGTCGGGTGTGCTCCCGGGTTGTGAGCGTGGGTGAGGAGGCGTCCGCATGAGCTTCGATCTGCTCTTCGATCCGCTGTTCCGGGTGCCTTTCTTCACCGGCCTGCTGCTGGCTGGTCTGCTGCCGCTGGTGGGCATGTACCTGCGCCTGCGGGACGAATGGCTGGCGGCGCTGGCCTTTGCCCAGATGGCTTCGGCTGGCGCGCTGCTGGCAATGGTGACCGACTGGTCGATGATCGGCGGCGGCCTGCTGGCGGCCGTGGTGGCTGCGCTGGTGAAGGGCCTCGCCGCCCGTGCGGGGGCCGGCGCCTACGCGTTGATGATGCTGCTCGCCTGGGGAGCGGGGGTGCTGCTGGTGGCCAATCATCCGCTGGCCGAGCAGGCCGGTCACGCGCTCTTCGATGGTCAGCTATATTTCACTGGCGAAGGCCATCTGCTGGCCGCGGCGCTGGCCGTGGCGGCGATCGTGCCGCTGCTGGCCTGGCTGTCCCGACCGCTGCTGCTGGCGCGCTTCTTTCCGGAGTTCTACCGGGCCCGGGGGCGCAGCGAGCGGCCGCGGCTGATGCTGTTCGACCTGCTGGCCAGCCTCGCGGTGGCGCTGGCGACGGTCAGCCTGGGGGTGATGGCGGCCTTTGCGCTGGTCTTCGTGCCGCCGCTCCTGGCCTGCCGTTTTGGCCGGGGCTGGCGATCTGGCCTGATGCTCTCGTCTGTCATCGGAATGGCGGGCTACTGCGTTGCGTTTGCGGTGTCGCTGGGTTTTGACCAGCCATTCGGACCAGTATGTGGGGTGTTGTTCGTGATGCTCGTTTTGGTGGCAAGCGTGAAATTCGACAGGATGTAAATCACGGAGCCCCTGCTTTGTAGAGTGATATCCTAGTCATTCGTAAAAAAGTAACTTGGAGGGTATGGGAGTGGTGCTACCTTTTTTCGGCAAGAAGCCTGCACCTGCCGGAAGTACTGCACCCCGTTCCCGGCGTGGTTCCAGCGCCGGTGGCGCCCAGTTGTCATTGAGCGGACTGCCACGGGGTGGCAACGTCCGCAACGACAGTTCGACCCTCGACTTCACCATCGCCGGTGGTGATCTCAAGCGAATTCTTGCCCAGTGTGCCGACAAGGTGCATGTGGAAGAGGGCGTCGATGAGATGGCCCCGCCCGCCGAAGAGGCGGCCATCCTGTTTGCCCACGGTGGCGACGACGAAGCCCGCAGCGTGCTCGAGCACGCGCTGGAAACCACCTACAACACCGACGCCCGCTTCAACCTCTGGCAGATGCTCCTCGACCTGATGCGCCTCACTGGCCAGCGGGAGCATTTCGAGTCCCTCAGCCTCGGGTTTGCCACCGAGTTCGAACGGTCGCCCCCGGCCTGGCACGATCTGTCGTCCCAGGCAGATCGGGTGAGCGCTGAACCCAAGGTCCAGACGATCAACCTGTCCGGCCACCTTGGCGGCCAGGCTGCGGCGCAGTTTGCCCAGCTTATCCAGATTGCCATGCGGGCGGGCGCCCTGCGCATTGATCTCGCCCGCTTGAGCGGCGTCGATGATGCGGGTGCCGAGCTGTTGCTGCGCGCGGTGCGCGGCCTGCGCCGGGCGAAGGTCCGGCTTGCGCTCGGTGGCGCCATCCACCTTGTAAACCTGCTGGACGGCCTGGTGAGTTCCGGCCGGCGTGCCAACCAGCCCCTGTGGCTGCTTCTGCTCGAGGTGCTGCAATACACCGACCAGCAGGATCGCTTCGAAGAGCTTGCGGTCGATTATGCGATGACCTTCGAAGAGTCACCGCCATCCTGGGAGCCGCCGCTCGCGGTGACCGCCAGCCAGACCGGCGCCGAGCCCCTCGCCACGGTTGCCCGCAGCTATGTGCTCGAAGGCGAGATCATCGGCCCCAACACCGACGTGCTGCGCAAGATCACGAGCTTTGCCGCCGACAAGACGATGGTTGAGGTGGATTGCAGCCGGTTGCGGCGGATGGATTTCGTTTCCGCCGGCACCCTGTTCAACATCGTCTCCCAATTGCACAACCAGGGCCGGCTGATCGTGCTCACTGGCGTCAATTCGATGGTTGCGGCGCTCATGCAGGTGATGGGCCTCCACCAGGTTGCCCGGATCGAGCTGCACGGCTGATCCTGCCGGCTGCGGTACGCAGCGCGCCCGCAGCACCCTCTTTTTTCTGATGCTGCTCTACTCCAGCACGTCGTGACGTCGCGAAATCACGCGGTTTTCGTCATGGGCGGAGTGGGCTTGTAATCCATTTTTTCGTCCCCACATCCCAGCGATGGAACAATATCACGGCACCACCATCCTCTCGGTCCGGCGCGGCCGGCACGTGGCCCTCGGCGGCGACGGCCAGGTCACCCTCGGCAACATCGTCATCAAGGCCAGTGCCCGAAAGGTGCGCAAGCTGTACCAGGATCGCATCCTGGCTGGCTTCGCCGGCGGCACGGCCGATGCCTTCACGCTCTTCGAGCGTTTCGAGGCCAAGCTCGAGAAGCACCAGGGCAACCTCGTGCGCAGCGCCGTCGAGCTCGCCAAAGACTGGCGTACCGACCGCGCCTTGCGCCGGCTCGAAGCCATGCTGGCGGTGGCCGATCTCGACAACTCCCTGATCATCACCGGCAACGGCGACGTGCTGGAGCCCGAGCAGGGCATCGTGGCGATCGGCTCCGGCGGCGCCTACGCGCAGTCGGCCGCCCGCGCGCTCATCGAGAACACGGAGCTCGCCCCCGAGGACGTCATCAAGAAGTCCCTCACCATCGCCGGCGACCTGTGCATCTACACCAACCAATGCCACACCATCGAGGTGCTGAAGCCATGAGTCCGCAAAGCCGCCTTAAGGGCGAATGCTCCCGCCTGGCGGGAAGGCGCGTAGCGCCAAAGGTGCCCAAATGACCCAGATGACGCCTCCGGAGATCGTCTCCGAACTCGACAAGCACATCGTCGGCCAGGGCAAGGCCAAGAAGGCCGTGGCCGTGGCGCTGCGCAACCGCTGGCGGCGTGCCCAGGTGGCCGAGCCGCTGAAGAGCGAGATCACCCCCAAGAACATCCTGATGATCGGCCCGACCGGCGTCGGCAAGACCGAGATCGCCCGCCGTCTGGCGCGGCTCGCCAATGCGCCTTTCATCAAGATCGAGGCGACCAAGTTCACCGAAGTGGGCTACGTGGGCCGCGACGTGGATACGATCATCCGCGACCTGGTGGAAATCGCCATCAAGAGCCACCGCGAGCAGGCCATGAAGAAGTGCCGCGACCGCGCGATGGACGCTGCCGAAGACCGCGTGCTCGACATCCTGCTGCCGCCGGCGCGGCCGACGGTGGGATTCGGCGCCGAGCCGGCCACGGCGGAAGATAACGCCACCCGCCAGAAATTCCGCAAGAAGCTGCGCGAGGGCGAGCTGGACGACAAGGAAGTCGAGATCGAGGTGGCGGTGCCCGGCATGAGCGCCGAGATCCTCGCGCCTCCGGGCATGGAAGAGCTCACCGGCCAGCTCCAGAGCATGTTCCAGAACATGGGCGGCGGGAAGAAGAAATCCCGCAAGCTGAAGATCAGCGAAGCCATGAAGCTGCTGGCCGACGAGGAAGCCGCCAAGCTGGTGAACGACGAGGAGCTGAAGCTCGAGGCGCTGCGCATGGTCGAGCAGAACGGCATCGTGTTCCTCGACGAGATCGACAAGATCGCCACCCGCTCCGACAGCCACGGCGCCGACGTATCGCGCCAGGGCGTGCAGCGCGACCTGCTGCCGCTCGTCGAAGGCACGACGATCAGCACCAAGTACGGGATGGTCAAGACCGATCACATCCTGTTCATCGCCAGCGGCGCCTTCCACCTGTCACGCCCGTCCGACCTGATCCCCGAGCTGCAGGGCCGTTTCCCGATCCGCGTGGAGCTGGAATCCCTCTCCGTCGAGGATTTCGAGCGCATCCTCACCCAGACCGACGCCTGCCTGACGCGCCAGTACGAGGCGCTGCTCGCCACCGACGGCGTGACCCTGCAGTTCGCGCCGGACGGCATCCGCCGGCTGGCCGAGATCGCCTTCCAGGTGAACGAGAAGACCGAGAACATCGGTGCGCGTCGTCTCTACACCGTGATGGAAAAGCTGCTGGAAGAGCTGGCCTTCGAGGCTGGCAAGGCCGGCGAGCAGACCGTCACCATCGACGCCGCCTATGTGGATGGCCGCCTCGAGGTGCTGGCCCAGCGGGAAGATCTGGCGCGCTACGTGCTGTAAGGCGGCACCCGGTTCGTCCGGGCGCCATCGAATGAGGGGCTACCGGGGTAGCCCCTCATTTATTTCACGCGTCGGATGGCGTATACCGTCGGGCGAGCGTCGCCGGAGAGTGGCGCCGATTCCTCCCCAGAACTCGTCACCCGAACGCCATGCTCCTGCGCATCGTCTCCATCCTGTTTCCGCTCTTCGCCATCACCGCGGTGGGCTTTCTGGTCGGCCGGCGCGCGAAGCCGGATCTGTCCCAGGCCAACAAGCTGAACATGGATGTGTTCGTGCCGGCGCTGGTGTTTGGCGCCCTGGCCAACAAATCCTTCCACATCATGCAGTTCCTGCCGCTGCTGGGGGCGACCACGGTGGCCGTGGTGGGCTCGGGGCTGCTGGGCTGGGGCGTGGCGAGGATGATCGGGGTGGCGCCGCGCACTTTCGTGCCGCCGATGATGTTCAACAACTGCGGCAACCTCGGCCTGCCCCTGGCCGTGCTGGCCTTCGGCGAGGAGGCGCTGGCGCCAGCGGTGGTGATGTTCATGGTGTCGAACCTCATCCACTTCACCTTTGGTGCCTGGTATCTCGATCACCATGCGCGGCTCGCCAGCGTGTGGCGCGTGCCCTCGGTGCTGGCCACCCTGGCCGGGCTGGCGGTGGGCATCGCCGGCATCGAGGTGTGGCAGCCGGCGATGCTGGCGATCAAGATGCTCGGTGACATCTCGATTCCGCTGATGCTGTTTGCGCTGGGGGTGCGGATCAGCGAGTCGCGGATCTCGGCGATTCAGCTCGGGGTGACCGGCGCGGTGGCGCGGCCGCTCATCGGCATGGCGCTGTCGGTGGTGCTGATCTGGCTGGTGCCGCTGCCCGAGCGGGAGCGGGCGCTGCTGCTGGTGTTCGGTGCACTGCCGCCGGCGGTGCTCAACTACATGTTTGCCGAGCGCTACCACCAGGAGCCGGAGAAGGTCGCCTCGATGGTGCTGATCGGCAATGTGCTGGCGGTGGCTTTCCTGCCGCTGGCGCTGGCTCTGGCGCTGTAAGCGCGGGGCTCAGCCGCCGCTGTTGAAGCGCCCGATCAGTCGGCGGTCGCGCTTGGTGGGGCGGCCGTGGAGATCCGCGCCGGGCGTGGCGGCGAACTTGCGTTCTTCCCGCGCGGTCTCGCGGGCGGCGATGCTTTCAGGGGTTTCGGTGTAGAGCGTCTGGGCCACGGTGGCGCTGCCGCGCTTCTCGGCGATGCCGGTGACGACTACCGTGAGCCGGGCTTCGGCGAGTTGGATGTCGACCCGATCGCCGATCTTCACGTCTTTTGCAGGCTTGACGCGGATGCCGTTGAGCTGCACCTTGCCGCCTTCGACGGCGTCGGTGGCGAGGGTGCGGTGCTTGAAGAAGCGGGCCGCCCACAGCCATTTGTCGAGGCGGGTGCGGTCGGTGGTGTCGTGGCTGTCTTTCATTCCTTGACCGGCCGTTTGGCCAGTTTCCGTTGCAGGGTACGTCGGTGCATTTTAAGCGCACGCGCCGTGGCCGAGATGTTGCCGTCGTTCTCGCCGAGTATCCGCTGGATGTGCTCCCATTCCAGCCGGTCCACCGACATCGGCGACGCCGATGGCGTGTCGTCGATGATCACCTCGCTGGCCGAGAGCGCCTTCAGGATCGCATCCACGTCGGCCGGCTTGGCGAGGTACTGGGTGGCGCCGAGCTTGATCGCGTCGACGGTGGTGGCGATGCTGGCGTAGCCGGTCAGCACCAGGATGCGGCAATCCGGATTGACGGCCAGCAGCGGCTCGATGAGGCGCAGGCCGGAGCTGCCGGCGATGTTGAGGTCGAGGACCACGTATTCGGGCTCGTGCTCGCGGGCGAGGCTGAGGGCGCTCTCGGGATCGGCGGCGCCGAACACCGTGAAGCCACGCTGGCCGAGGGCACGGGTGAGCACGCGATTGAAGACGGGGTCATCGTCGATGACGAGGATGTGGGGGGCGTCCTGGGAGCTCATGGCTGAATCGAGGCAAGGGGAAGGCTGAGGGTGGCGATGGTGCCCCCGCCAGGGCGGGGCGCAAAGCGGATGTTGCCGCCGCAGCGTTCGGCTGCGCTGCCGGCCAGCAGCAGGCCGATGCCCAGGCCCTGGCCAGGGCTGCGCGGCGCGGTTTCGTCGGCGGGCATGCCGGGGCCGCGGTCGAGCACCCGGACGACGAACTCGGCACCGTCGATGCCGGCTTCGCATTCGATGCCCGCCGGATCGGCGTCGGCGGCGTTGTTGATGAGGTTGTGGATGGCCTGCTCGAGGGTCGCGTCGGCGATCAGGGTGGGGGCGGAATCGCCGCAGTCGATGCGGGTGGCCAGCGGCACGTGGGGTCGCTGGCTGCGCCAGCGCTCGATGATGGCGGCAAGCCACGCATCGGCGGCCATGGTCGAGCCACCCTCCGCGCGGAGACTGCCGGCGCGCAGCGTGAGCCCGCCGAGGATCGTCTTGCAGTGGGCGATCTGGGTCAGGAGGATCTCGGCGTCGGCCCGCGTGTCGTCGTCGAGGCTGGGATTGCGGGCGAGTTCTCCGGCGACGATGGCCATTGTGCCCAGCGGTGTGCCGAGTTCGTGGGCGGCGCCGGCGGCGAGGTTGCCCAGGGCGACGATGCGCTCGCTGCGCAGGCTGGACTCGCGGGCTTCGGCCAGCGCCTGGTCGCGCTGGCGGATGGCGGCCGTCATGCGCACCACGTACCAGACGATCACCCCGGCGGAGAGCGCGAAGGTGAGCCACATGCCGGCCAGATGCCAATGCACGGCGAGGCCTGAATCGTAGATGTCGAGCTGATCGTTGAAATCCCACAGCACCGAATAAGCCACCACGGCGAGCACCGCAAGCAGCCAGGCCCACAGCCCCGGGAGGATCGCCGCGCCGATTGCGACCAGCGGCAATAGCAGCGAAATCAATGGATTGGTGGCGCCGCCAGTGAAGTACAGGAAGGCGCTCCAGGCGGCCAGTTCGATGCACAGCTGGGCGAACAGCTCGGCCGGGTGGATGGCGCTGATGCGGGCCGCCCGCAGCATCGACAGCCCGTTGATGGCGATCAGGGAGACCGCCACCGGCAGCAGGGCGGCGCCGGGGAGGGGAATGTCGAGGAGCCAGGGCACGAAGAGCAGCACGCCCAGCATCGTCCCGATGGATAGCCAGCGCAGGCTGATCAGGCGGCGCAGGGCATCGGTGGGGCTGGCGGGTGAGGGCATGGGGGTGTGCTTGGGGAGAGAAAAACGCGTCGGCGGATTATCGCCGAAGCGGGCGCCAGGCCTCGCGCTGAAGGCGCCGCAGGCGATGCGGTCGATTGTCGCAGCCTTGTTTGCGACATTTTTTGGGCTTCAGGGCCTGTTTTCAAAAATAGTGTTTGCATTGGCGGCAGATACAGTGCACAGTCCGACCTCGCGATCTTCAAGTAGTGTTGTTGTTGTCTGGTTCAGTACCCGCAGCCCTGCGGCAGTCTTTCCTTCATCACCCCGCCATCTTGAGTTTCGCCCTTCCCAGGGGGAAAACCCTGTTTTAACGTTTTTTCAAGGATATTCATCATGGCAGCAGGTACCGTGAAGTGGTTCAACGATTCCAAGGGCTTCGGTTTCATCACCCCGGAAAACGGCGGTGACGATCTGTTCGCTCACTTCTCCGCCATCCAGTCCAAGGGTTTCAAGACCCTGACTGAAGGCCAGCGCGTGACCTTCGACGTGGTCACCGGCCCGAAGGGCCAGCAGGCCGCCAACATCGTTCCGGTGGCCTAAGTCCCGGTCGATACCAGCCCGGCGGGAGCCGGGCTGCGGAACGGCAAGTCCGTTCCGGACGCATCCCAGAAGCCCGGTCATGAGCCGGGCTTTTTGTCGTTCACGTTCCGCCTCCTCGCTTGCGAATTTCGCCTGGCGGGGATTTTCTTTTTCCGTGTGTGCTTCTTGCTCCTTGTTAAGGCGATTTCTCAGCTGTAAGCGAACGTAAGTTCACCGTAAGGCTCCGCCGGTAACTTGCGATCACCCTTAGGGCGCCCCATGGTGCCCAGCAAGGTTAATTCGAAGAGGAGGAGAAAGACATGAGAGACGACCTCGGCGACCGCATCCGGGCAAATCCGAAGTACCAGGAGCTGGTCTCTAAACGCAATTCATACGGCTGGATCATGACTGCGTTGATGATGATTGTTTACTACGGCTACATCCTGCTGGTGGCCTTCAACAAGGAGTTCCTCGCCCAGAAGACGGGCGCGGGCGTCACCTCGCTGGGGATTCCCATTGGTGTCGGCGTGATCCTGTTCACCATCATCATCACCGGTATCTACATCCGTCGTGCAAATACCGAATTCGACGATCTGAAGGCTCAGGTCATCAAGGAGGCCACCAAGTGATGCGTACTTCCAAACTTATCCTTGGCCTCCTCGCGGTGCTGGCCTCCGGCGCCGCCCTGGCCGCCGGTGCCGACCTCGGCCAGGCCGAAAAGCAGGCCACCAACTGGACCGCGATCATCATGTTCGGCGTCTTCGTTGCCGGCACGATGTTCATCACCAAGTGGGCCGCCTCCAAGACCAAGTCGGCTGCCGACTTCTACACCGCCGGCGGTGGCATCACCGGCTTCCAGAACGGCCTGGCGATCGCCGGTGACTACATGTCTGCCGCGTCCTTCCTGGGTATTTCCGCCGCGGTGATGGCCAACGGCTACGACGGCCTGATCTATGCGATCGGCTTCCTCGTCGGCTGGCCGGTGATCACCTTCCTGATGGCCGAGCGCCTGCGCAACCTGGGCAAATTCACCTTTGCCGACGTGGCCGGTTACCGCTTCCAGCAGACCCCGATCCGTGCCTTCGCTGCTTCCGGCACGCTGGTCGTGGTGGCCTTCTACCTCATCGCCCAGATGGTCGGCGCCGGTCAGCTCATCAAGCTGCTGTTCGGCCTCGAGTACTGGATGGCGGTGGTGATCGTCGGCGCGCTGATGATGGT